>JAGXBG010000018.1 GCA_018971215.1 Alphaproteobacteria bacterium
GGCCGCCGCGGCTGCTCGAGTTTCTGCGCGCCAAACAGGAGCACCGGCCCTACGAAGAGCGCGCCCACGCGGCGTGCCTGAAGGATTCAGTTGCCGAAGTGGTCCAGCAACAGGCGGCGGTCGGAATCGATGTGGTGAGCGACGGCGAATTCGGCAAGGCGATCAGCTGGTCGCAATACGCGCTCGAGCGGCTCGCCGGGTTCGAGCGCCGGCCGTTCACGGGCGGCAATCCGTGGATGCGCGGCGCCGACCGCGACCGCTTCAAGGGCTTCTATGCCGAAATGGACGGCCGCGACCAGGGCGCGACGACCGCCGAATCCGTGGTCGTCGGACCGATCCGCTATACCGGTCAGGCGGCGTTGCAGCGCGACATCGACGATTTCAAGGCGGCAGTCGCAGGGGCCGACGTAGTCGAGGGCTTTCTGCCGGTGGCGGCGCCGTCGAGCGTCGTGCCCGACAAGACGAACGAGTATTACAAGACCGACGACGATTTACAGACGGCGGTGGCCGAAGCCATGCGTACCGAATACCGCACCATCGTCGACGCCGGATTCCTGGTGCAGCTCGACGATGCGCGCGCCGCCGTCACCTACGACCGCATGGTGCCGCCCAAGACCTTCCAGGACTATCACCACTGGCTCGAACGCCAGATCGAGATCATGAACCACGCACTCAAGGGCATCGATCCGGCGCGCGTGCGCTATCATGTCTGCTGGGGCAGCTGGCCCGGACCGCATGTCACCGACGTGCCGCTCAAGGCGATCGTCAAGACGCTGCTTAAAGCGCGCGTCGGCGCGTTCGTCATCGAGGGCGCCAACCCGCGCCACGAGCACGAGTGGCAGGTCTGGCGCGACGTCGACCTCAAGGACAAGATCCTGGTGACCGGCGTCGTCAGCCACGCCACCAACGTCGTCGAGCATCCCGAGCTGGTCGCGGAACGCATCGTCCGCCTGGCCAATTTGGTCGGCCGCGAACAGGTCATCGCCGGCACCGATTGCGGCTTTGCGCAAGGACCGTTCTATCGCCGCGTCCATCCGGAAATCATGTGGGCGAAGCTCGAGGCGCTGGCGGCGGGGGCGCGGCTCGCCAGCAAATCCTTGTGGCGCCGCCGGACGAAAGCGCGACGCGCGCAACCGCGGACCAAGCGGCGCGCCAGCGCCCGCCGCTAGGCCAGCGCGGCCTCGACCCAGCGTCCGGCGGCGAGCAGCCGCGCGGCACTGCGCGGCGGCCCGATGAGCTGGACGCCGAGCGGCAGGCCGGCTGGCCCTTTGCCACACGGCACCGTCAGACACGGCACATGCAGCAGCGTCCACAGCCGGTTGAACACCGGATCGCCCGTCGACTCGATCCCTTTTGGCGCCTCGCCCGGTGCCGGGAGCGTCAGCCAGAAATCGCAATCGCCGAAGGCTTCGGCGGCGACACGACGTGCGACATCGAAGGCGCCGCGCGCGCTGTTGTAGTCCGCGAAGGCGATCGCCATGCCGTCGGCGACGTTGCGCGCGAAGGCCGGGCTGAGCCGGTCGCGATGGTTGAACCACTCGTAGGCGTAGGCGCGCGCCAATTCATAGCCGGTAATGATCCGCGAGCGCTCATGCGCTGTCGTGAGCGCCGGGTCGACGGCGACGTCACACACGCTTGCGCCCGCCTTGGCAAGGCGCCGCGCGGCATCCTCGAACGCGGCCTGCGCCGGCGCCGCCGCTTTGTCCCATTCGACGCCGCGCACCAAGCCGATACGCGGCGCCTTGTCGAGCGTCTTGTCGTAGGATTCCATCGGCGCGCCGGTGAAGGCAGCGAGCACCGGCGGAATGTCGGCCACCGAGCGCGTGAACAAGCCAATCGTGTCCGCCGATTCAGAGATAAGCTTCGTCCCGGCGCGGTTGATCGCGCCATAGCTGGGCTTGAAGCCGACGATGCCGCAGAAGGCGGCCGGACGGATCACCGACCCCAGCGTCTGGGTGCCGAGCGCCACCGGCACCATACCGGCGGCCACCGCCGCCGCCGAGCCCGACGACGATCCACCCGGCGTATGCGCCGGATTGTGCGGATTGCGGGTCTGGCCCGGATGCGTCATGGCGAATTCCGTCGTGACGGTCTTGCCGAGCGCGACCGCCCCGGCCGCGCGCAGTAGCGCGACGCAGGCCGCATCGGCCGCAGGTTTGTGATCGGCATAAATCGGCGAGCCGTAGGACGTCGGCATGTCGGCGGTGTCGAAGATGTCCTTGATGCCGACGGCGACGCCGTGCAGTGGGCCTTTGGCGCGGCTTTGATCGCGCCGGCGCGCTTCGGCTACGGCGCGCGCGGGATCGAGAAAGGCCCAGGCGCCGACCGCGGTTTCGCGTTCGGCGATGCGGTCGAGGCAGGCACGGGTTTCAGATTCGGCCGTCGCCTCGCCGGCGGCTACACGCTTCAGGATGTTACGAACGCCGAGCATGGCAGCCGCCTGGCTGGTTGCGGTGCCGGAGTATTCCCGCCCTGCACGGCGCTAAGCAAGCCGAAGCTGCGCCGTATGCCTATGCGCGGGCCGAAGATCAGCCGTTGGCGGGAGGCGCGGCTACTTCACGCCCGCGGTCTGCGTCGTCGGCACCAGCCGGACGACGCGGCCGTTATCGACCACGCCGTAGACGACGTCGTCGGCGTCGACCGCCTCGTGGTTGGCCGGATTGAACGGACGATTGTAGACCTGCACGACGCCTTCGACCTTGTCGTGCAGATTGTCGAGCGCCGCCCGAACTTTGGCGCCGTCGACTGTCCCTGCTTGGCGAATCGCCGCCGCCAGCAGATAGAGCGAATCATAGCCTTGCGCCGCCGACGGCGGCGATTCCATGCGGGTGACCTTGTAGGCGGCATGGAATGCCTGGATAAACGCAGCGCGTTTCGGCGTATCGCCCTGTTCGACGAAGGTCTGGGGCATCACTGTGCCTTGGCCGTTGATGCCGGCGGCGTCGATGAAATTCGACATCGACAGCGTCCAGCTGCCGATCATCGGCACCATCCAGCCGATCTTGGCGCGGCCGTTGGCGATCGCGGCGAGCTCCGGACCGATGCCGTAGGTCAGAACGACGTCGGCGCCGGCCTGATGGGCGCGCGTCAACTGGGCGGTCATGTCGGTGTCGCCGATGTTGAATTTTTCGTTCGACACCGGCGCGATGCCCTGCGCGGCCAGCGCCTGGATCAAGTCGTGACGGCCGACCTGCCCATAGGCCGTGGTGTCGGCGAAGATCGAGATCTTCTGATAACCGCGCGCCTTGACGATCTCGGCGATCTTCTCGACCTCGAGCGCGGTGCTGCACGAAACGCGAAAGACATAGTTCTCGGCGTATTCGGGCGGCGCGAACTCGCGCGTCAGCACGCTGCCGGTTGTGACGCCGAGCACGACCGGGATATGCGCCTCCTCGAAATACGGAATTGCCGCCAAAGCCACGCCCGTGTTGATGTAGCCGACAGCCCCGTCAACTAGATGGTGCTCCGTCAGCTCTTTGGCGATCTGCGCGCCGCGATCGTTGTTCGCCTGATCGTCGCGTTTCACCAGAACCACCGGGCGGCCGAGAATTCCGCCCGCCTTGTTGATTTCGTTGGCGGCTAACTCGACGCCGCGGAGCATGTCGACACCCATCGGCGCCGAGCCGCCAGTGAAGGGTCCGTCGACGCCGATGCGGATCGGATCCGCTGCGTAGGCCGGCTGGCCGGCAAGCGCGAACACTCCGACCAGAAGACCAAGCGTATTCTTTCTCATGGCATGCACTCCTGTCGCGCGGCCTAAACGGCGATATCCAATATTGGCTTGCCTGGCGCGGTCTGACCCGCGCGGCGAATCGGCAGGTTGATCGTGACGGTGGTGCCCTGCTGGGGCGCGCTGCTGATTTCGAAACGGCCACCGTGCAGCTCGATGAGTGTCTTGGAGATCGGCAGGCCAAGACCGGTGCCCTCTTGCGCCAGTACGCGTTCGCGGCCGACTTGGGTGAACGGCTCCAAGGCGCGCGGGATGTCCTCGGGCGCCATGCCGACGCCGGTGTCCTTGACCGTGATGCGCAGCTCGGTAGTCGCCACCGCGGTGGCGACGTCGATGCGGCCGCCGGCGGGCGTGAACTTGACGGCATTCGCCAAGACGTTGAGCATGACCTGGCGGAGGCGGACCGGATCGGCATCGATCGTCGGACAACGCGGCGTCAGGTCGGTGACGATCTCGATCCCGGCGCTTGCCGCCTTGCGCGACATGATCGCAATCGCTTCGGCGATCGTGTGGTTGACGTCGACCGATTCGAGATGGAGTTCGGTCTTGCCGGCGTTGAGCTTTGCGATATCCAGAATGTCGTTGATGATCGACAGCAGGTGCTGGCCGCTGGTGCGCACGATTTCGCCGTATTGGCGGTAGCTCTCGGAAATCGGCCCGAGCACCTTGCGCTCGATCATCTCGGAAAAACCGATGATGGCGTTGAGCGGCGTGCGCAACTCATGGCTCATATTGGCAAGGAACGCCGTCTTGGCCTGGCTGGCGTGCTCCGCCTGCTGCCGCGCCAGGCCAAGCTGCTCCTCGCGCTCCTTCAACGGCGTGATGTCGGAATAGAACAGAACGGTGTCGTTTTCCTTGGTGCGCCGTTCGCGCATCAGGATCCAGCGGCCGTCCCGAAGCTGGAGAACCGGCTCGCCGATCCCCAGGCGATGCTGATCCAATCGCCAGCGCAAAAATTCGCGCTCATCGGAATGTCCGTCGGCAAAGGCATGGTGCCTGACCGCGGCCTCGCTGAGCTCCTGGAACGTCTTGCCGGGCACGATGAGCTCTTTGATCGGCGCAAAGAACGACCGATAGATGCCGTTCGACAATACCAGACGATCGTCGCTGTCATAGAGTGCGAATGCCGCCGGCGCGCTCTCGAACGCGCTCAGCAAACGCGCCTCCGCGGTCTGCCGCGCGCCGGCCTCGCGTTCGACGGCTGTGGCCTCGCGGGCCGCCGCATTCGCCAGCCACCAGGCGATGATCGTCATGACGAGCAGCAGTCCGACGTCCATCGCGCAAAAACTGAGGAATTGCGGCGAGGTAATCACCGGCTTGCCGATCAGGATGATCCGGGCCGGAAATCCGTGGATCTTCGCCCTGGTCGCATACGCCTTGGCGTGCTTGCTCAGAGCCTTGAGGTGACCTTCCGTGAGATCCTGGTCGGACAAGCCGGTACCGGCCAGGATGGCGCCGTCTTGGCGTTCGAGCAGGACGACATTGCCCTGTTGTCCGCCGCGCCGGCCGTAGAAATCGGAAAAGTACGTGGGGTCGATAACCGCCGCGACGACACCTTCGAAATTGCCGTTGTTGTCGAGGATCGGGCGGCTCACGGTGAAAACCACTCGGTGATCGACACGCGAAACCTGAAGGCGGTCGAGATAAAGCCCGACGCCGAGCCATTTCTTCTGCTCTGAGAAATACATCCGGTCCGACGCGTTGAGCGACGGCGGCGGGAACGAAGACGAGCTGTTGACGTCGCGGCCGTCGGCATCGAGCACGAATATTGCGTGCACCTCGGGCAACGCCTTGACGTATTTGTCGAGCAGGAGCTGCGTGAAGATCGTCGGCTTGGCGAGCGGCAGGCGTGCCTTCAAACCCTCGGCGATGCTTTGCAGCGACAGATCGACCGCGGCCATCGCGCGGCCGGCGTGTTCGGCCAACAGCGCCGCCCTGGCGTCGCGGGCTTCGCGCTCCCGCCCGGCGAGCACGCCATAGTAATGACCGAGAATGACGACGTTGCCGGCGTATACGGCGACAAGGAAGAGAACCGTGAGCAGGATGATACGCCGCGCGAAGGGAATCGCTCGGATGTGCTCCAGCCCGATGGTTACAATCCGTCGCCGTAGCGACATGTGACAATCCCGCCGACAGCCAGACGCCTGTATGCGCCGATCAGTTTGCGGGGAACGGGTTAATATTTTAGCGGAACTTGGTCAGAAAAATTGCAATTGGGCGCAATTGTTGTAACCGAACAATCATTGGCTGCGACGACGAATCGATAATCGATTAAATACGATCGAACGCCGCAACGCGCCCCGCGACGCAGCCGTTGTGCCGGTTTAGCGCCACATCCCGTGTAGCGCGACGCCAATCAACGACGCCGCCACGCCAATCATGACTTCAACGAAACGTACGCCGATAGACTGTCGCATTGCGGTTCTCCGCCGAAAGTTCGATCCGGCAAGCCTATCCGGCGAATCTTTAGAAGAAATTAACGCTAATACTGGACAAATTAACGGCTTTTTCCCTGGGTTTGCCGCTTCCAGGCGTTCCTGTCTCATATTTGCAGGCGCTTGAACACCGGCTCGAGAATGGCGCGGATAACGGCCATGACCAGCCGCCAGATTGGCCGGACGTAGATCACATCACCGCGCCCCAAGCCGCCGGCGACAGCCCCGATCGACACGGTCGCGGTCGCTTTCCTACACGCGCGCCCGATGAAACGTTTTTCACGGTGCCAGCCACAAATTGGCCACAATAGCTGCGCCATGCTGAAAGCCGTGGCGGTTTGGCGCCGTTGGAGACCACGGCATGGCATACCGTCGTTTATATTTGCCCGAGAGCAATTCAGCGGCCCGAGCCGCACGATCGCGATACGACGAGCACGGCTCGCTCACGCGCCGGCAATCGACGTGCAGCGATCGCCGCATCGCATTCCTGTCAAACTGAACGCATTCGAACGGGAGGAGCGCCATGTTGGACCAACACACCGATATCGATCAGCCCGCACCCACGCTGCACCGCTGCGGCAACTTATTCGGCTGCGGCGACGAACAGGGTACCGGCGTGATCCGCGAAGATATCAAGGACGCCGCAGTGAATCCGAAATCGGCGGATCGTCTTCTGCACATGGACGAGATCGACCACGAGAGGCTGGACGGTTATCTCACGGCACGCGGGCACGCCCGCCGCAAGCTGCTACGCGCCAGCGGATTCATGGGCGCGCTGGCGGCGGTGCAACCGTGGTTCGCCAAACTGGCGCAAGCGGCCGACGCGTCGGCGTCCAGCGCCACGGGCAGCCAGCGCACCGATCAAGGTCGCGTGCACGTCGTCGAATCGAACAAGCAGACCGTGCGGCTTGGTGTGTTCGACGCCACTCTGCCGCCAATCCTGACGGTCAATTCGGGCGACACGATCAGCTTCCCGAACACGTGGTCGCATTTCTTGAACGAATTGCAGCCTGGCGTCTCGGTAGACAAATTGGCGCAGCTGCGCCGCGACAACCCCGGCAAGGGACCGCACACCATCATCGGCCCGATCGCGGTCAAGGACGCCGAGCCCGGCGACCTGCTCGAAATCCGTTACCGCAAGCTCGAGACCTATACATGGGGCGCAGTCTTCAACAATCCGGGCCCGCTTGGCACCGGATTGCTGCCGCAGGATTTCCCACAAGGCCAAGTGAAGTACCTCGACCTCGATCTGCACACCATGAAAGGAAAGTTTTCTTCCGATATTACTGTTCCGCTCAAGCCTTTCCAGGGCACGCTCGGCGTCGCGCCGCCCGACGGTTATTACCCGCCGCTCACGCCCGGGGTCACCAGCTCGGTGCCGCCTGGCCCGCATGCCGGCAACCTGGACCTGAACGAGCTGGCCGAAGGTTCGACGCTCTTCATTCCGGTTTGGAAGCCGGGCGCGCTCATCTTCACGGGCGATTCCCACGCCGTGCAGGGCGACGGGGAGATCAACCTCTCGGCGCTCGAGACGCGCATGAAGGACATGCGCATCCAGGTCATTCTGCACAAGCAGAAGCATTTCGCCTGGCCGATCGCCGAGACCCATACGCACTGGATCACGTTGGGCCTCGACAAGGACCTTAACACCGCCATGACGCTGGCGGCGCGCAACGCCATCAAGTTCTTGGCGGAGCGCGCCAAGCTTACCGAGCTTGATGCCTATGCCTTGTGCAGCATCGCGGCGAGCTTCCGCGTGACCCAGGTCGTCGACATCGTGCGCGGCGTGCACGTCATGATTCCGAAGACGCTGTTCGCTGCAGGTCTGCGACGGCAGATCACCGTGGTGTGAACCGTCGGCCGTTGCCGGCTGGGCGGATTGGCGCGGCCTAGCGGCCCAGGTGCGAGGCGATAAAGGCGATGCCGATCCACGGCACCGCGGCAACCGCTACCCACACCATGAGCCTGATGAAGTCGTACGAGCTTACGCGTTGACGGGCACGGCTCTCGGCGAAATCGGCGGTGATGCGGAACGACATCGGGTTGGCCTTTCTGCCACGACAAAACCATACGCAGGGTTAATCGCCCGTTAATCGGCGTCAGCTATCGGCCAATACGCGACGACGACACGACGCGGTCGCCGTACGCGTGCCTGGTGCCGGTCTAGGATCCCGAAACATCGGCGCGCGCAATTGAGTGGCGCACGCCATGCCGCTCGTTAGATCGCTTCCTTGAGATCCTTTGCGGCGCGGAAGGCGACCTTCTTGCTCGCCTTGATCTGGATCGGCTCGCCGGTTTTCGGATTGCGGCCCATGCGCGCCGGACGATTGCGCACGCGGAGAATGCCGAGACCGCCGATGCGGATGCGGACACCTTTCTTCAGGTTCGCCCGGATGAGGCCGACAAGGCCCTCGAGGACTTCCGCGGTCTGCTTCTTCGTGAGCTCATGACGGTCAGCGAGTTGCGCCGACAGCTGCCGCAAGGTCACCGTACTGGCTTTCGACTTGGTGCTAGCCATGGGTATATCTCCAAATATGAGAGGTTATCGGTTGTGGTTCATGACGATTGGACGGGTCAACCGTGCGCAGTTTTCGTCTTCTGCCGGCGGCCACGGCGAATGGCGGTGAATTCGACGCGGAACCGCGACGGGTCGTACTGGATGGTTACCACAGGTCCGGTCGGGATTACGGGCGCCAAGGCCTTGCCGTAAAGCTCCGCTGTCGCCGACGCCTTGCGCACGCCACCGACGCTGCTGGGCGCCGGCGTCTTCGGCTTGAGCAGCGTTCCCGTCCGCTCGAGATGTTTCTCGAACGTCTTCGCCTCGCTCGCCGAAATCCGCCCGGCTTGACGCCAACGCCGGATCCACATGCGCTTGGCGCCAACCTTGCGTTTAGTTTTTTCCTGCACTATTCGCCCCCGGTATAGTAATTTTGGCACATCGTTTTAGAACCGCGTTTGCCGAAATACAACTGTAGATCAAGCGCTTGGTTTCATCGCGCCGCACGCGGCCTGCACACGACTCCAGCGCCTGCTGCCATCGGCGATTGTCTCAATTATTAGTAATTCCACTCCCGAGCGAGCGGCCGACTGGCATTTTAACGTCCCGCGCTGTCTCTCGCGCCCGTCCGACGGCCGGGCGGATACCTCCGGTCGGGCGCCCTATCCTGGCCGCAAGCGACGGGCACGGTCCGGGAACTCGCGGCCACAGCCTGATTGGGCCGCTGGCGCGATCAACTGCGCCAGCAACGCGCCGCACGCCAGGGGCGCGCGACGCTAGTCGATGTCGTCGCGCCGCCGCCAGGCATCGAGGCTGAGCGATCCGGCGCCGAGCGCCGCGACCATGAACATGCCACCCACAATCGACAGATGCTCGAAGAAGACCGCGTGCTGCGCGCGCATCGCGGCAGCTGGTACCGCCCAATAGGCGTGAAAAATGAACGCGAGCGCCACCGTATAGAGGCCCATGATGCTGGCCACCCAACGGACATAGAGGCCGGCCATCAACATCAGCCCGCCGACGAGTTCGACCACGATCGCGCCGTAAACCAGAACACCCGACAGCGGAACGCCGTGGCTCGCCATGTAAGATGCCGTGGCCGCGATGGCCCAAAGTTTGTTGTATCCGGCCGACACGAAAACAAACGCCAACAGGATGCGCCCGACCAGCGCAACCGGCCCCAATGCGGAATTCATGGAAACCCCTCGAGATGAAAAATGCGAACGCACCGCACGTCAACGCGAGGACAATAGCTGCGGTTCCGACCACCGCGGTTCACGTCTTGGTGTGGTTCCGGGGGCGTCGCTTCGACGAAATCGCACCAACCCGACAAACCCTGGACGACGGCGGGACGAGCCGTCAGAGTATTGCGGCATGAGCGTGCAAGCGTCGGCGCCGACCTATTACGTTCGTTATATTGCGGCGGATGATCGGCTGCCGGTTTCGATCGACGTGCCGCCGTGCCGCAAATTCGCCACGACCCTGACGCGGCCTCTGACCAGACAGCTGATCGGCGCCCTGGCAGGAGCTCGCGCCAAGCGGCACCAGGCCGTGCCAAAGGCCGTACATTGATCCGCGCCGCACGATGGACGGCAGGCGCGGTGGCGCTGACTGCGCTGGCCTCGGTATTGGCCGCCTGCCACACGACGCAGGTCGTCTGGGCCAAGCCTGGCGGCGATAATGCGGCCTTGCAAAGCGACATTCAGACCTGCGGCTACCGTGGACCGGCGATGGCACAGATCGATCAGCCGCCCACCATCCCGCGGCCCTACCTGCCAACGCCGACGACGTCCGGTTACCCGCTCGGCACGGCCGGCAGCATGACATCCACCCATGCCGACGATTCGGTGAAATCCGCGACCATCGACGTACCGGACACCACGCGTTCGCCGGTGAACTGCATGATCGCCCACGGCTGGCGCCTCACGCCGCTGCCCTAGCGCGCCCTGATCCGCGCCTTTTTCAACCGAGATTCAAATCGACCGGCACCATGTGGTGCTCGACGCCGAGCTGCGCCGGGGCGACGCCGATGGCGAGCCCGACGAGCTGCGGCAAATGCAGGATCGGCATGCCGAGTTCGGACCCAAGGTCGCGTTCCATTTGATCCTGGAACGTGTCGAGCACGGTGTGGCACAGCGGGCATGGCGTGACGATGGCGCCTGCGCCATTGTCCTTAGCCGACTTGATGTGCCGGCCGGTGAGCTTGATGGCGATTTTCTCTTCGTGCGCCGCGGTGTGAAAGCCGCAGCATTCGGTGCGGCCGCTATAGTCGATCGATTCGCAACCGAGGATGGCGTTGATGCGCTCGATCGAGCGGGCGTTGCGCGAATCGACGAAGCCGAAATGTGCCGGCGGGCGGGTGATGTGGCAGCCGTAAAATGCGGCAACGCGCAGGCCGGTAAGCTGCCGCACCACCAGCTCACGCAACCGCGCCTCGCCGACATCCTCGAGCAGAACCCAGAGGAAATGGCTGACGCGCGTGGTGCCGCGGTAGTGCAATCCCTGCTTGGCGAGGATGGCGTTGACCGCCGCGAGGCGTTCGGGCTCCTCGCCCAGGATCTTGTTCACGTCGAGGAAATTGAGCGTGCAGGTGTTGCAGACGGTCATCAGCGGCAGACCGTTGGCCTCGGCCAGCGCGAGCAGGCGTGCGTTCAATGCGAGAAACAGATCCGGGTCGATGGCACGCAGCTCGCGGCTGCCAGTGCAGCCCGCCGACGGCAGCTCGATGAGCTCGAGGCCCAGTTTCGCCGCGACAACGTGCGTCGCCGCGTTCAGCTCCTTGCAGGTGCTTTGCGCCGAACAGCCGGGGTAATAGGCGAACCTCATCGCGGTTCTCCGCGCACCGCCGCAAAGACCTGGCGGACCTGTTTGATGTCCGGCAAGCGAAAGCCGAACAGGGTCTTCAACGGATCGATCTTGCCGCGCCGCCAAAGCTTGAGAATGCGCAACGGATGCCGCAACGCCGCCAGGCGCTGGACGCCCAGGATCAGCGCCGAAGGATCGATACGGCCACGCGACCGGACGATGGCGAGAAAAACCCGCGCATGCCGGCTTTTGCGCGGCAGACTCTTGAAGGCAAGCGCCTTCAACGGCTCGATCGCGCCGGTGACGATCGGGATCGACACCGGGCAGACCTCCTCACACTTGTAACAGGAGACGCAATCGAACACCGCGCCGCGTTCGAGCGCGATACGGCCGCGATCGATGCCGTCACGCGGATCGAGCGCGACGCGCGCCAGCTGCACCAACGGCGCCGGACCGGCAAAGTTTGTCTCATCGCCGAGGCCGACGACTGGACAGGCGGAGAAGCAACACATGCAGGAAATGCAATCGAGCGCCTTGTCCGCCGCAGCCATCGCCGGATGGGTCAACGGTTCGGGAAAACCGCGATAGGGCTCGCGGCGTTCGAGCCACGGCGTCAATCCCAGCACCCGCTGCTCGTAGCCCGACCGGTCGATCACCAGGTCGCGCACGACCGGTGCGTTACGCAGCGGCTCGATGGTCATCTCGGGCTCGACCGGCTCCCAGCACGCCAGTACTTCGCGTCCGTTGACGCGCACGGCGCAGGTGCCGCACATCCGGTTGGCGCAGAACCAGCGATGCGCCAAGTCACCGCCAAGCTCTTCGCTGACATGGGTCAACACTTCGAGGACGCGCATCCACTTGGTGTAAGGCACGCGATAAGTCTCGAAATGCGGCGCCGTATCGGTGGTGGGATCGAAACGAGAAATCCGTGCCGTAACCGTATCGCCGTCCCGGAGTCGCGCGAGCCGCGCCGCCGGGCTGTCGCCGGTATCGTCGCGGCCGAGATTGCGCGCGCCAGCCGGAATCTGCGGACGCTCGGCCATTACCAATCCAACTCGAGACTGGGCCGCCGAACGAAATCCGGTTTGAAGAACGGAAGGTCATAAGGTTCCGTGCGGAAATCGACGGCGCCGTTCGGCGTCGGCGTCAGGATGTTCTTGACCAGCCAGTTCTCGTTGTCCATGTCGGGAAAATCGGTGCGATAGAACGGACCACGGCTCTCGGTGCGATGGAGCGCGCCGCGGATGGTGAGCGCCGCGACTTCGAGCATATTGGCGACGTCGATGGCGTCGAGCCAGGCGTAGTTGAGCCGCGGCGTCACGTTCGTGAGACCCATCGCCGGCAGCAGTTCGTCGCGCAGCCGCGTGACCTCCGCCAGCGCCGCCGCCATGCCGGCGGCGTCCTTGAAGAAACCCATCTTCTCGCCCATCAGCGCCCGCAGCCTCCGCTTGACCTGCGCTGGCGTCACGCCATTGCCAGACAACGGACGGCGCAACCCCAACAGCCGCGCTTCTTCCGCCGTGGCCTTGTCCTCGGGCAGCGCCACCAGCTTGAGTCGCGGCAGATCGTTCGCCACCGTCTCCGCCGCCAGCATACCGTCGTAAGTGACCGGCGCGATTAGGCCGTTGCTGTGACCGCCGACGCCGCCCGCGACATAGAGGCCGGGCACGCGCGTCGCCATGGTCGCGGGATCGACCACAATGCCGCCCTGGCGGTAATGCGCCGAGCACGCGGTTTCCAGCGTGTCGGCGGCCACCGATTTGCCGAGCGCGGCGAAGGCCTTGGCATAATCGGTATAGGCCGTGACGGCGCCGGGTGCGACATGGGTGAAGCCGCTGTAATAACCGCCGTCGAAGCGCGCCTTGCCGGCGAGCACCTGCTTCGCTAGGCGCTTGAGCTGGATCGTGTACGGCCCCATCGCGACCGGCGCGTCGGCTTCCTGATCGAAGAACATTTCGCCGTCGCCGTTATAAAGTCGCGCCGCATGCGACGAGCCGATGATCGGATTGGGATAAACCTGGGTCCGTTGCCAGCTCAGCGGAAAACGCACGTCGCTCGTGTGCCACCATTGGATTTCGAGATTCATCAGCTCGACGCCGGCGCGCCACGCCATGGCGATGCCGTCGGCCGACATCTCGCGCGTCGCGGTCGAGCGCGGATAGAACCGGTCGGCATAGCCGGTGGCGAGAATCACCGCGCGGCTTTCGATCGCCACAACTTCGCCGCGAGCGAGATCGAGCGCCATGACGCCGGCGATGGCGCCGCCGGCGCCAGTCAGCAGCGCCGTCACGGCGGTTTCCTCGAGCCAGGGAATACCCGCCTGGAGTACCTGCTTGCGGCGCAGATCCATGAACAGCACACCGGATTCGCCTTGCGAATGCGCCGCCATACAGCGCACCGGTCCGTCGTTGGTGACGATGGCGCCGCGCTTGTCGCGCCGCAGATAGAGGCCGGCGCGCTCGAGCTCGGGATAATATTCGCGTTCGATCCATTCGCCGGCGGCGCGCGCGTAATGCTGGTCGATCAGGAAGTGGTTGTGCATCCGGATCAGGAATTCGGCGGTGTCTCGTGCCTGCTGCTCCGTGTTGCCCAGCAATCGCCCCGGCACCACCAGATTGCCGGCGAAGATCGACGCGCCGCTCTTGCCGACGAGGCCCTTGCACAGGATTAGCGGCTTGACGCCGCGCCGGCGCAGCTCGAGCGCGGCGAAGGTGCCGGCTGCACCGCCGCCAATCACCACCGCTTCAGCCGCAAGCCGGCGCATGTGCCTAAATCCCGAGATGCCGATGCATGAAATCGGGATCGCCGCGCAGATCGCCCGGCGTCCCTTCGTAGACCACGTGGCCGTTGTTCAGGATGTAGCAGCGCTGCGCCAGCGACAGCGCCGCCTCGACGTTCTGTTCGACGATGACGATGGTGCGGCCCTCGTCGGCGAGCCGGCGGCAAATTCCCAGCAGATCCTGGACGATCAGCGGCGCCAGGCCCTCGAACGGCTCGTCGAGCAGAATGAGCTGCGGTTCGCGCACCAGCGCGCGGGCGATCGCCAGCATCTGCTGCTCGCCGCCCGACAATTCGCGGCCGCGGCTGCGGCGCCGCTCGCCGAGGCGCGGAAACATGTCGTAGACGCGCTGCGGCGGCCACGGCTTGGGTTCGCTCAGGCCGGCGAGGACGATGTTCTCCTCGACGGTCAACCCGCCGATGATGCGCCGCTCTTCGGGTACGAGCTGCAAGCCGAGGCGCGCGATCTTGTAAGGCGGCAGGCCGCCGATCGGCGCGCCGTTGAAGCGGATGGCGCCGGATTTGGGCGCCATCACGCCCATCATCGTCTTCAGCGTCGTCGTCTTGCCGGCGCCGTTGCGGCCGAGCAGCGCCACCACCTCGTGCGGTTCGATCCGCATCGAGACATCGAACAGCGCATGCGCCTCGCCGTAGAAGGTGTTGATCGCGTCGACTTCAAGCAGGCTCATGGGCCGCCTGGCTTCCGAGATAGGCTGCGCGCACGTCGGGATTGGCCTGAATGGCGTCCGGCGTATCCTCGGCGATTTTGTGGCCGTTGAACAAGACGGTGATACGGTCGGCGAGACCGAAGACCACGTCCATGTCGTGCTCGACGATGACGATGGTGACGCCCGAAGCGATGCGTCGCAGCAGGCGCACGGTGTCGACGCGCTCGGCCGGGCTCATGCCCGCGGTCGGCTCGTCGAGCAGGAGAATCTGTGGCCGCGTCGCCAAGGCGAGGCCGATCTCGAGGCGCCGTTTCTCGCCATATGCGAGCTCGGCCGCCGGCGTGTCGAGGCGTTCGGCGAGCTGCACCGACGCGGCGGCCGCCTCGATCCCGGCGTTGATGGTGCCGTCGCGATCAACCGCGCGCAGCATCGCCGGGCGGAATTTGCCGTAGGCACGCGCCAGCACGGCGATCCGCAAATTGTCGCGCACGGTCAGGCTCGGAAAGATCTGGTTGATCTGGAAGCTCTTCGAGATGCCGCGCTGACAGACCAGCGTCGCGCCCAGGCCGGTAATGTTGTCGCCCTTGAATTCGATCGTGCCCGAGGTGGGCGGGATGACGTTCGCCAGCATGTTGAAGAACGTCGACTTGCCGGCGCCGTTGGGACCGATCACCGCGCGGATCTCGCCTTCACGGAGTTCGAACGAAACATCGTCGACCGCGGTCAAACCGCCGTACCGCTTGGTGAGATTGCGTGTCGCCAGCACGACCGGACCGGTCGGTGGCGGTCGTTGCGCCGAGCGCCGCGGCTCGGGAGCAGCACGCGTCGGCTCGACGCTGGCGGCGACGGAAGCCGACACCGGCGCTGGTCGTGCGAACAGCCGTCGCCACAACACGACCGCGCCACCGCAGAGGCCACGGCGGAAAATCGTCACCAACAGCACGAAGATGATGCCGAGGATCATCTTCCACAGCGCGCCGATGCCGGCAATGTTCTGCAACAGCGTGTAGAGGTAAAGCCAGACGGCCGCGCCGACAAGCGGCCCGATCAGCGTTCCGGCGCCGCCGATGATGGTCTGCACCACCAGCTGTCCCGAGGTGTCGAGATAGAACGCGTCGGGCGGCATGTAGCCCTGTAGCAGCCCCAGCAGACCGCCGGCGAGCCCCGCATAGGCGGCGGCGATGACGAAGACGGTGAGCTTGTATTTCGGCACGTCGTGGCCGACCGCGGCGACGCGGGCGCCATTCTCGCGGATCGCGCGCAAGACGGCGCCGAACGGCGAGGCAACGATGCGACGCGCGAACCAAAAGCCAACGACGAAGATCACGACGAGCAGCCAGTAAAGGCCGCTGGGATCGTTGATGTCGATGCTGAAAATCCCGAACCCGAGGTGCGGTTCCGGCACGCCGGCGACGCCATTTTCGCCGCCGGTCCATTGCGCCAGCGGCGAGATGTCGAGAAAGAAGAACATCTCGCCGAAGGCGAGCGTCAGCATGGCGAAATAGATTCCGGTGCGGCGCAGCGACAGATAGCCGATGACCACGCCGAAAATCGCGGCCGCGATTGTACCGGCGATGAGAGCCACGACCGCGTTGTTGGTGAATGGCGCGATGAGAACGTAAGCCGCGACGAATCCGCCGGCGCCGTAAAACGCCGCTTGCCCGAACGATAGCAGACCGGTGAAGCCGAATAGCAGATCGAAGCCGAGGCCGAACAGGCCCCAGTCGAGAATGCGGTTGGCAATGTCGTAGGTGCCCCCGATATGGGGCAGGATCGCCGGCAACACGGCAAGGACACCGATGAGCGCGATCTCGGGCGCGAAGCGCCTGGCCAACGCGGCCGGGCGCGCGGCGAGCGCGGTCATTGCCGGCCCTCGACCCCGAACAGACCCTGCGGCCTAAGGATGAGCACCAGCGCCATCACCGCGAACAACATGACCTGGGAATAAGCGGGCTGGATCATTGCTGTCAGGCTGAGGATTTCGCCGGCGATCAGCCCGCCGACGACGGCGCCCCAGAACGATCCGACACCGCCGATGACGACGACGACAAAGGACTGCACCAGGATGTCGGCACCCATGTCCGGTGTGACGGTGACGATCGGTGCGTTGATGACGCCGGCGAAACCCGCCGCCATCGCACCCAAGCCGAACACGGTGAGAAAGGTGCGCGTGACATTGATACCGAGGATGTTGACCATGAGCTGGTCTTCGATCCCGGCGCGCACGATCAGGCCAAGCCGCGTGCGGTAAAGAACGAGATAGAGCAGGACCAGGGACACCCCGACGATCGCTAGCACGTCGATACGATAGGTCGGATAGAGCGTGACGCGCAGATTGACGATACCCGCCGCCCAGGACGGCGCCGGAATGTTGCGCGCGAGACCGCCGAAGACCGCGCGAATGGCTTCGACGAGCACGATGGTGATGCCGAAGGTAACGAGAATCTGGTCTTCCGGTGGTCGCTGGTAATAGAGCCGGATGAGCCCGCGCTCGATGACGACCCCGACGACAAGAAGAAATATCGCGCCGGCCGCCATCGCGGCGACGAACGAGCCGGTATATTCGTACGTGACAAAACCGGCATAGGCGCCGACGGCATAGAGCGCACCGTGGGCGAAATTGACCACGCCCAGCGTGCCGAAGATGATCGTCAGCCCCATGGCGACGAGCACCAACAGCGCGCCGAGCGTGAGCCCGTTGAACACCTGCGAGAAGAACAGCGGCCAGCTAATCAGGGTCGCCCTCCTCCCGCACGGTCACTAATCAACCGACAGGCGCGTCAGGCGTTCGTCGGCATCTTGCAGCCAAGGAAATCCGGTGGCATGACCTCCGGTCCGGGCGTCAGGCCGACGATTTTGAATAAATCGTCGTCGTTGCGCATCTCGGCCTTGGTCTTGCCGACGACGACCGGCACCGCACGCACCTGCTGATGATCTTCTTTGCGGTACCAGACTTCGCCCAGCGGCATCTGCAGCTTGTGGCCGGCCTCGAGTGCGGCGATCACCTTGCGCGGATCGAAGGTCTTGGCGCGGGTCACCGCGTCTGCCCACACCATCGTCTGCGTATAGGCGATGTGCGCCGGCCAACTCGGCCGATACTTGAACTTCGCGTAGAACGTATCGACAAAGATCTTGGCCAAGGGGTTGGTCTCGGAAAGGGTCCACCAGAAATCCATGGTGCCGTAGACGCCGCCCATGATTTCGGGGCCGAGCTCCTTGCCCTGGAAGGCGGAGATGTTCGGCACAACCATTTTCATTTTGTCGAGAATGCCGAATTGCTTCGCCTGCTTGCACGACGCGACCGCTTCGCCGCCAAACGCGACGTTGACGAAGACGTCGGCGCCGCTGTTGGCGATGTTGAGCAGGTACGAGCTGTAGTCGCTCGTCTTCGCGAACGGGTAGACCTGCGAGCCGAGCGACTTCCAGCCGAGCAACTTCTCAGTGAATTCGCCGGTCGATTGTTCGACCGAGTGCCCATAGGCATAGTCGGGCACGAGGTAGATCGCCTTCTTGTTCTTGCCGATGACCTTGCCAAGCACGGGTGCCAGCGCCCTGGCCGCCATGTAGGCCGAAGGTTGCGAGCGGAAGGCGTATTTCTGGCAATCGACGCCGGTGGTCTCGTTGGCGCCGCTGCATCCGACCATGTTCAGCACCCGGTAGCGCTGTGCGAGCTTTTCGAGCGCGATTGCTTCGTTGCTCGCGAGACAGCCGGTGATCATAATCGCCTTGTCTTGCGTGATGTACTCAGTCTGGAGCTGAACGGCGACGTTGGGGTTGGTCTGGGTATCGCCGTTCTTGTAGACGATCTTCTTGCCCAACACGCCCTTCTTACCCGCGAGGCTCGGCACATGGGGAACCAAGCCGGCGCCTTCGTTGAGATGTTCGAAGGCAAGCTGATAGCCCTTCAGGTTGTCCTCGCCGTCGGCCGAGTAGGGCCCCGTCAGCGGCGTCGAAACGCCAATGAAAACGCTGGATCCCTTGGCGCCTGCCGGCCAGTTGCCGATCGTTTCATCGGCCGCGAATGCATACGGCGCGCGAATCAGCGGCAAAGTACCGGCGGCCGCGGCCGCGCCTTGCAGGACGCGGCGGCGTGAAACGCGATTTTTCTTGTGTTGGGCCACGATGCGCTCTCCCTCCATGAATTTTTGTTTATGGTGGCGGCCCGGCTTGCGCCGGCCGTTTGGTGCTGTCGTCCGGGTATTTATCCGCAGGCCACGACCGAAAGCAACGCTTTAGGCCGGGTTTCGTCCGCCGGGCACCCGGCCGCCGAAAGCCGCGTTTTAGGCGCTTTTGGCGCCGGAACCGGCTTGGCGAAGCTGCGCGCGCAGCGCTTTCATTTCCTCGAAGCGCTTGGTGACGTCGCGCAGGATCGCGGCGATGCCGACCATGCGACCGGCGGCGTCGTGGAACGGTACGATCGTGAACTCGACCGAGATGCGGGCGCCGTCCTTGCGCAAGGCCGGCACCGCGAGCAGATCACCGGCGCCATAGCGCGTACGGCCGGTCTGCATCGTTGCATTATATCCGTCCCAGTGACGCTGGCGCAGATTGGCCGGAATGATGATGTCGAGCGACCGCCCGATCGCCTCGGCAGCGTCGAATCCAAAGACGCGGGTCGCGCCGGTGTTCCAAAATTGGATGACGCCTGCGGCATCGGCGTAAACGATCGCATCGGCGGCGTCACGCGCGAGATCGCGCGCGAATTGGTCGGTGTCGAAACTCGGTGCCACCCAGGTTACGCGGCGCGCCGCGCGAAGGCCTCGGACATCGCCGTACCAACCAGATGCGCGCTCGCCGCGATGACGACGCCGACGTCCTGCAACGCCTTGATCTTGCTGTCGGCATCGTCGGATGGCCGCGCGGTCAAGGCGCCAGCATGACCCATCCGGCACTGTGCTGGTACCGCGCGGCCGACGATCAAGGCAACCACCGGCTTTTTCAGGCCGGCCTCGCGGATGTAACGCGCCGCTTCCTGCTCCTCGGCGCCGCCGATCTCGCCGATCAGAACCACGCCTTCGGTATCGGGGTCCTTGAAGAAGAGATCGAGACATTCGGCGAAGCCGATACCATGGACAGGATCGCCGCCGATGCCGACCGTCGTCGATTGGCCCAGGCCGGCGGCGGTGAGTTGGCTGACAACCTCGCTGGTCAGCGACGCCGACCGCGAGGCGACGCCGATCGGGCCGCGGCGGGCGCGGTCCGTCGCCATGACGCCAATCTTGCAGATTTCAGGCGCCAAGATGCCCTGCGAGTTTGGCCCGATGAGCCGCGTCCGCGAGCCGACCAGCGCCTCGCGGACGCGCACCATGTCGAGCACCGGCACGCGCTCGGTGACGACGACAACCAGCGGCATTTCGGCCTCGATCGCTTCGAGCATCGCGCGGCCGGCGTTCGCCGGCGGCACGAAGACGATGCTGGCGTTGGCGCCGGTCGCACTTTTGGCCTCGGCGACGCCGTTGAACACCGGCACGCCGATATGGGTGGTGCCGCCTTTGCCGGGCGTGACGCCGGCGACGACGGCGGTCCCGTATTGGATCATGCGGTCGGTGTGATAGGTGCCGGCCCAGCCGGTCATGCCCTGGCACAGTAGCCGCGTCTCTTTGTCGACCAGGGCCGGCATCAAGCCCTCCCTTGCGCGATCGCCACCGCGCGCGTCGCCGCCTGCCACATGTCGGCGCATTCGGTTTTCGGCAGGTTGAAGTTAGCGAGCCGCATCCGGGCGAAATTCTCGTTGTTGCCGGTGATGCGCAGCACCATCGGCATGACGCGTCCGCTCTTGCGGAACGCGATGGCCAGGCCATCGACCACCGTGTCGCAGGCCTGCATGCCGCCACCATAGACGTTGACCAGCAGGACCTTGGCGCGTGGATTGTCGAGGATCATGCCGACACCATGCGCGATATCAAGGCTTTTTGCGGTGGTGCGGATATCCATGAAATTCGCCGGCACACCGCCCGCCGCTTGGACCAAATCGAGCGTCGCCAGGCCCAATCCAGCGCCATTCACGACGATGCCGATGTTGCCGTCCATCTGCACATAGTTGATCTGATGGCGCTGGGCCTGAAGCTGGATCAGGTCGACATCGTCTTCACTCCGCAACTGGGCGGTTTCTGAATGACGGAAGATCGCGTTGTCGTCGATCGTGATCTTGGCGTCCGCCGCAATGAATTCACCGGCTGCTGTCCGAATGAGCGGGTTGATCTCGATCAGTGAGGCGTCGAGCTCGACGAAGGCACGATGCAGCCGGCCGATCAGCGCGCCGAATTTATCCGCAATGTCGCTCGCCAGCCCGAGCTTACGGCAAAAATCGGCGATGTCGCCCGGCCGGCGCTCGCCGGCGATGTTCAACGCCACCGTCGGAAAATCCGGCGCCCCCGCGACCAGATGCTGCTCGATGTCGGACCGATGGGCGCCGGCAATCGCGGTGATGGCGCCGACGGCCGGATCGACGCGCAACGCCACGTAGAATTCCTGTGCGGCGACGATGCCGGCCTCGACCAGCACGCGCTTCACGACCTGACCGGCCGGCCCGGTCTGCGACGTCACCAGCTTGCGGCCGAGCAATTCGGCAGCGGCGGCGCGGGCACCGGACGGCGAGCGCACCGCGCGTACGCCACCCGCGGCGGCGCGACTGCCGGCAAGGATCTGCGCCTTGACGAAGAGAGAATCCAATCCGATTTGGCGTGCCGCGGCGGCGGCTTCGTCGGGCGTCAGCGCGATTTGGCCCGGAGGAGTATCGACCCGATAACGACGCAGGAGATCCTTGGCTTGGAATTCGTGCAGCTGCATGCGTGCTCCTTCCCGGCGTCGTCTTCGGCTTTTTAGCGCTCCTTCATCGGCCGCTCAAACCGCAACGACGTTGGACGGCTGGCCCGCGTGGAAATTCTCGATATGGCTCACGACCTGATTCCACAGCACCTGCATCGCCTCGTCGCTGGCCCAGCTGACGTGCGGCGTCACGATGACGTTCGGCCGGCCGAGGATCGCGTTGAAAGGATGATCCGGCCGCGGCGGCTCCGACGTCAGGCAATCGAACCCGATGCCCGACAGCAGACCTTCGTCCAACGCCTGCACGACGTCGGCTTCGACCACCAAGCCGCCGCGCGCCGTGTTGACCAGCAGCGGCCGCTTTTTCATTTTGCGGAATTCCGCCATGCCGAGCATGTTGCGCGTATTCGGCATCAGCGGGCAGTGCAAGGTGATGATGTCGCTGGTCGCGAGCACCTCGTCGAAGGGCGTGTAGAGCGGCCCCAGCCCCTGGACACCTTTGTGCGCGGCGAACAGCGTCTTCATGCCGAAGGCCTGAGCGAGACGCGCGACCGACTGGCCGATGATGCCTTCACCCATGATGCCGAGCGTGCTGCCGGCGAGTTCATGGATCGGATGGTTGAAGAAGCAGAACTGGCCCGCCTTCTGCCACTCGCCGTTGATGACGTCCTGTCGGAAGCCGACGATGCCGCGCCGCAGCGCCAGGATGAGCGCGAAGGCGTGTTCGGCCACCGTGTTGATCGCGTAACCGCGGACGTTGGAGACGATGATGCCGCGTTCGCGGCACGCGGCGACGTCGACGACATCGTAGCCGGTGGCCGCAATGGCGATCATCTTCAGCTTCGGCAGCTTGGCGAGATCGTTGGCGCGGATCGGCGCCTTGTTGGTGACCGCGATCGTGGCGCGGGCCAAGCGCTCGGCGACTTGGTCGGCCGTGCTGGCGCTGTATTCGATCCATTCGTGATCGAAACGCGGCCGGTTCACGCGGACAGCCGGTCCCATCGTGTTACGGTCGAGAAAGACGATGGTCGGCGGCGACTTAGACGCGGTGTCGGGCGGCATCCCCCTATGTTCCGACCATTAGGGGGGGTTGTGCAACCTCGGCCGCGGGCGGGCGGAAGGCGGGGTAGATCGCCAGCGAGCGGCCGAGCTGCTGCACCAGGCCCAGCACGACATCAATATAAGGTGTCTCGACGTCGACCAGGCGGCCCATCTCCTGAACCGCGGTCAGCAGCGCGTCGATTTCGAGCGGCCGACCGCCTTCGAGATCCTGCAACATCGAGGTGCGATGAGCGCCGACGCGCGCCGCGCCGTTGATCCGCTTTTCGATATCGACGCGGAACGACGCGCCGAACCGGGTCGCGATCGCTTGCGCCTCGGTCATCATCTTCACGGACAGGGCGCGCAAATCGGGCTGGGTGGCGACGATATCGAGCGTCGCACGGGTCAAGGCGCTGATCGGGTTGAAGCACAAATTGCCCCACAGCTTGAGCCAGATCTCGCTGCGGACATCGTCGAGCACCGGCGCATCGAATCCGCCGGCTTCGAGCGCTTCCGAGAGCTTGCGGCAGCGCTCGGATTTGCTGCCGTCGGGCTCGCCGAGCGAGAATTTGTCGCCGTAGGTGTGGCGCACGATTCCGGGGCTGACGATGTCGGTCGCCGGATAGACGACGCAACCGATGGCGCGTTCCGGTCCAATGGCGTTCCACTGCCGATTGTCGGGATCGACGCTGTGCAGCCGCATGTCTGCGAAGCCCGGAAGGCCGTAGCCGTACCACCAGGGCACGCCGTTCTGGCAGGTCACCACGGCGGTGTCTTTGCCGAAGAGCACGCGCGTCTGTTCGGCCGTCTCCCACGCCTGATGTGCCTTGAGGCCGATGATGATGTAATCCTGCGGCCCAAGCGTCGCGGGATCGTTGGTGGCGATCGGGTGGCAGACCCGCTCTTCACCGTTGATCAGCAGCTTCAATCCCGACTGCTGAATCTTTGCGAGATGCGGGCCGCGCGCGACGAGCGACAGCTCGACGCCCTCGACCGTGCTCAGGCCGGCGGCGAGATAGCCGCCGATGGCGCCCGCACCGTAGA
Organism: Alphaproteobacteria bacterium; assembly: GCA_018971215.1. Classification (GTDB taxonomy): domain Bacteria; phylum Pseudomonadota; class Alphaproteobacteria; order ATCC43930; family CGMCC-115725; genus REEB95. The sequence goes on from JAGXBG010000018.1 coordinate 23,767, forward strand.
TGCAGATCCGCATTACCGCCCCTCTGGCTCGGATCTCAGGCGACTTTGCCCAATTTGAGCTTCGGCGCAGTCGCCCGGATATGTTCCTCCGCCGCGCCAACGCCCGAGCCCGCTTCGACCGGAACGCCGACATCGCGCAGCGCCATCTCGGCGCCGGCAAGTCCCTGCAGCACCATGATTTCGTTGACGTGGCCGAGATGGCCGATGCGGAAGACGCGGCCGGCGACCTTCGACAGGCCGGTGCCGAGCGATACTTGATACCGGTGATACGCGGTCTTGATCACGTCGTCGCTGTTGAAGTTCTTCGGCACGCACACCGCTGACACCGTGTCCGAATACCATTTCGGGTCCTTGGCGCAGAGCGTCAGACCCCAAGCGGCGACGCCGCGCCGCACCGCGTCGGCCAGCCGACGATGGCGCTTGAAGACGTTCTCCAGGCCCTCGGCGAACAGCATGTCGAGCGACGCGCGCAAGCCGTGCAGCAAGGTGGTGGCCGGCGTATAGGGGAAATAGCCGTCCTTGTTGGTCTTGATCATGTCGGAATAGTCGAAGAAGCAGCGCGGCAGCCGCGCTGTCTTGTGCGCCTCGAGCGCCTTCTGGCTGACGCCGACGATGGCGAGGCCGGGCGGCAACATGAAGCCCTTCTGCGAGCCCGACACGACGACGTCGGCGCCCCATTCGTCCATGCGGAAATCGATGCTGGCGATCGAGCTCACGCCATCGACGAACAGCAGCGCCGGATGCTTCGCCGCGTCGAGCGCCTTGCGGACGGCGGCGACGTCGCTGGTGACGCCGGTCGCGGTCTCGTTATGGCAAACCAGAACGGCCTTGATCTTGTGCGCCTTGTCGGCCTCGAGCCGGCGCTGATATTCCTCGGCCGGCGCGCCCTCGCCCCATTCGGTGTCGATGACATCGACCGCCAGGCCGAACCGTCGGCACATATCCGCCCACAGATGGGAGAACTGGCCGAAGACCGAAACCAGCACGCCGTCGCCGGGCGACAACGTGTTGGCAATCGCCGATTCCCAGCCGCCGGTGCCCGAGCTCGGGAATACGAAGACCTGGCCCTTTTCGGTCTTGAAGACCTTCTTCAGGTCTTGAAACAGCGGCAGCGTGAAAGCCGGAAAGTCCGGCGCGCGATGGTCCTCGAGCGGCACGTCCATCGCCTGCCGGACACGGAACGGCAGGTTCGTCGGACCGGGAATAAAGAGACCATGGAAACCTGACATTACATCCTCCCTGAATTGCACCGCGCGGCCATCGCCGGCGAAAAACGTCTGTCTCGCTGGATCAGTAAATCGGGAACCGCTCGCACAGCTTGATCGCCTGCTCTTTAACGCGCGTTTCGAGCGTTGTGTTGCCGGCTTCGCCGTTGGCGGCGAGGCCGTCGAGCACTTCGGCAATCATGCGGCCAACTTCACGGAATTCGGCGACGCCGAAGCCACGGGTCGTGCCCGCGGCGGCGCCGAGCCGGATGCCCGACGTCACCATCGGCTTCTCCGGATCGAACGGCACGCCGTTCTTATTGCAGGTGATATGCGCGCGCCCGAGGCTCTTCTCGGCGACGTTGCCGGTAAGCTTCTTCGGCCGCAGGTCGACGAGAATCAGGTGCGTGTCGGTGCCGCCGGAGACCAGATCGTAGCCAGCACTGCGCAACACCTCGCCCATCGCGCGGCAATTCTCGATGACCGAGCGGGCGTAATCCTTGAAGGCCGGCCGCAGCGCTTCGCCGAAGGCCACCGCCTTGGCGGCGACGATGTGCATCAGCGGACCGCCTTGCAGGCCCGGGAACACCGCCGAATCGATCTTCTTGGCGATCGCTTCGTCGTTGGTCAGCACCATGCCGCCGCGCGGGCCGCGCAGCGTCTTGTGCGTCGTCGTGGTGACGACATGCGCGTGCGCCAACGGGTTCGGATGCACGCCGCCGGCGACCAAGCCGGCGAAATGCGCCATGTCGACCATGAGGAAGGCGCCGACTTCGTCGGCCACCGCGCGGAACGCGGCGAAATCGATGGTGCGCGGATAGGCCGAGCCGCCGGTGATGATGATCTTCGGCTTGTGCTCGCGCGCGAGCCGCGCGACCTCGTCCATGTCGATGCGATGATCGTCGCGGCGGACGCCGTAATGCACGGCGTGGAACCACTTGCCCGACAGATTGGGCGGCGCGCCGTGCGTCAGATGGCCGCCAGCGGCGAGCGACAGACCGAGAATGGTGTCACCCGGCTTGGCGAGCGCCAGCAACACCGCTTGGTTGGCCTGGCTGCCCGAACTCGGCTGGACATTGACGAACCGGCAATCGAAGAGCCGCTTGGCGCGCTCGATCGCGAGCGTCTCCGCTTCGTCGACATATTGGCAGCCGCCGTAATAGCGCCGGCCGGGATAACCTTCGGCGTACTTATTGGTGAGCGGCGAGCCCGCCGCTTCGAGGACCGCGCGGCTGACAATGTTCTCGGATGCGATCAGCTCGATCTCGAAGCGCTGACGGCCGATCTCGCGATTGACCGCGCCGGCGACCTCCGGATCGGCCTCGCCGAGGCCGGCCGAGAAGAAGGCACCCCAATCACGACTCGCCAGATTTTCCGCCGTACGCGCCATCGCCCCGCCCTTCAATCAAACCCTGGTATACCGGATAACATTGCCGTTATGGCGCCCACAATGGAAATGTTTTCCATTTCCTGTGATATTTTATTTTTGGCTCTTACCCTTGCGAAAACCGCCATATCCGGCAATAATGAGACATGATTCCGTCACAGGCAATGCGGCAACCGGCCGCAGGAATCGGGTAATGGCGGGACGACAACAGGCGACGACGGCGGCACCGACCGAGCTGCAATCGCTCGCGCCGCATCTCGGCGGTTCGATCCAGGCACTGGAACGCGGGCTGAAGCTGCTGGCGGTCATCGCCGAGGCCGACGGCTTGTCGCTGACCAGCCTGGCGCAGCGCGCCGGCATCGCGCCGTCGACGGCGCATCGCATTCTCGCCACGCTCAAGGCCAGCGGCTTTGTCCATTGCGACGAAGCGAACGGCGTCTATCTGATCGGCGTTCAGGCCTTCCGCATCGGCAACGCGTTTCTGCGCAACCGCAAGCTGGCCGACGCCGGACGCAGCGCCATGCGCACGCTGATGGAAGCGACCGGCGAAACCGTGAACATGGGCATCGAAGACGAAGGTTATGTCGTCTTCATTTCGCAAGCCGAAAGCCACCAATCGGTGCGCGCGTTCCATCGTCCGGGTTCGCGCAGCCTGCTGCACGCGTCGAGCATCGGCAAAGCCATCATGGCGGCGCTGCCGGATGACGCCGCGACCGAACGGCTGCTTCGGACCGGCATGCCGAAATTCACCGAGCATACGATCGTCGACCCGCAGGCGTTGCTGGCCGACCTCGCGCGCGTGCGCAAGCGCGGCTGGTCGGTCGACAATGAAGAGCGCGCCGAAGGCCTGCGTTGCGTCGGCGCCGCGGTCTATAACGAACATGCCGAAGTCGTTGGCGCGATCTCGATCTCGGGACCGGTCGTGCGCATGACGGAGGAGCGTATCGGCGAGCTCGGTCCGATGGTCAAGCGCACCGCCACCGAAATCACCGCCCGCATCGGCGGCCGACTGCCGTCATAAATCTGAAACTGCCGGCGCGCGCGTCGACGCATGCGAACCGGCATTCGGTCAGACTCCAATAATCGTTAGCTGCGACCTACGGACGCTTTCCGTCGGTATGGTGATCGCCGTTCACCGATTTGTCACAACGCGCGCTCAGTCACGCGGT
>JAGXBG010000019.1 GCA_018971215.1 Alphaproteobacteria bacterium
GGGGGAAACGCCATGGCCCGCCGCGGTAGCCGACCGGGGAAAAGCCGTTGGTATGTGCTTTTCCTGATCAGCCTGATGTACCTCATCACCTATCTCGACCGGGTCAACATCTCCACCGTCGCACCGGTCATCAGCAAGGAATTCGGGTTCGACAAAGTCACGATGGGCGCCATCTTCAGCGCCTTCGTCTGGAGCTACGCGCTTTGCCAGATCCCGGGCGGCTGGTTCGGCGACCGGTTCGGACCGCGGCGCGTGCTGACGGCGATCGTCGGCTACTGGTCGGTGATGACCGCGCTGACCGCGGCCGCCAGCGGCGCGGCGTCGTTCATCGCGGTGCGCTTCCTGTTCGGCGTCGGCGAAGGCGGCGCGTTCCCGGTCGCCACCCGCTCGATGCAGCTCTGGTTCCCGCGCCAGGAGCGCGGCCTGGTGCAGGGCGTCTCCCATAGCGCCAGCCGTCTCGGCGCCGCCATCGCGCCGCCGGTGGTGGTGGCGATCATGACGACGCTCGGCTGGCACTGGGTGTTCTACATCTGCGGCGCGGTCGGCATTCTCTGGGCGGTGCTGTGGTACGCAACGTACCGCAACCTGCCGGAAGAACAGGAATCGGTCGGCAAGGAGGAACTCGCCTACATCCGCGGCGTCGATGCCAAGGGCGACATCAAGCCGCCGCAGATCGAGAAGACGGCGAGCGTGCCGTGGGCGACGCTGTTCCGCTCGCCCAACATGTGGGCGATCATGTGCGCCTACTTCACCTACGTCTATTGCCTGTGGATCTTCCTTAGCTGGCTGCCCTCCTATCTCGTCGAATTCCGCCATTTCACGCTGATCAAAGTCGGCATCTTCGCGTCGCTGCCGTTGTGGGCGGGCGTCGTCGGCGACACGGTCGGCGGCGTGGCGGTCGACCGGCTGTTGGTCAAGACCGGCAACACCAGGCTCGCGCATCGCACCGTCGCCATCATCGGCATGCTGGGCTGCGCGGTGTGCATTGTGCCGGCGGCGCTGACCACCAACGCCTATGCCGCCATCGCCTGCTTGACCGGCGCGATGTTCTTCCTCGAATGCACCATCGGCCCGTCCTGGGCCGTGCCGATGCATGTCGGCGGCAAATATTCCGGCACCGTGTCGGGCGTGATGAACATGGCCGGCAATATCGGCGGCGCGCTGTCGCCGCTGGTCTTCGGCCTGCTGGTCCAGCTCGGCTCGTGGGTGGCGCCGTTCGTCGTCGCCGCATGCCTGCTGGTCTTCGGTGCGGCGGTGTGGGCGTTCTGGCTCGATCCCGAAGTCTCGGTGCTCGAAAAACGGTCCGCGGCGAGCTAAGGGAAAGCGCTGCCATCCGGCGCGGCAGGCCCATGCGTGCATAACAGCCGCGGCACAACGGGGCCTTGCGGCTGCCGGGCGAATCCGGGCAAATTCCACGCCTCTTTTCCACCGGGAGCATTGATTATGGCGTTTCGGAGCGGCCGGCATTTGCTGCAAATTCCCGGCCCGACCAACCTGCCGGATCGCGTCTTGCGCGCGATGGATCAGCCGCTCATCGACCACCGCGGCCCGGAATTTCCGGTCATCACCAAAGCGGTCGTCGCCGGCCTGAAGCGCGTGTTCAAATGCTCCGGTCCGGTGGCGATCTTTCCGTCGTCGGGCACCGGCGCCTGGGAAGCGGCGATCCTCAACACCCTGTCGCCCGGCGACAAGGTTCTCGCCTTCGAAACCGGGCAATTCGCGACGCTGTGGCGCAACCTGGCGCAACGCCACGGCATCGAGGTCGATCTGATTCCGGGCGACTGGCGGCATCCGGTCGATCCGGCGCAATTCGAAGCCAAGCTCGCCGCCGACAAGAATCACGCCATCAAGGCCGTGCTGGTTCTGCAAAGCGAAACGTCGACCGGCGTCGCCAGCGACATCGCCGGCGTGCGCCGCGCCATCGACCGCGCGCGTCATCCGGCGCTGCTGCTGGTCGACACAATTTCGTCGCTGGCGATTCAGGACTTCCGGCACGACGAATGGGGCGTCGACGTTGCGGTCGCCGGCTCGCAAAAGGGCCTGATGCTGCCGCCCGGGTTGAGCTTCAACGCCATCTCGAAGAAAGCGTTGGCCGCCAGCAAATCCGCGAAGCTGTCGAAATCCTATTTCGATTGGCAACCGATGGTCGACGCCAACGACAGCGGCTACTTCCCGTATACGCCGGCGACGCTGATGTTCTTCGGCCTCAGGGAAGCGATCGCGATGCTCGACGAGGAAGGGCTCGACAATGTCTTCGCGCGGCACGACCGCCTCGCCGAAGCGACGCGCCGCGCGGTGCGAACCTGGGGCCTCGATATCCAATGCGCCGATCCCAAGGCCTATACGCCGAGCCTGACCGCGGTGCGCGTGCCCGACGGCTGCAACGCCGACGACGTGCGCAAGACCATCCTCGAGCGCTTCGACATCGCGCTCGGCGCCGGTCTCGGCAAAGTGCTGGGCAAAGTCTTCCGCATCGGTCATCTCGCCTACATCAACGAAACCCAGCTGCTCGGCACGCTCGCCGGCGTCGAACTCGGCTTGGCGGCGTCCGGTGTGCCCATCAAGCGCGGCGGCATCGACGCGGCGATGGATTATCTCGGCGGCAACGCGCTCGCCGCGGTGGCGCCGACGATGGCGGCGGCACATCGCTGAAATGACGCCGGAGCGGCTCGCCGCTCTCCTGATTCAAGCGCGGATTTCCGGCCGGCGCATCGGCGACATCCCGGCCGAATTGGCGCCGCCCGACGAGGCGGCGGCGTACGCGTTGCAGGATCTGGTCGTCGACAAGCTGCGCGTGCGCGTGGCAGCGTGGAAGGTCGGCGCCGCCAGTCCGGTGTCGCGACCGACGTGCGCGCCGATCTTCGCCGGTCACGCGGTGAAGAGTCCGGCGCATCTGCTGGCGCCGCGCGATGGCCTCAACGGCGTCGAAGCCGAGCTCGCCTTCCGCGTCGGCCGCGATCTGCCCGCCCGCGCGACGCCTTACGGCGAGGACGAAGCCTGGGCGGCACTCGACAGCCTACACGTCGCCATCGAGTATCTCGATTCGCGCTTTCACGACCGTCTGGCCGCGCCCGAGCTGGCGGTGCTGGCCGACAATATCTCGAACGGCGGCTTCTGCTGGGGCAAGGCGGTCGACAATTGGCGCGACGCCGATCTCGCCAAGCCCGAGGCGCAACTGGTGATCGATGGCACGGTTGCGGCGAAGGCCGTCGGCGGTAATTCGGCCGGCCATCCGAAGCGCCTCGTCGCCTGGCTCGCCAATCACCTGGCGCAGCGCGGCCGGCCGCTCACGGCCGGAACCTTCGTCACCACCGGCAGCCACACCGGCCTGTGCATTGCGCCGCTGCGCGCACCCGTGATTGCTCGCTTTACTGGACTGGGTGAGGCGCAACTGACCCTCGTCGGTGGGTAAGGTGCGCCTTATTTCGGCTGTACAGGTCGTTTACCGATCTTTAACCATAATTTACGAATATTTATCACGCTTGCCGCGAGCTCGAGCGGCACCGATACTTGATCAGCAGGAAGAATTGTGCGGGATTTCTCTGTGAGCGAGACGCCGATCCCGAAACGCCAGACGGTCGTCATCGTCGACGACCGCGCCACCAATCTCAAGATCCTCGAACGTCTCGCCCAATCCCTCGATCAGGTCGAGGTCCGTCTCTTCGACCATCCGCAGCGCGCGCTTGACGACGCTGCCCGATCGCCGCCCGATCTGGTGCTGACCGACTTCAATATGCCGGATCTCGACGGTGCGACGTTCATCCGCCGCTTCCGCGCGATCGCCGCCTGCGCCGACGTGCCGGTCATCGTCGTCACCGCCTACGAGGACCGCGATCTGCGTTACAAGGCGCTCGAAGCCGGCGCGACCGATTTCCTGCTAAGCCCGGTCGATCACCACGAATTCCGCGTGCGCTCCCGCAATCTGCTAACGCTGCGGCAACAGCAATTTATGCTGCGGGCGCGCGCCTCGTCGCTCGAGGAGAAGATCGTCGCCGATGCCCGCCGCCACCGTGACGCGCTGCGCGAAAGTCACGAGCTGCTGCTGCGCGTGATCGATACGGTGCCGCTGGCGCTGGTCGCGACCGACCGCGACGGTCGCTACGTCTTCGTCAACGACTGGTTCGCGCGCAGCATCGGCAAGCCGCCGGCAGCGATCATCGGCCAGACGCCTGTGGCGGTGAGCGCCGATCCCTATGCGCGCGAATCGATGGAACGTGACCGTCGCATCATGGCCGGGCTCGAGGCCGACGGTTCGTTCGAGCACAACGTCACCATGCCCGGTGGCGAAGAGCGCGTCGTGCTCAGCAGCAAGGCGCTGCTGCGCGACGCCGTGGGCCGGCCGATGCTCGTGGTCAGTGCGGCGCTCGACATCACATCGCGCAAGGAGGCCGAGCTTGCGCTGATTGCTGCGAAAGAGGAAGCCGAACTCGCCAGCCGCAGCAAATCCGAATTCCTGGCGAACATGAGCCACGAGTTGCGCACGCCGCTCAATGCCATCATCGGATTCTCGCAGGTGATGGCCGATGAGGTCATGGGGCCCCTCGGCAGCTCGCGTTATACGGGCTACGCCCGCGACATCTGCGCCTCGGCGCAGCATCTTCTCGGCATCATCAGCGACATTCTCGACGTGTCCAAGCTCGAGGCCGGCAAGGTCGAGCTCGACGAGGCAGCGGTCGCGCTGCCGCAGATCGTCCGCGACGTGCTGCAGCTGGTCGCCGAACGTGCCCGCGCCATCGACATCACGATTGCCGCCGATCTGCCGGCCGACTTGCCAGCGCTACGCGCCGACGGACTCAAGCTCAAGCAGGTGTTACTCAATCTCATCACCAACGCGATCAAGTTCAGCCACAGCGGCGGGCGGGTTGAGTTGGCCGCGCGCGTCGACGCCGGCGATTTCGAGATCACGGTCACCGATCATGGCATCGGCATGGACGCGGTCGAGGTTCAGACCGCCGTGACCCGTTTCGGCCAGGTCGCGAGCACCTGGAGCCGCCGTCACGCCGGCACCGGCCTCGGCCTGCCGCTGGCGATCGGCCTCGTCGAATTGCACGGCGGTCGGCTGACGATCGAAAGCCGCAAAGAGGTCGGAACGACCGTGCGGGTGCGTCTGCCGGCCGAACGTGTCCTGGCGGCCACCGCGCCGGCCGGCGCCTGATCCCCAACTTATCGTTATTTTTCACCCCGGAACCAGCTAGAGATAGATTTTTCGCCGTCTGCACGGCAGAATCACGATTCGACCCCGTCGGGGATTCAGGGGAAGGGTCGGAACAGGCTGCATGAGCGAACGGCTGGAGCCAGCGAGCGCGTCCGCCGGGCGTGACGGACACAAGGGACGCGGCGTCACCATAGCGCTGGCTGCATTTGCCGTCGCCGCGCCGCTGCTTTTGGCGGCGATCACGGTCTTCCGGCTTGGCGAGGCCGTCGATCCGGCGATTGCCTTATTGGCCTTAGCGCTGGTGCTGCTCGGGCCTGGCATGGCGTCGATCGTCGTCACGGTCAAGGGCATGGCGGCGGTCGGCGCAACGCTGGCCGCGATGCGCGAATCCGAGCCGCAACAAGCGATCGTGCGCATCTTCTTCACCGGCGTCGTGCTGGTCTATCTCGCGGCGCTCGCCGGACTCGGTGTCGGCGTACGGACGCTGTTGCCGCTGCTTGCCGTCGACATTCCCGGCATCCTGGTCGCCTGGCTGCTCTTCGTTCATTTGATATCCAACCCACCGGCGGCACCGGCGCGTCGTCTCGCCGCCATGGTCAGCGACATCGTCTTCGTGTCCGTGTTTCTGCACGTCGGCGCCGGCTATGCCGCGCCGTGGTTTGCCATCTACCTCTGGATCATTTTCGGCTTCGGTTTCCGCTACGGCCTGCGCGAGCTCGCGATCAGCGCTGTTTTGTCGGTGATTGCTTTCGGCGCGATGGTGGTGACGACGCCCTATTGGCAGGTGCGGCCAGCGGAATCGGCTGGCGTCTATGTCGCGCTGGCGCTGCTGCCGAGCTATGCCGCGACGTTGGTACGCCGGCTGCACGCGGCGCGTGCCGCTGCCGAGGAGGCCGCGGCGGCGAAGAGCCGCTTCCTCGCGGTGATGAGCCACGAGCTGCGGACGCCGCTCAACAGCTTCATCGGCATGGGCGCGTTGTTCGCGCGCACCAATCTCGACACCGAACAGCGCGACATGCTCGCGACCATGCGGCTGTCGGCCCAGACGCTGCTCGGGCTGATCAATGACCTGCTCGACCTGTCGAAGCTCGAAGCCGGCAAGCTGCGGCCGGCGGTCGAAAGCTTCGCCTTGCCCGAACTGCTGGGCGGCGTTGTCGCGCTGGTCAAGCCGCAAGCCGAGGCCAAGCACTTGGCGCTGACGCTCGGCATCGATCCGCGCCTGCCCGTAGGTTATCGCGGCGCGCCGCTGCAGCTGCGTCAGGTGCTAATCAACTTGGTCGCCAATGCGATCAAGTTCACGGCGCGCGGCCGCATCGCCGTGGCGGCGTCGTTCGTCGAACGCGTGGAGGGGCGCGTGCGGCTCCAGCTTGCGGTCAAGGACGACGGCGTCGGCATCCCGCCCGAGGCGCTCGACCGCATCTTCGAGATCTTCACGCAGGCGGACGAGACCGTCGCCCGCCGGTTCGGCGGCACCGGCCTCGGCCTGGCGATCTCGAAGCAACTCGTCGAGCTGATGGGTGGAACGATCGCGGTAACGAGCGAGCCGGGCAAGGGCTCGATCTTCACTGTGACGTTGACGCTCGAGCCCGATGCCTCGGCGCCGGCCACGGCGCCGGACCTGGCCGGCCGCCGGCTGGCGCTGGTCTCGCCCGACGGCGATCTGGCGGCCTTCGTCCAGGAACGTGTGCGGTCCTGGCATGGCGATCTGCGCTGGCACCGCGATGAGCCCGCGGCGCTGGCCGATCTCGATTCCGTCGACGGTCGGCTGGCGCTGATCGTGCTCGACGGCCGCGCCAATCCGATGGCGACGCTCGCTTTCGCGCACCGCCTGACGACCGAGCACGCCGAGCCGCCAGTGATCGTCGTCATCGCGCCGGAACGCGGCAGCGACGCGGTCGCTGGCATCGGCGCGGCGGAACTTGCCGCCGTGATCGAGGCGCCGGTACGGCCCGAGGCGCTTGCCGCCGCGCTGATGAGCGCACTGGCCAGCGATCCGCGCCAACGCCGTGCCGAAACCGCGCCAGGGGCGACTGCTGCGGTACCCGAGCCCGCGCCATCGGTCGCGCCGGCATCGCCGCCACCGTTGCCGTCGCCACGGCCGGCACAACCGCTCAAGGTGCTGGTCGCCGACGACAATTCCGCGAACTGCAAGATCCTCAAGAAGGTCCTCGAAATGGCCGGCCACCAGGCGGTGGTCGTCGGCGACGGCGAGGCGGCCTTGGCGGCGCTCGAACGCGACCGGTTCGACTTGGCGCTGCTCGACATCAACATGCCCGACGTCACCGGCTACGAAGTCGCCAAGCTCTATCGCATGAGCCATGTCGGCGAGTGGCGGTTGCCGATCGTCGCGCTCACGGCCGACGTCACCAGCGAGACCGAACGCCTGTGCCGCGAAGCCGGCATGGATGCGGTGCTGACCAAGCCGATGGAACCGGCACAGCTGCTTGCGGCCGTGACCGACATCCACGCCAAGGCTGCCGCTGGCGATCGCCGTCCGATCTTCGCGCCGCAGGTGGTGACGCCGATTTCCGTCCATCCGCGCTTCGTGCCCGATGCAGGCGCGGTGGTCGACGAGCAGACATTCGTCGCGCTCAAGAACTTGGGTGGCAGCGAGTTCGTTATCGAGGTGGTGGACACGTTCCGCAAGGATGCGCGCCGCCTAGTCGAGGATCTGCGCGAGGCGGTCGACCGCGGCGATCTGCGCGATTTCCGCGACGTAACCCACTCGTTGCGCAGCGGCGCGGCCAATGTCGGCGGCGTGCGGCTGTGCGAGGCGCTGACAGCGATGCGCGAGGTCACCGCCAACGACCTGTTGCGCACCGGTCCGGCCTATTTCGACAAGATCGTCAACGAATTCTCGCGCCTCGACGCCAGCCTCGAGCAGATGACGCGCGCCGAACGCCACGGCTGAGTCAAAAACACCACGATCCTTACGGTTGTATCGCGTGCGCGTGCGCTTCTAAGCTCACGGCGTGAATATCGTCGTCCCGTCGTGGGAGACCTGACGCCGTGGTTGCCATTCCGCGTTATCGCGCCCATGCGGGCACGGCACTATTGTCCGCCGGCTTCCGTCCGTTCTTCCTGCTTTCGTCGGCCTGGGCGGCGCTAGCCGTGCCGCTTTGGCTGGCGTTTTACGCCGGCGACGGCACCGTGCCGACGCTGTTGCCGCCGCCGGTCTGGCACGCGCACGAAATGATCTACGGCTACGCCGCGGCCACGGTCGCCGGCTTCCTGTTGACGGCGATACCGAATTGGACCGGCCGCATGCCGTTGCAGGGCGGGTCGCTCGCCACGTTGGCCGTACTGTGGATTGCCGGCCGTGTCGGTGTATTGCTGTCGGCACAAATTGGCGCTGCTGGCGCGGCGGTGCTCGATCTCGCCTTTCCCGTCGCCTTCCTCACCGCGGTCGCGCGCGAAATCGTCGCCGGCCGCAACTGGCGCAATCTGCCCATGGTGGCCGCGTTGACGCTGCTATTCGCCGGCAATGCGCTGGTCCATCTCGAAGCGCTCGGCTGGACGGCGACCGGCGCGCTTGGCAACCGTGTCGGCATCGCCACCCTGCTCATGCTGATCAGCCTGATCGGCGGACGCATCGTGCCGAGCTTCACGCGCAACTGGCTGACCAAGCAGCGGCCGGACAGCGCTGGGCCGGCGCCGTTCGGCTGGGCCGATCGCGCTGCGCTCGGCCTTACCGCGATTGCGCTCGTCGCCTGGGTTGCGGTGCCGGACGCGGCCGTGACGTCTGGGCTTGCTCTCCTTGCCGCCGCGGCGCAGGGCGTTCGCCTGGCGCGCTGGCGCGGTGCTGGCGCCTGGCGCGAGCCGCTGCTGTGGGTGTTGCATCTCGGCTATGGCTGGTTGGCGCTCGGCTTCCTGCTGTTGGCGGCGAATGGTTTTATGCCGCTGCTGCCGCCGACGGCGGCGTTGCATGCGCTCACCGTCGGCGCCATCGGCACCATGACGTTGGCGGTGATGACACGCGCTTCGCTCGGCCACACCGGCCGGAAGCTGACTGCCGGACGCGGCACGACCACCATCTATGTTCTTGTCACGATCGCCGCCGTCCTGCGTCTGGTGGCGCCGCTGGCGGGCGCGCAATATCTGCTCACGTTGAGTCTCGCCGGTGCGGCATGGAGCGGCGCTTTTGGACTGTTCGTCGTGCTCTACGGTCCGCTGTTGCTGACGCCGCGCGTCACCGCCGTCACCGTGCGGGCGCCCTAATGGTGCGGCAATCGCGCGTGCAGCTGAAGCGGGCCTACGATCCGCCGTCGCTGCGCGACGGCACGCGAATCCTCGTCGATCGCCTGTGGCCGCGCGGCATAAGCAAGGCAAAGGCGCGCATCGACCTCTGGCTCAAGGACGTCGCGCCGAGCACGGTGCTGAGGCAGTGGTTCGGTCACGATCCGGCGCGCTGGAGCGAATTTCGCCGGCGTTATCGCGCCGAGTTGAGGCGCCAGCCGGACGCCCTGGCGCAATTGCGGGCGCTGGCGCGGCGGGGACGGGTCACGCTCGTCTTCGGTGCGCGCGACGAGCGCCGCAATCAAGCCGTCGTGCTGAAGGATCTGCTCGCGGACCGCGGCGCTAAGCGCGTACGCCGCGCCGCTCCTGCGCGGTAACCAGCCGTTCCATCCGCTTGAGGTCGGATTCTTCGAGCTTGAACGCCGCCTCGACCCACAGATCGGCGATGCGCGTCATTTCCTCGAAGGTCACCGGATTGACCAGCCGGCGCGCGCGGTACATCGCGCGCTGGGCGGCGTAACGGCGCTCGCGCCGGCCGATGAAATCATAGAACGCCTGCATGCCCTGGCCATCGGCGGCCAGCACGTCGACGACGCCGAGCGCGTGGAGCTGCTCGGCGGAATAGATTTCGCCGCTCATGATCAAACGCTCGGCGATGCCGGGCGCGATACGGCGCGCGAGGAAGCTGTAGGCGCCCATGCCGGGGAACAGGTTGAACAGGATTTCCGGCAGGCCGAACTTGGCGCCGCGCTCGGCGACGATCAGGTTCGAGCTCAGCACCGCCTCGAAACCGCCGCCCAGCGCGTCGCCCTGCACCAGCGCGACCGAGATCACCGGCAGGTCGAAGCCGAGTCCGGTGGCGTTGGTAAAGCCGATCTCACAGCAGCTGTGCGCATAGCGGCGCAGCGCGGCGCGGTCGCGGTTGCGGATGAGGGTCGAGAACAGTTCGAGGTCGCCACCCAGGTTCCAGATTTGCGGCGTGCGCGAGGCGAGGACCAGATAACGCAGCGGCGGTTCGCCGACGACGCGGTCGCCGAATAGGCCGCGCACCAGGCGCTGGATCGCCTGCGCTTCGCGCAGCAGCGCCGGCGTGAAGCACGGCCGGCCAGCGTACTTGAAATAACAGAACAGGATCTTCTTCGTGCGGTCGTATTCGAGCTCGAATTCGCGGAAACGCTGGCCGGCGATCGCGGCTTCGACCGGGTCTGGCAGATGCTCAATGTCGGCGCCGCGGGCGGCCGCCAAGCGGTCCTGCACCAAATCGGCGAGCTGCGTTACCGTCGTCATGTCGTCCCCCGGTTCTCGGGAAAAGCGCTCCCCGCGGCACGGCCGAAAGGATGTGGTTAAGCTAAGATTAATTTCTCAAGCAAATCAATATGTTTTTAACCACTCTTTAAGTATAAGCTCAACCATACCTAGTAGTCATAGGCAGCCAAGCCGCTAGCAGTTCGGTCATGACGAGTCGCGACAGTCACTCGCTGGTGCTGTCGCGGCACATTATCCTGCGGCGATCCCGGAGCTGTCCGACGCGGAGCACAGGAGACGTGCGATGGATGGTCTGGTCTCGCGCCGCATCGTCGTCAAAGGCATCGCGGCCAGCGTGCCGCTGGCGGCGATCCTCGCCGATCCCAGGCTCGCACGCGCCGTCGCGCAAACGCTTGAGCCGGTGTCGATCGTCAGCGAGGGTGGACGCAAGATCATCGGCGCCCTCGCCGTTCCGGCGAAAACGCCGGCGCCCGCGGTGCTGGTGGTCCACGAATGGTGGGGCCTCAACGACCAGATCAAGGCAGTCGCGGCCGAACTCGCCGACAACGGTTTCCTTGCGCTCGCGATCGATCTGTTCGGCGGCAAAGTCCCAGCGAACGAAGACGAGGCGGCGCAACTGTCGCAAAGTGTTGGGGCGCGCCCGGCAGCGGCGATCGATACGCTCAAGAGCTGGATCGCGTGGTTGAAGCGCAATCCACGCGGCGACAAGCACGTCGCAACGTTAGGGTATTGCTTCGGCGGCGGCTGGTCGCTCGACGCCTCGCTGGCGGCGCCGGTCGACGCGACGGTGATCTATTACGGCGATGTCCGGAAAACCGCCGACCAGCTACGCGCGCTCAAAGGACCGGTGCTGATGCATTACGGCCTGAAGGATCAATATGTCACCACGGCGATGGTCGAAGGCTTCGAAGCCGAAGCGCACAAGGCCGGCAAGAGCGTGACGGTTTACGCCTACGACGCCAACCACGCCTTCGCCAATCCGACCGGCGCCAGTTTTCCCTATGTCAAGGCTGCGGCCGACCAGGCGTGGACCCGCACGGTCGCGTTCCTGAAAGCCAACGACAAATAGCGGCGTCGCCTCGGAAAGGCGGCGCGAGGGGGCTGGGTGTTTGAAGGCTTTACCCGGACGGTGATCGAGACCGGCGGCGCGCGCATCGTCACGGTCCATGGCGGCAACGGGCCGCCGGTGCTGCTGATGCACGGCAATCCGTTCACGCATGTGTCGTGGCATCGCGTTGCGCCGGTCCTGGCCAAGGATTTCACCGTCGTCTGCACCGATCTCCGCGGCTATGGCGATTCGTCGAAGCCCGAACCGGTTGCCGACCACGCCAACTATTCGTTTCGCGCCATGGCGCAGGACAATGTCGAAGTGATGGCCAATCTCGGTTTCACGCGCTTTGCCGCGGCGGGGCATGACCGCGGCGGGCGCGTCCTCCACCGCATGTGCCTCGACCACCCGGACAAGGTTACGCGCGCGGCGATCATCGACATCGTTCCGACCCATCACCTGCTCAATCACGTCTCGCGCGCCTGGGGGCTATTCTCCTGGCACTGGTTCTTCATGGCGCAGCCGTATGACCTGCCCGAGCGGTTGATGCTGGCCGATCCGGAATTCTACCTGCGCCGGAAACTGAGCAAAGGACCCGATGGCATGGCGTTCTTCGCGCCTGAAGCGTTCGCCGAATATCTGCGCTGCTTCAAAAATCCGGCGACCGTGCGCGGCATGTGCGAGGACTATCGCGCCACGTTCGGCGTCGATCTGGCGATGGACACGGCCGATTTCGCGGCCGGTCGCCGGATCGGCTGTCCCGTGCTGCTCTTGTGGGGCGCGACCGGCGGCGTCGGCCGCAACCATCAGCCGCTGGCGATCTGGCACGACTATGCGAGCAACATTGTCGGCGCCGAGGCCCTGCCGTGCGGCCATTACGTGCCCGAGGAATGTTCGATGGCGACCGCCGCGGCGCTGCGCGCGTTCTTTACGGCCTAGCCGCGCGC
Organism: Alphaproteobacteria bacterium; assembly: GCA_018971215.1. Lineage (GTDB taxonomy): Bacteria > Pseudomonadota > Alphaproteobacteria > ATCC43930 > CGMCC-115725 > REEB95. The sequence continues at coordinate 12,653 of JAGXBG010000019.1, forward strand.
CATGGCCTGTCCCGGCGTCTTCGCCGCCGACAGCGCCTGGACTGCGGAATAGGTGAGGCGGGTTTCGACCGCGCCGCCTTGCAGCGTCTTGAGCTTCCAGACGCGCTCTTTCATGCCGGCGCCGGCGAGATGGACGATGCCGAGCTCGCGGTGCGGCTGGTGCGGTTCGACGACAAGGTTCCGCTCGACGTCGAACATCGGCGTGCCCTTGCCGCAGAACCAGTTGCAATAGGCGGGCAGCAGCGTCGTTGGCGCACCTTGGACGAACACGGTCCGGTTGAGCGAGGTCTGATCCGCCAGGAAGAAGCTGATATTGCCCTTATAGGCGCGCGGACCGAGACGGAATCGCTTGAGCGCCTTCGCATAGTTCTCCGACCACAGCCGCCAATGCGGCGCGTCGCCCCGTAGCGCGAACACGCCGGCATTGAGGATGGCGTTGCGTCCGTAGCGATAGCCCTCGCGCAGCCCGAAGCCCCAGGCGAACGCCTTCTGGTTCTGGCCCCAGAATTTCGGCCGCTTGTGGATCGTCCAATAGCCGCGGTCGATCTCGGGCACGATCGCGAGCTCGCCGCGCGCGGCACCGCGGATGAACAGCTCGAGCACCGCGGCGTCCTGCACCCAGCAATCGGCGTCGATCCAGAGATAGATGTCGTAACCCGGGAAATGCTGCGGCAGATGCGGCCGGCCGGCGAGCACCTTGAAGGAATTCGGCGGATGCGAGCGCGCCGGATAAGCCAGATCCCAGCCGAGCGGCGCGACGGTCGCGCCGTAGTCGCGCTTGAGGCCGTCGCGTTGCGCGTCGGTGAAGCCGATATCGAGGACCGACAGAGGATAGAGCCGGTCGCCGAGACCGCGGCGCAACGACAGCAGCAGGTCGGTCAGCAGACCGAAATAGCCCGCGTCGCCGGCGGTGACGATGGTGACCGAAGGACCGCGCGCCACGGACACAACCTTTCGCGGGAAGAGATGGCGGCTCTCTTACCGCCTTCCGGTTGGAGTCGGCAAGAATACGCGAATTCGCTGAATCGGCCAGTCCGACCCAAATCCTGGGCCGGCTAAAACGTCAGCCGCGAAGCCGTCGAATAAGGAGAACGCGGGTTATCTGTTCGCTTGCGATACACGCAATCGGTACACAATTCGGCAACTTTACGGGAAATTCCGGCGATGGCGCGCCCGGAGAGATTCGAACTCCCAACCCCCAGATCCGTAGTCTGGTGCTCTATCCAGTTGAGCTACGGGCGCCGCGACGGCGTGTGTGCCGCTTGAATCGGGGCGCAAGCTAGCGGCATCAGGGGACGATGGCAAGCCGCCCTGCCGCGTCTTCGACGTGACATAAGCGGGCCGCTAAACGCTTGTCGGGGTTTGCCGCGTTGCGTAAACTGCACGACCGTAACGGGGGCTGTTCCGACATGTCGATTCGTGCGAGCCATTGCGCTATCCTTGCGACGGCGTTGCTGCTTGGCGGCTGCGCTTATGCCGACGACCTCTTCGGAACGAATTGGTCCGGCGAGCATTCCACGGTAACGGCCGCACCGCCGCAGCAGGCCACGACCTATTCAATCCCGCCCTCGCAAGCCGAACTGAATCCACAGCCGACGAACGGTGCCGGTTCGGTGACGGCGAGCCCGGGTGCTTCCACGGGCACGGTCGTCGGCCAGAAGGTTCAGAGCCTGCACAGCGACCTCGAACGCCTGAAGGGCAACGTCGCACAGCGCGAACAGGATCTCACCACGGCCCGCGCATCGGTCCAACGCGATTCGCAGGCCTATTTCGACACCGTGGCGCGGATCAACTCGCGCTTGCAGACCGGCACGACGCCGGGCAACCCGAATCTCATCGCGCAATGGAATCAGGCGCAGACCGCGCTTGACCGCATCAACGGCGATATCGGTCAGCTCAACCGAGTCTCGACCCAGGCGGCGGCGGACTCATCCTTCGCGTCTTACCTGACGAACGCGACCCAGGCGGCGTTCTCGCTCCAGGGCGCGGTCGACGAAGACCATCGCCAACTCACCGCCATCCAGACCGACGTCGACGCGACCACGGTCAAGCTCGACGCCCTGCTGAATAGCGTCAGCGACGACATCGCCCGGCAGAGCAATTACGTCGCCAATGAGCGCGATAATCTGGTAACGCTGTCGCAGGCAATCAAGAACGGCCGCCTCTACGGGCCGAGCTTGGCCAACCGCGCCTTCGCGCCGACGCCCGTGGCGCGCACCAACTTGCCGGCGCGGCACGCCGAAGCCGCGGCCCAGCCGTCGGCGACGACCGGCAACCGGCCGCTGGTGGTGATCCGGTTCGACCGGCCCAACGTGACCTATGAAGAGGCGCTTTACACGGCGATCAGCCGCGCGCTCGAACGCAAGCCGTCGGCTACCTTCGAACTCGTCGCGGTGGCGCCGAGCGCCGGCACGGCGGCGCAGGTCGCGGTCAATTCGAACGCTTCCAAGCATAACGCCGAAAACGTGATGCGCTCGCTCACCAACATGGGATTGCCGGCCGACCGCGTGACGCTGTCGGCGACGACGAGCGGCGACGTTCATAGTAACGAGGTTCGCATCTACGTCCGCTGACCGGCGCTGCTAGGCGGCGCCGATCCGACGCGCTATCGTGCGGCATGACCGCGCCGCCGTCTTACACCAAGACGTTTCCGGTTTCCTGGGAAGAGTTGCATCGCAACGCGCGCGCGCTCGCGTGGCGGCTGCTCGACCTCGGACCGTGGCATAGCGTCATCGCCATCACGCGCGGCGGCCTGGTTCCCGCCGCCATCGTCGCGCGCGAGCTCGATGTGCGGCTGGTCGACACGATCTCCGTCGCCAGCTATGACGACCGCGAACAGGGGCCGGTCAAGGTGCTGAAGAACGCCGTCAGCGACGGTGCCGACCATCTCATCATCGACGATCTGGTCGATACCGGCCGCACCGCCGAAGTGGTGCGCCGCATGCTGCCCAAGGCGCATTTCGCGACGATTTACGCCAAGCCCAAAGGCCGGCCGCTGGTCGATACCTTCATCACCGAAGTCAGCCAGGACACGTGGATCCTGTTTCCCTGGGACATCGAGCCGCAATTCGCGCCGCCGATCGCCAACGCGCGCGGCGCCAAGCGGTGAGCGCCGCCGATTACCCGGTCGTGACGCTGCTGCCCGGCCGGCACAAGCGCGCCGAGCAAGGCCATCCCTGGGTCTATTCCAACGAGATCCAGATGGATAAGGCCGCCAAGGCGCTGCCGCCGGGCAGTCTGGTGCGCCTTGCCGCCGTTTCGGGCAAGCCGCTGGGCGTGGCAACCTTCAATCCGCATGCACTGGTCGCGGCGCGCATCGTCGACCGCGATCCGGCGCGCGCGATCGACCGCGCCTTCATCACCGAGCGTCTCGAAGCCGCGGTCGCGCTGCGCCACCGGCTTTATCCCGAGCCGTTCTATCGCGCCGTTCATGCCGAGGCCGACGGCCTGCCGGGCCTGGTCGTCGACCGCTTCGGCGATGTCGTCGTCGCACAGATGAATACCGCGGGCATGGCGCGGCTCGAAGACGAAATCGTCGCCGCGCTCGCCGCCGCGTTGGCGCCGAAGACCGTGGCACTGCGCAACGACGGCGCCGGCCGCAAGCTCGAAGGCCTGACCGAGGAGGTTCGGTTGGCGATGGGCGCGCTCGACGGGCCCGTCGCGCTGGTCGAAAACGGCGCGCGCTTTTTCGCCGATCCGCTCGGCGGTCAGAAAACCGGTTGGTTCTTCGATCAGCGCGAGAACCGGCGAACCGTCGCCGCCTTGGCGAAGGATTGCCGGGTGCTCGATGCCTATTGCTTCGCCGGCGGCTTTGCGGTGACCGCCGCGCACGCCGGCGCCCGCGCGGTGCTCGCGGTCGACCGGTCGGAGGCCGCACTCGCTCTTGCTGCGCGCGCGGCAGCGGAAAACGGCGTCGAGGCGCGCTGCCGCTTCATGCGCGCCGAGGCTTTTGCCGAGCTGGAACGGCTGGCCGTTGCCGGCGAGCGTTTCGATATCGTCGTCGCCGATCCGCCGGCGTTCGTCAAATCGAAGAAGGATATCGGGCCCGGCCTGCGCGGCTATCGCAAGCTCGCGCGGCTGGCGGCGTCGGTGGTGGCGCCGCGCGGCTTGCTATTCATCGCGTCGTGTTCTCACAACGTAGGCGTCCCGGAGTTCGCGGATGCCGTCCGCCGCGGCGTTGCCGATGCGAGGCGTAGCGGCCGTGTCCTGCAAAGCGCCGGCGCCGCACCGGACCATCCGGTGCATCCGTTCCTGCCCGAAAGCGCTTATCTCAAATCCGAGCTGCTGGCGCTCGATTAGGCGGCGTCGCCGTCCGCCGGCAAGGTGAGCGCGAACACCGTGCCGCTGGCGTCGCTGCGTTCGAGCGCGATGTCGCCGCCATGAGCGCGCATGATCTCGCGCGCAATGGCGAGGCCCAGGCCGGTGCCGCCAGGCCGCGCCGAGCCGGAAAACGGCGTGAACAGATGCATCCGCGCTTTGGGCGGCAGGCCCGGACCGTCGTCGCTGATGGCGATGCGCAGGCCGCTGCCGTTGCGCGCCGCGCCGATCGCGCAACGGTGCGCGCCACTCTCCGACGCGTTGCGCGTCAGGTTTTCCAGGACGCGGAGCAACTGGTCGCGATCGGCGTAGACCGTCACGCCGGTCGGCACTTCGTTGACGACGCTGAAGCCGTTGCCCGCCGGCCGATCGACGACGCCGATGAGCTCGTCGGTCAGCGCCGCGAGCGGAAATCGGCTGCAGTGCAGCGGCGGCGCGCTCTCGCGGGTGTAGGTGAGCGTGCCGGTGCACAGCGCCACCGCGCGATCGATCGCCGCCAGCAGCGCCGGCACCACGCGCTTGACCTCCGGCGAAGTGCTGCCGGCCAGGCTGTCGGACGTCAGACGCGCCGTCGACAGGATACCGCGCAGATCGTGGTTGATCTTGGATACCGCCGTGCCAAGCGCGGCGAGGTGCTCTTTCTGCCGCAGCGATTGCCGCACCGTCGCCTGCATCGTCGCCAATTCGCGCTCGGCGAGCCCGACTTCGTCGCGCCGCTGCGATGGACGGATAACGTGCGATTCGTCTTCCGGATTGTCGCGAAACGCCATCATGCTCGCGGTCATGCGGCGGAGCGGCGCAACCAGAAGCCAGCGCAACGTCAGATAGACCAGGGCCGCGGTAATCAGCGATATGACGAGCGAAACGGCGAAGACGCGCGCACCGAACCGCAGCAGTTGACGGCGCAGCGGCCCTTCGTCGAGCACGACTTCGACGGTGACGTTGCGGTCTTTGGGCGACACGCCAAGGACGCGAACCACCCGCTTGCCGGAATGGAACAGCGTCGCCATCGTATCGCCCATCATCTGCGGCGGAGATTCGGTTCGCAGGTCGTAGGTCGTCGTCACCGACGGTGGCATGTCCTGCGCCAGGATGAGGGTGCGGTCGGCCATGCGAACGACGATGGCGTGCGCGCCGACATGGGCGAGCAGCATGTCCGACAGCTCCTTGCTCACCATGTTGTCGGGCGTCGCCTCGAGGGCAAAGATCGCCAGGTGCGCCGCGTCGATCCGGTCGTCGAGATAGGAGGTCCGTTCGCGCGTGACGGACGGCAGGAAAACCAGGAGTACGCTGGCCATGACGAAAATCACGGTCAGCACAAGCAGGCGGGCGGACAAGCCGCCAGCGATCCGATCGTCGCGCGTCTCGCTCATGCACCTCCGCGGAGCATCGCCGGTCGCGCCGGCGGGCCATCCTAAGCCTTTGACCTGCCTCGCTTAGTCAATTTGACGCGAGGCTGCGGCGTTGACTTAGGCCACTCGCTCTCGTATACAGCGCCGTCGAATTTGCGAGAAGTCTCGCCGGAGTCATCGCCGTGAAACGCACATATCAGCCCAGCAAACTCGTCCGCAAGCGCCGTCACGGCTTCCGTGCGCGCATGGCGACGGTCGGCGGGCGCCGCGTTCTGGCGAACCGTCGGGCCAAGGGTCGCAAGCGTCTATCGGCCTAACGCGGGATTGCGGCCGGGGAGGCGCAGCCGATGACCAAGATCGCGCGCCTGAAACGGCGCGTTGAGTTCCTTGCGGTTGCCGCCAGCCGCCGGAAACACGTGACGCCCGGACTGATCCTGCAAGCGGCGCCGCACGCCGGCGCTGACGCGACGCGCGTCGGATTCACCGCCAGCAAGAAGGTTGGCATCGCCGTGGCGCGCAATCGCGCGCGCCGGCGCCTGCGCGCCGCGGCGGAGCGCGTCATCGACCGGCATGGTGCGCCGGGCCACGATTTCGTTTTGATCGCGCGCACGGCAACGTTGACACGATCCTTTGCCGATCTCGTGGGCGACCTCGAGGCGGCGCTCCGGCAGGTTGGCGCCTATCGCGCCAACGGCGGAGGCGCGCCGTGAGCCTGGTGCTGCAGGTGCTCATCCGCGCCTATCAGCTGCTGATCGCGCCGGTGCTCGGCGCCAATTGCCGTTACTGGCCGAGCTGCTCGCACTACGCGGCCGAGGCCGTACACGTGCACGGCGCGTCGCGCGGCGCGTGGCTCGCCGTGAAGCGCATCGCGCGCTGCCATCCCTGGGGCGGATCGGGCGTCGACCCGGTGCCGCCGGCGCGGGGCTGACATGGAACAGCGCAACATGGTGATCGCGATCGCGATCTCGATCGTGATTTTGATCGGCTTCCAATATTTCGGCGAACGCTTCTACCCGGCACCGGCGCCGACCCAGCCGGCGAAGACCGCGCCCGCCGTCAATGCGCCGGCGGCCACGCCCGGCGCTCCGGCCGCGGCGCCGTCGGTCGCCGGCGAAGCCAAGGTCGCGCCGCGCGCCCAGGTGCTGGCCGCGTCGCCGCGCGTCGCCATCGACACGCCGCGCCTCGAAGGCTCGATCAACCTGATCGGCGGCCGCATCGACGATCTGACGCTGCGCACCTATCACGAAACCGTCGATCCGAAGAGTCCGGAAATCGTGCTGCTTGCCCCCGATGGCAGCGAGCATCCCTATTTCCTCCAGTTCGGCTGGCTGGCGGCCAACGCGGACGTGAAAGTGCCCGGACCCGATACGCGCTGGACCGCGTCGGGCGGCGCCTTGACGCCGACGCACCCGGTCGACCTGACCTGGGACAACGGCGCCGGGCTCAAATTCACTCGCCATGTCGCCATCGACGCCCAGTACATGTTCACGATCACCGACCAGGTGACCAACAGCGGCGCGGCTTCGGTCAAGCTGTCGCCCTATGTCGTCGACGTGCGCAAGGGTGAGCCCGAAGTCTCGCACACGTATTTGCTGCACGAAGGGCCGATCGGCGTCACCGATGGCAAGCTGCACGACGGTTCGTGCCTGTTTCTCCTGGGATGCGATCCGTTCAACTACGACGAAATGAAGAAGCGTCCGCATGCGCAGTTTCCGACGACCGGCGGCTGGTTCGGCTTCACCGACAAATATTGGCTGACTTCGCTGATTCCAATGCAAGGCGCGCAGGTCACGGCCGAGTTGCAATACGGCAAGGTCGGCGGCGTCGACATCTATCAGGCCGACTACATCGGCGCTGCGCGCGAGATCGCACCGGGCGCCAGCGTGACCGAGGAAAGCCGCGCCTTCGCCGGTGCCAAGGAAGTCGCGCTGCTCGACCAATACGAGACGCAAGACGGCATCCCGACTTTCGACCGCGCGATCGATTTCGGCTGGTTCTACTGGATCACCAAGCCGATCTTTCTGGCGCTCGGGTTCTTCTACAAGCTGCTCGGCAATTTCGGTCTCGCTATCCTGCTGCTGACCGTCATCATCAAGCTCGTCTTCTTCCCGCTGGCGAACAAATCCTATCGCGCGATGAGCAAGATGAAGAAGCTGCAGCCCGAGATGCAGAAGCTGCGCGAGAAGTACGGCGACGACAAGCAGAAGATCAACCAGGAGATGATGGCGCTGTACAAGCGCGTCGGCGCCAATCCGATGGCCGGTTGCCTGCCGATCGTCATCCAAATCCCGGTCTTCTTCTCGCTCTACAAGGTGCTCTACGTCACGATCGAGATGCGCCACGCGCCGTTCTATGGCTGGATCCACGATCTCTCGGCGCCTGATCCCACCACCTTCGTCAATCTCTTCGGTCTGCTGCCGTTCCACGCGCCGGACATTTCGTTCCTCCATATCGGCGCCTGGCCGCTGATCATGGGCCTGACCATGTTCCTGCAGCAGAAGCTCAATCCGCAGCCGCCCGATCCGGTCCAGGCCAAGATGTTCATGGTCCTGCCGGTGGTCTTCACCTTCATGCTGGCGCAATTCCCCGCCGGCCTGGTGATTTACTGGAGCTGGAACAACCTGCTGTCGATCGCGCAACAGTGGGCGATCATGCGGCGCGCCGGCACCGCCTGAGATCATGACGGCTCCGGCGGTGCCCACCGGCGCGGCGGAGCTCGAACGCGGCCGCCGGCTGTTCGCCGCCGAAAGCCGTTTCGTCGCCGCCGCCGACCGGCCGGCGGCGCTGCCACCCGAACGCCTGCCGGAAGTCGCCTTCGTCGGCCGCTCCAACGTCGGCAAATCGAGCCTGCTGAACGCGCTCACGGGCCGCAAGGCGCTGGCGCGGGTTTCGCGCACACCCGGCCGCACGCGCGCGATCAATTTCTTCGCCGTCGGCGACCGGCTGATGCTGGTCGACCTGCCGGGCTACGGCTACGCCGCGGTCTCGCAGGCCGAGGCGCGCCGTTGGGGCCAGACCGTGAGCTTTTATCTCGGCCGGCGCGGCGCGCTGAAACGCGCGCTGCTGCTGGTCGACGCCCGTCACGGGCTCAAGGATGGCGACCGGCTGGCGCTCGATCTGCTGGCGCATCACGCCGTGTCGGTCATGGCGGTGCTGACCAAGGCAGACAAGGTCGACGCGGCGGAATGCGCGGCGCAAACCGCCGCCGTCGGCGCCGCGTTGGTGCGCCATCCCAGTGCCTTTCCGCTTGTCGTTACCACCAGCGCCGAAACCGGCGACGGCATTCCCGCGTTGCGCGCGTTGCTCGCCGCGCTGGCGAGCTAGCGCCGATGCCGCTATAACCCCCCGCCATGAGCGACAAGATGCGCACCGCGCCGGTCGACGCTGCTTTGAAAGCCGCGACGCTGTCGGAAGCGCTGCCCTATATGAAGCGCTACGCCGGCAAAACGATCGTCGTCAAATACGGCGGGCACGCGATGGGCGATACGAATCTTGCCGACCTCTTCGCGCGCGACGTCGTGCTGCTGAAGCAGGTCGGCATTAATCCGATCGTCGTCCACGGCGGCGGGCCTCAAATCGGCCAGATGCTTGAGCGGCTGAAAATCAAGAGCTCGTTCATCGACGGTCTGCGCGTCACCGATCAGGCAACGGTCGAAATCGTCGAAATGGTGCTGTCGGGTTCGATCAACAAGGAACTCGCCGCGGCGGTGAATCGCGCCGGTGGCCGGGCGATCGGTCTGTCCGGTAAGGATGCCGACCTCATCCGTGCGCGCAAGCTCACGCGCAAGCGCGCCGATCCCGACAGCCACATCGAGAAGGTGCTCGACCTCGGCTTCGTCGGCGAACCCTATGCCGTCGATGCGCCGGTGCTCGAGTATTTCGTGAAATCCGACATCATTCCGGTAATCGCACCGATCGGCGTCGGCACGGAGGGCGAGACCTACAACATCAACGCCGACACAGCAGCCGGCGCGGTGGCTGCGGCGGTCAAGGCGGCGCGACTGCTACTGCTGACCGACGTGGCCGGCGTGCTCGATGGCGACAAGAAGTTGGTCCAGGAGTTGGCGGTGGCCGATGCCAAGGCGATGATCGCCAATGGCACGATTTCGGGCGGCATGATCCCCAAGGTCGAGACTTGCGTCGAGGCGGTGGAGGGCGGCGTCGAAGCCGCGGTCATCATCGACGGCCGCGTGCCGCACGCGATCCTGCTCGAGCTCTTCGCCGAGGGCGCCGGAACTTTGATCCGCCGGCGCAAATCCGGGCCGCGCGCCGCGCCGCGTCGCGGTTAAGCGACCTTACGCCGCGCAGCGGCGGTTTCGGCGCCGAGCGCGATTTCGAGCTGACGCCGCGCCGCATCCTGTTCGCCGGCCAACGCCAGCCGCGCCACCGGCCCGTCGAGCAGCCGCTCCCAGAACGCCCGCCGCGTCGCCGGATCGGCAATTCCCCGCCGCACGCGCAAGCGGAACTCGCCGGCGAGCGCCGCCAACGCGCCGAGCCGCCGCGGCACAATCGCGTCGAGCGTCTCGCGCAAGCGCCGCGCCAAGGCCGGCGACGCGCCGCCGGTCGAGATCGCCAGCGTGACCGGCGTGCGCTCGATCACCGCCGGCATGATGAAGCTGCACAGGCCCGGACGGTCCGCCACGTTGACCAAAATTCCGCGCGCCTTTGCGGCGCGCGACACGGCCTCGCCGACGGCAAGCGGGACGTCCGCCGCGATCACCAATGTGCAGCCATCGAGATCGGCCGGCGTGAAACGCGGCGCTGCAATTACTTGCGCGCCGGCGCGACGCAACGCGGCGGTCTTGCGCTCCGCCTCCGGTCCGACACCGACGACCAGGCAACGCTTGCCGGCGACATCGAGACAGATCGGGAAATGGGTCATCAATAGATGTCCTTCACGAACCGGCCGTCGCGCCCGAGTTGCGCCAGATAGGCTTTGGCGGCGCCGATGCCCATGCCACCCTGGCGGGCGACGATGGCGGCCAACGCCGTCTCGACGTCGCGGCCCATCGCCATCGCACCGCAAACAAAGACGTAGGCGCCGTCGTTGAGCCAGCGCCACAGCCGCACTGATTGCTCGCGCATGCGCTGCTGCACATAGATGCGTTCGGGCTGGTCGCGCGAAAACGCCACGTCGAGCCGCGACAGCAGGCCGTCCTTGTGCCACGCAGTCAGTTCGTCCTCGTAGAGGAAGTCGGTGGCGCGGCGCTGATCGCCGAAAAACAGCCAATTGCGGCCCTTGGCGCCGTTCTCGCGCCGCTCTTGAAGGAAGGCGCGGAACGGCGCGATGCCGGTGCCGGGTCCGATCATGATCATCGGCGCGTCGTCGGATTCGGGCGGGCGGAAGCGGTGCGCCGGCGGCTGGACGAACACCGGCATCGTCGTCGCTTGCGACGCGCGCTCGGCGAGAAAGCACGAGGCGACGCCCTTGCGCGCGCGGCCGCGCTTCTCCCAGCGCACCGCCGCGACCGTCAAGTGGACCTCGCCGCCATGCACCAGCGGCGAGCAGGCGATCGAATAGAGCCGCGGCTGCAGCGGCGCGAGCGTCGAAATCAGCTCCTGCAGCGGCGGCCGCGCCGACGGGAAGGCGGTCAGGAGTTCGAGCAAGTCGGCGCCTTCCGGTTCGGCGCCGGGATAGCCTTCGGCCAGCGCCTGCAGCCGCTGCGATTGTTCGGGATCGCGCGCGCGCGACGCCAGTACCTCGACCGCCTCGTCCGACGGCCGGCCGATGTCGCAGGCGCGGCTTAGTGCCTCGCGCAGCGGCAGGCGCGTACCATTGGGCGCATCGACGTCGGCGTCCGGATCGGCGCCCAGCGCCGCGATGATCGCGGTCACCGTCTCGGGGCAATTGGTCGGCATGATGCCGAGACTGTCGCCGGTCTGATAGCGCAGGCCGGAGCCGTAGAGGTTCAGCACTACCTGGCGCGTATCCTTGGCCGAGCCGGCACGATTGAGCGGCCGCGCGCCGCGGAATTGGGCCGCGACGGTCGCCGGACCCGATGCGGCCGGTGCGACCGTCGCGGCGGCCGGCGCGGCCGGAACCGTTACCGGTGCCGGCGCGCCGCCGGTCTCGAGCAATTCCTTGAGCTTGCGGGCGGTTTCCTTGCCGCCCGGAACGCAGCGTGTCAGCGCCTTTTCCTTGCCCTCGGCGATGGCGGTCGCATAGGTGCGGCAGAGATAGCCGCACTGGCCGCAATCCTGTTGCGCCATCGCCGCCATCAGCAGCTGCGGCATCGGTTGGCCGGCGGCGAGCTCCATTCGCTTGTCGAGCGGCAGCGACGCGTCGTGCCAGGGGAGTTCCGCCGCGGTCGGCGCGGCCGGCACCGGCGTTGCCACGTCCGTCGCGTAGTAGGCGGCGATCCAGCCGTTGATGAAGGCGCGTTCGGCGCCGCTGAACGGCGCGTTTTCAGGGACGAGCGGCGCGACGTGGCTCATGCGACCGCCTCCGCCGTGAGCATCGCCTGCAGCGCCTCGACCGAATGGCGGTTGGCGAATTCATGAAACGATTCGCCCTCGCGGCGTTCCACCATATAGCTGCGCAGCAATGCCTCGAGCCGGTCGGCGACGTCGGCAAAAGGCACGTCGCGGGCGATTTCGCGCGCCAGCCGTTGAGCGTTGCCGGCGCCGCCGCCGACGACGATGGTGTAGCCCTCGATCATCTCGTCGCCCTGCGCGACCTTGACGCCGAGCAGGCCGATGTCGCCGACATAATGCTGGGCGCAGGAATGCGGACAGCCGGTGAGGTGGATGTTGATCGGTTTGTCGAGCTTGATCCGCGCTTCGAGGTAGTGCGCCAGGTAGAGCGCCTGTCCCTTGGTGTCGGTGGCGGCGAATTTGCACCCGGTGTTGCCGGTGCAGGCGACGAGCGCGCCGCGGATCGGCGTGGCTTCGGCGCTGAGCCCGATTTCCTCGATCGCCTTGCGCGCGCCCGGCAGCTTGGCGTCGCTGATGTCCGACAGGATCAGGTTCTGCCACACCGTCAGCCGGATGGTGCCGCTGCCGAATTGCGCGGCGATCGCCGCCAGGCCGCGCATCTGCGCCGCGCTGAGCCGACCGACCGGAAGCCCGACGCCGAGGTAATTCATCCCCTTCTGCTTCTGCTTGTGGACGCCGATATGGCCGTGCTTCAGCAACGGGCCGCGCGGCAGGCATTGCTCGGGCGGCACCTTTGGCGGCGCGAAGGACAGTTCCTTGCCGACTTCGGCCATGAAACGGTCCATGCCCCAATCGTCCAGCAGATACTTGAACCGCGCCCGCTTGCGGTCGGTGCGGTCGCCGTGGGCGATGAAGACGCGCACCGCGGCGACCGCGGCGGCGACGCATTCCTCGCTCTTGAGCAGGATGCCGGTGTCGCGCGCGAAGTCGCCGTGGCCGGTGATACCGCCGAGATACATCCGGAAATAGACGCCCGGCGGCACTGATGCGCCCTCGGCGACGCGGACGGCGGCAAAGCCGATGTCGTTGGTGTCCTCGAGCACGCTGACCTGGCCGCCGCCGTCGAAGGCGATATTGAACTTGCGCGGCAGGCCATAAAGCTCGCGATGGTTGAGGATCGTGAAGTGCAAGGCGCGCGCGAGCGGCCTGGTATCGACGAGCTCGTTCGGATCGATGCCCGCGGTCGGACTGCCGGTGATGTTGCGGATGTTGTCGGCACCGGCGCCGCGCGACGTGAGGCCGAGATCCTGGATGCCGGTCAGCATCTCGATGACCGAGCTTGGCTGGATTTCGCGGATCTGGAGATTGGCGCGCGTGGTGACATCGACGGTGCCGCCGCCCAGCGTTTCGGCCAAATGCGCGAGGCCCTCGAACTGATGGGCGCTCAGGATGCCGTTCGGAATACGCAGCCGGCACATGAACGAGTCCTGCGCCGGCGCGACGTAGAACAGGCCGAAGAATTTATGGCGGAAGACGTCGATGCCCTTCGGTGCACGCGACGCGGCGGCGTTGGCGCTGATCTCGTCCCACATGTCGAGTGGCGACGCTTTGCGCTTGGCGTCCTCCTCGGCGGAAAGCTGCTTGCCAGCGGCGATGAAGTGGTCCTGGGCGATCCGATGGATATCGGGCGTACCGCCGCCGCCGGCGCCGCCGTTGCGCGCCGCGACGGCGCTGAGAAAGCCTTCGAGATATTGCTTTTGCTCGTCGCTCAGAATCGTATCAGCGGTCATTCGGCTACCAAAAGCGGTCGTGATGCGTAGGCGTCACTCGCCGTATTGCAACCGCGGTGCCACCGGGCCAACGCGGCCGAAACGGCCCCACACGGGCTCTGATTCGGCGGCGTTGCCCAAGAAATATGATTAACGCCCGCTAATCTGCGAATTTTTTGTGCAGCATTGCTGACCGATTGAAATATGGGCAGCCGAGACCGGCGCACGCCTACGCCGGGTGCAACGCATCGCACGGCACGATGCCCGACGCGGCCGTTTCCGTCGCTGGCATGCTCCTTGCGCTTGCGATGTCAGAGGCCGGCGATCGCATCGGAGCGCGGGCGCCGGCGAGCGATCACCACACCAACGAGGCATCCATGTATCTCGAGACCGTCGACAAGCTGGCTGCGACCGCCGCCGCCCGGAGTACGTTTCTCAAGCGCGCGCCCTTCGGCTTTCTGCTCAGCGCGATGATGGCGGGCGCCTATATCGGCCTCGGCATCATCTTGATCTTCAGCATCGGGTCGGACGTCGATCCGGCCTATCGGCCGCTGATCATGGGTGCGTCGTTCGGCGTCGCTTTGACGCTCGTGCTCTTCGCCGGCGCCGATCTGTTCACCGGCCACGCGATGTACATGCCGCTCGGCGTGCTGCGCGGCAAGATCGGGTTCGGCGACATGCTGCGCTGTTGGGCCGGCTCGTGGATCGGCAATCTTCTCGGCAGCGCGCTGTTGGCGGCGCTGTTCATCGCCGGCGGGGGCGGATCGATCCTGCATGCGAAGAGCCAGTTCATCTTCGCCGTCGCTGCCGCCAAGATGAATGCACCCGCGCTGTCGCTGTTCGCACGCGCCATCCTGTGCAACTGGCTCGTCTGCCTGGCGATCTGGATGGCGGCGCGGATGGAGAGCGATGCCGCCAAATGCATCGCGATTTTCTGGTGCCTGTTCGGCTTCGTCGGCAGCGGCTACGAGCACTCAGTCGCGAACATGACGCTGCTGTTGATCGCGCTGCTCAGCCCGCATCCCGA
>JAGXBG010000161.1 GCA_018971215.1 Alphaproteobacteria bacterium
CACCGATCCTCAATCCGCCGCAATCCGCCATCCTCGGCATGCACAAGATCCAGCAGCGGCCGGTCGTCGTCGGCGGCCAGATCGTCGCGCGGCCGATGATGTACCTGGCGCTGAGCTACGACCACCGGCTGGTCGATGGTCGCGAGGCCGTCACCTTCCTGGTGCGCGTCAAGGAGTGCATCGAAGACCCCGAACGCCTGTTGTTCGGCGTCTAAGCGATGGCGGATACGTTCGACGTCATCGTCATCGGCGCGGGGCCCGGCGGCTACGTCGCGGCGATCCGCGCCGCACAGCTCGGAATGAGTGTCGCCTGTGTCGACAAGCGCGATGCGCCCGGCGGCACCTGCCTCAATATCGGCTGCATTCCGTCCAAGGCGCTGCTGCAATCATCCGAACGCTTCGCCGCCGCCCAGCACGAGCTGGCGGCGCATGGCGTTCAGGTCGCGGGCGTGACGCTCGACCTCAGGACGATGCTGGCGCGCAAGGACAAGGTGGTCGCCGACAATACCCGTGGCGTCGAGTTCCTCTTCCGCAAGAACAAGGTCGAATACATCAAAGGCGCGGCGCGGCTCGCGGCGCGCGATCGCGTCACGGTCGCGCTCAACGGCGGCGGGCAGCGCGCGCTCGGCGCCAGGAAGGCGATCATCCTGGCGACCGGCTCCGACAGCGCCAATCTGCCGGGCATCGTCGTCGACGAGCAGCGTATCGTCACGTCGACCGGCGCGCTCGCGCTCGCTTCGGTGCCGAAGCATCTGGTGGTGATCGGCGGCGGCTATATCGGGTTGGAGATGGGTTCGGTCTGGCGGCGGCTCGGCGCGGAGGTCACGGTCGTTGAGTTCCTCGATCGCGTCACGCCCGGCATGGACGCCGAGCTGTCGGCGGCGTTGCAGCGCAGCCTGGAGCGCCAGGGGTTCAAATTCCGCTTAGGCACCAAAGTGGTTGAGACCAAGGCCGGCAAAGACGGCGTCGTGCTGGCGCTTGAGCCGGCCAAGGGCGGCGTGCGCGAAAGCCTCAAGGCCGACGTTGTGCTGGTTGCGGTCGGCCGCGTGCCATACACCGGCGAGCTTGGCCTCAAAGAGATTGGCGTGGCGCTCGACGACAAGGGCCGCATCAAGGTCGACGGCCGGTTCGCCACCAACGTTCCCGGCGTCTACGCCATCGGCGACGCCATTGCCGGCGCGATGCTGGCGCACAAGGCGTCGGAAGAGGGTGTGGTGCTGGCTGAAATGCTCGCCGGCGGCCGGCCGTCGCTCGATTACGACGCGATTCCGGCGGTGATCTACACCTGGCCCGAAGTCGCTTCGGTCGGCCGGACCGAAGAGCAGCTCAAGCAGGCTGGGACCGCCTACAGGGCCGGCAAGTTCCCGTTCTCGGCCAATCCCCGCGCCCGCGCCAACGGCTTCACCGAAGGTTTCGTGAAGATCCTTGCGGACGCCAAGACCGATCGCGTGCTCGGCGTCCATATCATCGGCCCCGATGCCGGCACGATGATCGGCGAAGCCGCGCTGGCGATGGAATTCGCCGCGTCGGCCGAGGACATTGCGCGCACCGCTCACGCCCATCCGACGCTCGAAGAGGCGGTCAAGGAAGCGGCGCTCGCGGTCGATGGCCACGCCATCCATATCTGACGCGCCTCTGCCGGCGCCTGGTCCGTCACCGCAGGCGCTGATCGCCATTCTGACCGCGACCTCGATCCTTGGGATGCTCGGCAGCTCGAGCTTCGCCGCCCTGCTGCCGGAGTTCGAGACGCTGTGGCATCTCTCGAACACCGAAGCCGGCTGGATCAGCGCGCTGTTCTTCGCCGGCTATGTCGCCGCCGTGCCGCTGTTGGTCGGCTCGACCGATCACGTCGATCCGCGCCGTATCTATCTCGGCTCGCTGGTGCTTGGCGGCGCTGCGTCGGTGGCTTATGCCCTATTGGCGCACGGCTTCTGGTCGGCGGCGGTGATTCGCAGCTTCGCCGGCATGGGGCTTGCCGGCACTTATATGCCTGGTCTCAAGCTGCTGACCGACCGCTACAGCGGTCCGCGCCAGGGCCGCTACATCGCGTATTACACCGCCGGTTTCAGCTTCGGCACGGCGTTCTCGTTCGCTTTCACCGGCGAAGTCACCGATTGGCTCGGCTGGCAGACGGCGTTCTTGGGCGCGGCGGGTGGTTCGCTGGTGGCCTTTGCGCTGATCTGGTTGCTGGTGTCGCCGGCGCCGCCGGTGCGAACGGGAATTCCGGCGCTGCGGCGTCTGGCGTTCCGGCCGGTGTTCAAAAATCGCGCGGCGATGGCGTTCGTCCTCGGTTATGCCGGCCACACCTTCGAGCTGTTTGCGCTGCGCGGATGGCTCAACGCCTATCTCATCTATGCCGATCGCGTGCGCGGCGGCAGCGGCGACATCTCGAACGCGAGCTGGCTGTCGACTCTGACGGTGCTGGTCGGCACGGTGTCGAGCATTTACGGCGCCGAGGTCGCGGCGCGCGCCGACCGGCGCCGTATCATCGGCCGCGTCATGATCCTGTCGGTCCTGGCATCGATCGCCGCCGGCTTCAGTAGCGGCCTGCCGGTGTGGACGGTGACCGCGCTGTGCTGCCTCTATTCGATGCTGATCATGGCGGACTCGGCGGCGCTCACCGGCGGCGCGGTGGTCAGCGCGAACGCCGGTCAGCGCGGCGCGACGCTGGCGGTGCATTCGGTCTTGGGCTTCAGCGGCGGCGTGGTCGGGCCGCTCGCGGTCGGATTGGTGCTCGATCTCGCCGGCGGCGGCAGCTATCTCGCCTGGGGCTTGGCGTTCCTCACCATGGGCGCGGGCTCGCTCGCTGCGCTGTTCGCGATCCGCGGCCTTTAATCCTTCGCGCGCGGATGGGTGCGGTCATAGACGGCCAGCAGCCGCGCGGGGTCCATCGCGGTGTAGCGCTGTGTCGTAGAAAGACTCGCGTGGCCGAGCAGTTCCTGGATGGCGCGCAAGTCGCCGCCGCCGGCAAGCAGATGCGTCGCGAAGCTGTGACGCAGCGCATGCGGTGTCGCGTGCTCCGGCAGGCCGAGCGCGCCGCGCAGCTTGGCCATGGTCGCCTGGACTTGACGCGGATTAAGCATGCGGCCGCGCGCGCCGACGAATAGCGGGTCGTCGGGCTTGAGGTCGAGCGGACAGACGGCGAGGTAATCGCGGACGGCGTCAGCGACCGCCGGCAGCACCGGCACGAGCCGCGCCTTGCCGCCCTTGCCGACGATGTGCAGCATGCCGCCGCCCTCGGGCGCCGTGCCGCGCGTCAGCGACAGGGCCTCGGCGATGCGCAGACCGCAGCCATAGAGCAGCATCAAGATCGCGAGATCGCGCCGCGCCATCCACGGTCGCGTGTCGAGCAGCGCGACGCGTTCGAGCGCCGCCTTGGTTTCGCTTTCGGTCAGTGCCTTGGGCACCACGCGGCCGAGCTTAGGCGTCTTGACCGCCGTCAGCGCGCCGTTGGCGACGATTTTCCGCTTGTTGAGAAAGCGGAAGAAGCCGCGCAGCACCGACAGTTTCCGGGCAGTGGTACCGCGCGCGGCGTCATCGCGGGCGAGGCGGGCGAGGAACGCGCGGAAGTCGGCCGGCTCGAGCGCGCCGAGCGTCGCCAATCCCGGCACGCCGCCGCGATAGGCGGTGAGAAAATCGAGAAAGCCGGCAAGGTCGCGGCCATAGGCGGCAATCGTGTGCGGCGACGCCCGCCGCTCGCCTGTGAGCCACGCCTGCCACAGCGCGATCGCGTCGACTAATTCCTGGGAGGCGGCGAAACGGACCAGCGGAACCGGCTCGGGCCGGAGTGAACGGGGAAGCGGGCGTGCGCCCTTTACACCGGCAGGTCGAGCCATGCGGCGATGGTGATGCCGAGCGCGCGGGCGAGGAAGCCCAGCAGCTCAGTGCCCTGGCCGGCATGGAATTTTCCCGGCCGGCGCGCGCCGATGCAGAGTAGGCCGGCCGGCGCGGTCCGGCTTACCGCCAGCCGCAGTAGCGCCGCCGAGCGCACGAGATCGGCGCCGGCGCCGAACAGCGCCGGATCGCCAGTGGCGTCGGCCAACAGCGCCACGTCGCGCTCCGGTCCGAGCACGCGGTCGACGGTGCCGGTTTCAAGGATCTGTACGCCCGGATGCGGCAGCCGCGGCTTGGTGCCGCCACTGCTTTCGACGCCGATGGTGACGACATCCGAATCGAGCAGCATGGCGAGGTCGGTGGTGACGATCTGGATCAGCTGCTCAAAACTGTTGGCGGCGAGCAGCGTCAGGACCGCGCTGTGGACGCGCGTCTGGCTCGCCAGGTTGGCGCGCGTCGTGCTGATCAGCTGTTTCTGCTGGCCCTTAAGCTTGACGATGTCGTCACGCTGCCGCTTGAGTATGAATTGCTGCATGTCGACCACGCCGGTGCCGCCGCGCGCGGCCGGCGGCGTCAGCGCGTCGAGAATCTCGGGATGCTCGGCGAAGAAATCCGGATGCCGCTTGAGATAGGCGACGACCTGCGTCGCCGTGGCGGCATGTTCGGCGACTGCCGATGGCGGCGGTGCGGTGATTTTATCCCGGGTACGGTCCACCACGATCCCGCTATTCGGCCGCCGCGGCGGATTTGTCGTCGCCCAGGATCGACTGGCCGGTCTTCTTCCAGTCGGCCAGGAAGGCGGCAAGACCCTTGTCGGTCAGCGGATGCGAGAACAGTTGGCGCATGATCGCCGGCGGCATCGTGCCGACATGCGCGCCGAGCTTCGCCGCTTCGAGCACATGCATCGGATGGCGAATCGACGCGACCAGAACCTCGGTCTTGAAGTTGGGATACTGGCGATAGATCTCGACGATGTCGCGGACCAGGACCATGCCCGACTCGCCGATATCGTCGAGCCGGCCGACGAAGGGCGAGATGAACGAGGCACCCGCCTTGGCGGCGAGCAACGCCTGCGGCGCGGAGAAGCACAGCGTCACGTTGACCATGGTGCCTTCGGCGCGCAGCACCTTGCAGGTCTTGAGCCCGTCCGGCGTCAGCGGCACCTTGACCGCGATGTTCCTGGCGATCTTCGCGAGCTTGCGGCCCTCGGCCAGCATGGTCGCGTGATCGGTGGCCGTGGTTTCGGCGCTGACCGGGCCCGCGACGACCGTGCAGATTTCGCGCACCACTTCGATGAAATTGCGGCCCGATTTCGCGACCAGAGAAGGGTTCGTGGTCACGCCATCGACCAAGCCGGTCGCGGCCAGATCGCGAATCTCGGCGATGTCGGCGGTGTCGAGGAAAAACTTCATGCGTGCCTCTCTCTACTTCCTGCGAGGCCCCCTTTCGTACGAGAGTGTAGACCATGCCGGAGCGCCCTGCCAACGTCGAACCCGCGCGCGCGGATCGCGTCAGCGTGCTCCTGCCATTGCCGCTTGCCGGCGCCTACGACTATCGCGTGACGGACGACATGCGCATCGCCACCGGCGACTTCGTGCGTGTGCCGTTGGGCCGGCGGCGACTCGCCGGCGTGGTGTGGGGTCCGGCCTGCGCCGATCTGACGGAGGCGAAGCTCAAGCCGATCGCCGAGGTGTTTGCCGTACCACCGCTGCGCGACGAACTGCGTCGGTTCGTTGACTGGGTGGCGAATTATACGCTCACGGCGCCGGGCGCCGTATTGAAAATGACGATGAGCGTGGCCGATGCCCTCGAACCGCGGCGCGCGGTCACGGG
>JAGXBG010000020.1 GCA_018971215.1 Alphaproteobacteria bacterium
CGCTCATGGCCGGAGCGCCGATTGACGCCCCGCGCCGCGCGGTTGTAGGTTCGGCCGCCTTGCCGCCTGTGGATGCCGACGTAGCTCAGCGGTAGAGCAACTGATTCGTAATCAGTAGGTCCGCGGTTCGAACCCGCGCGTCGGCACCAGTTTTCTGACTGCAGCCGATCCGTTTTCCGACTTTTCGTTCACGCGGCGTTGGTCAGATCCCGCTCAGCCCAGCAGCGCTGCATGATGTCGAGCGCCTTGCGATACTCCGTTAGAGAGTAGACCAGACAGCGTCTGGCGCTTGGTGTGACCTGACATGGATAAGAGCTGGTCGTCGCTTGTTCCCAGCACAGCCAGCTCGTTGATGCAGGTGCGCAATAGATCGTCGACCCAAAGGTGATTGGGCAGCCCGGCTGCCTCATGGACTTCGGCCGCCGCGTATGAAAATTCGTAGTCTATGTAGGGCCGCCGGTGTTTTCGTTGATCACGAGTTCTTCGCGACCCGCAGGCACTTTCGCGATGTAGCTTTGCAGCACATCCGCAACCGGAAGCACGAGGCGCTTGCCGGTTTTCCCCTGCTCGACGCCGATGATTCCATCGTCCTCGAATATCGAGCGGCACATCCGACGGACATCGCCGACTCGCTGACCAAGCTCGTAACAGAACACTGCAACCGGCGCGCCCGAGAGCCGACCGCCGGGTCTGAGGACGCCGCCGTCGTCGTTCGACATCCGCCGCCGTGACGGAAAGCCCGCGACGTTCGCACGTTACGGGTCTGAAGTTCGGTAACCGGAGTGTTGGGACGCCTCTGTCGTCGCCGATTTCGCACACCGCGTATATGCCTCGAAAGTAGATTTAACCAAGGCCATACGGCTATTGACGGGTATAGCTGACTTCATCGGCCGGCGTCGTGCGGCGACGATAGGAAACATGGCGCCGGCGCGCGGGGTTTGTGCACGGCGACGACAACAATACATACAGGAAGATGATGTGACGGCGCATTGAACACGCGACGTGTGTTCATCGCGCCACAAAAAGTTCCGAATTCCGCTTTCGAGGCGGATACACTTGAAAAACCGGCGGCGAAAGAGTGTGGTCAAAAATCCAATGACCTAATCAACGATAAATCCAGTGGGGGGATAATGCGCAAATTGGCAATTCTTGCGCTGGCCATGCTTGTGGCTGGTTGCACGACCGTTACTGTGACGCCGGAGTCGGCACAGGCGCCGACTCAGAGCTACAAGGCCGTAGTGCTCGGGACGGTCGATGTGAGCGACGCCGAGTTCGGTTATCTCGGCCCGTTCTTTCGTAAGGCATTCATCCGGCGACTGGGAGAACTCAACACGTTCGCCAGCGTGAGCGACGGACCGGTCGATCCGAAGGCCGCCGATACGATCGTCGTCAACGTGACAATCACGAACGTCGACAAAGGCAATGCGGCTCTGCGGATGCTTGTCGGAATGGGCGCCGGTCGAGAGCATGTGACCGCGCAAATGCATCTGACAAACGCGAGCGGCCAGTCGATCGGCGAGTTCGAGGTTCGCAAGGCCTATTCCGGCGGCATGGGCATCGGCGGTGTCGGGTTCCTCGACATCGAGGATTTGACCCAGCAACTCGGCGAGCAGGGTGCACAATCCGTGGTCGATTGGTCGCAAGGCAAGGTCACCGCACAGGCGAAGTGACGGTGCGGCCCCGATGGCGGTCGGAGCGGGCCGGGCGCGAATTTGGGCCTGATCGCCGCCCGGTTCCGTCCCTGTCACGACCGGCTCGACGTGTGCCGGAATCCCATTTGTGGAGCTTGGCTAAACTATAAGATAATCCCCGGGGGAGAGCCGCCGGATCACGGCGGGAAAAAGGGACGGACTTGAAACGGTTAGCAAAAACCATCCTTGTGATCGTCGTTGCCGCTTTGGCCATGCGGGGGACGATGCCGGTCAGCGCACAGACGATAAGCGCCAAACCGACCTCGGACAGCGTTGCCGACCAATTCAAGTCCGGCGCGGATCGGGTCGGCACCGGGGCGGCGCAAATCGGCGAGGGCATCAAGGATGGCGCGATCATGACGTGGCAGGCCATCAAGGCCGGCGCAGTCGCCGCTACCGCCCAGTTCAACGGCGGACAGCACGCTTCGACCGAGAGCAAAAATCCCACCCCGTCGGCGAATCCACCGCGCTGAACGATCGGAGATTTGTGCCAACGGCTTGGGAATCGTGACTTGATTACCGACGACAACACTCAAAGCGCTCAGGAAGCCGAGTTGGCGCGCCTGATCGTGAAGACCCTGAACCTTGAAGTGCCTGCGGCGGAGATTGATCCGCAAGCGCCGCTTTACGGCGAAGGGCTCGGACTCGATTCGATCGACATGCTGGAGATCGCACTGGTCGTTTCACAGCAGTTTGGCGTCAAGCTACGGGCTGACGACAAGAACAACATGCAAATCTTCGGATCGTTGCGCAGCCTCAACGCTTATATCCAGCAGAACCGAGGGCGCTAGATGAGCGACGCGGCCCTCGCGCGTACGCGCATCCCCGCGTTTCTGGCGCTGGGCGTGGTGCCGCTGCTCTTTCACCTGGTGATCATCGAAACCAGCCGGATCCATTTTGCGTCGGCATGGAGCCTCGGCGCGCTGTTCAGGCTCGGCTTCGTCACCGCCTCGGCGCTCACGCACTGGGCAATCTACGGCGGATTGCTCGCGACATTCGCGTTGACCCTGCGGCCCGGGCGCGACGCGCTGATCACGGCAATGGCGCGCCGGCTGCACGGTGCGATCGCAGACGAGCTCGTCGTCTACACGCGGCGCGTCACCTGGGCGTGGTGCGGCTTCTTCGCGGTCCAGCTTACGACCTCGGTGACGCTCTTTCTGTTTGCGCCGCTGGTCGTCTGGTCGTTTTTCGTTAATGTCCTCGACATACCCCTGGTCGCGGCGATGTTTGGCGCCGAATACCTCTGCCGCATTCATTGCTTACGCGACCCCCCGCGGCATTCGCTCGCGGCGATCCTGGCGATGATCACCGACGTTCGGAAGCCGCGCGAAGGGCCAGTGGCCTCACCGTGATGTCGCGCGACCAGCTCGATATCGTCCGCGACGACGCGTATGCGTTCCCATCGACTGCGTCCTACGCAATCGCCCGGCACCGCGACGATGGCGACATTGTTGCGGTTCGTGACCATCAGCCGGTCCGTCGTGTGCAATTCCTGCACGACATCGCGGCGCTCGCCGCCCGCCTGCCGGTCCACAAATACGTCCTCAATCTGTGCACCGACCGCTACCGTTTCACGGTCGGCCTTGCTGCGGCGCTGCGCCGCCAACAAATCAGCCTCTTGCCGCCGAGCGACGTGGCGGGCGTGCTCAAGGCTCTGGCGGTCGACTATCCCGATCTCTACGCCCTCACCGATTCCGTGCGGTCTCCGTTTCCAAGCGTGGTCTATCCCGACAATCTCGACGGCGGCGGCGGCGGCGCCGAAATGCCGATGCATCCAGGGCAGCAACCGGCGCTCATCCTGTTCACTTCGGGTTCGACCGGCCGCCCCAAGCCGGTACCGAAATCATGGGGTGCGCTCGTCCGTAGCGCGCGCGCCGCGGGCGAGCGCCTCGGTGCACCGCGGTTTCGCGGCGCCACGCTGATCGGGACAGTGCCGCATCAGCATAGCTACGGCCTGGAATCGACGATCTTGTTCGGCCTCCAGCACGGCTTGGCAATCGACGCCGCGCGGCCGCTCTACCCCGCCGACATCTGCGCCGCGATCGAGAGCGCCGCGCGGCCACGGATTTTGGTCACGACACCGGTGCACATACGGACGTTGGTGGCCGAATCCGGTGGAATGCCGGCCCTTGATCTCATCGTTTCGGCGACCGCACCCCTGCCGGTCGCGCTCGCGGCACAAGCCGAGGCGTGTTTCCGCGCGCCGCTGATCGAAATCTACGGCTGCACCGAGGCGGGGCAGATCGCGACGCGCCGGACCGTCGACGAGCCGCAGTGGCGCTGTCTCGACGGCGTCGCCTTGCATCAGGACGAGCACGGCAGCTGGGTCGGCGGCCCGTCGGTTCAAGGAAAGACGCTGCTGCATGATTTGATCGAGCAGACCGGGCCGGACACCTTCGTGCTCGGCGGCCGCTCGGCGGACATGGTTGATGTCGCCGGCAAGCGCACGTCGCTGGCATATCTCAACCACCATCTCCTCAGCATCGACGGCGTCCGAGACGGCGCCTTCGTCATGCCGGATGCGGATGGCCGGCGCGTCGCCCGCCTCATGGCGTTGGTCGTGGCGCCGGGAATGCAAGCCGAGACTATCCTGTGCGCGCTACGCGGCCGCATCGATGCCGCCTTTCTCCCGCGGCCGCTCGTATTCGTCGATGCGCTGCCGCGCAATGCGCTCGGCAAATTGCCGCGCGAGGCGTTGCTGCAACTTGCCGACCGCAGCCGGTGTTCCTAGCGATGTGGCAGTCGAGTGAAATCCGCTTCGCGACCGATCATCCGACGGCTGCGGGCCATTTCCCGTCCAATCCGATCATTCCCGGTGCCCTCTTGCTCGACGAGGTCCTGAAGGCCGTTGCCGTCGCCGCAAGCGGCGACGCCGATGTCGTCATCCGGGCCGCGAAATTCTTTCGGCCCGTCCGGCCCGGCGAAACCGTCCGCGTCCAGTGGCAACGCCAAGTGGACGGGAGCATCAAGTTCGAGTGCCGGCTCGTCGGCGGCGACGCTCTGGCGGCCGCCGGTACGCTGGCGACGGGATTGGCGCGGCGATGAGCGAGAATTCGCTGGTTCAGGAATGGACTGTTCGTTCCGAGCGTGGTGCCCTGCCGTTGATCAAATTCGGCGTCTGGATGGCGCTGCGGCTGGGCCGGCCGGTGGCGCGGCTTTTTCTTTACCCGACTTGCCTCTATTTCCTCGCGTCGTCTGCCAAAGCAGCGCGCAGTTCGCGGCAGTACCTCGCGCGGGTTCTCGGCCGCCAGCCGAGCGTTGCCGATGTGTTTCGTCATTTCCTGACCTTCGCGTCCTGCGTGCTCGATCGCGTGTTTCTGCTGAACGAGCAGATCGATCAATTCGACATTCGCATCCACGGCGAGGAGATCGTAAGGGACATCGAGCGGCGCGGCGGCGGCTGCATCTTGTTCGGCGCGCATTTCGGCAGCTTCGAGGTGACGCGGGCGGTCGGCCGTCGCCAGCGCAATCTGCCCGTCAGTCTCGTGATGTACGAGGAAAACGCGCGCAAGATCCGCGCCGCGCTCGCATCGATCAATCCACAACTCGAGACGGAGGTGATTGGCCTTGGACGGTCGGACTCGCTCATCGCCGTCGCCGAGCGACTGAACCGTGGTCATTTCGTCGGGCTGCTCGCCGACCGCAATGTCGGCGGCGAAGATCTCGTCCGCTACCCGTTTCTCGGCGTCACGGCGGCGTTTCCGCAAGGTCCATTTCGGGTGGCAATGCTGTTGCAACGGCCGGTCGTGATGATGGTTGGGATCTATCGCGGCAACCGGACGTACGATGTCTTTTTTGAAACCCTGGCCAAACCGTCGGAATCCCGGTCGCGCGACGGCGCGGCGTGGCTCGACAGCGCGATGCGGCGATACGTGTCGCGGCTCGAGCATTATTGTCGCGCGGCACCGTTCAACTGGTTCAATTTCTATGATTTCTGGGCGTGACATACGCCTGAACCGCGTTGTGGTTCGGCTTGTTGCGGCGCTTTACGCGGCGATTGCCGCCGGCGCGACGTCGGGTGCGGCACAACCCACCACTCCTATGGGGGATTGGGGGCTGCCGCAGTTGATGCGGAATCTCGCCCAGGTCAAAGCGGCGTCGGCGCAATTCACCGAACGCAAGACCGTGCACATGTTGAGCGCGCCGTTGGTGACGTCCGGCATGCTGAATTACATTGCCCCCGATCGCATGCAGAAAATCACAGTGTCGCCGAAGCCCGAACGGTTCGTTCTGGACGGCGATCAGGTAACGATCGCCGGCGGTCCCGACAAACAGGTCCATACTTTCTCGCTCGCCGATTATCCGCAGATCGGCGGCCTGGTCGAAGGCATTCGCGCCACGCTCGCCGGCGACTTGGCCGCGCTCGATCGCTTTTATGTGGTGCAGCTCAGCGGCGATCCCTCGAACTGGCAACTCCTGCTTCAGCCGAAGGACACCGACCTGACGCGCTTCGTCAAATGGATCCGAATCGCGGGCAGCCGGAACCGCATCGTTGACGTCGAAACCGAGGACACTGACGGCGACCATTCGGACATGAGCATCGTCGAAGACGCCGGCGATGCCCGCTAGGCGTCTCGCTCTCGGCGTTTGGCTGCTGGCTGTCGTTATCTGCGTCGGCATCGTCGCCCGGACACACCTCCGAACCGACATGACGGCGTTCTTGCCGCGCTCGGCTTCCGCAGCGCAGCAGGTTCTCACCGAGCAGGTGAGCAACGGCGCGGCGTCGCATTTGATCTTGCTCGGGATCGAGGGCGCGCCGCCGCAAATTCTCGTCGCCGTGAGCAAATCCATGGCCGCGCGCCTGCGGCCGGACGCCGCCTTCGTCGACGTCAGCAACGGCGATGATGCGTCGTTTGCCGGCGTGCGGGATTTCGTCTGGCGTAACCGCTACGTGCTCAGCGCCGGTACGACGGCCGACCGCTTCACGGTTACGGGCCTACATGCCGCCCTAGCAAACGATCTCGAATTGCTTGGCTCCGACGTCGGGATGTTGATCAAGCAGGCCTTGCCCAGCGATCCAACCGGCGAGCTGTTGACCCTGTTGAACCAATTGGCCGCTGCCAAAGGCCCACGCAGTCGCGATGGCGCGTGGCTGTCGGCCGACGGCAGCCGGGCGTTGTTGTTGGTTCACACGCGGGCGCCGGGGTTCGACATCGATGCCCAGCAGCACGCGCTCATGCTTATCGGCGATGCGTTCGACGGTGCGCGCGCCGCGATCCCGGGCGCCAAAGCGGCGCAGTTGCACGAAACGGGTCCTGGGGTATTTGCCGTCCGCACGCGCGACACGACGAAGCGCGACGCCACCCGTCTGTCGCTTCTCGCAACGGCGGCGGCAGCAGGCCTTTTGGCCTTCGCCTACCGTTCGCCCCGGGTTCTCCTGCTTGGCCTTCTCCCGGTGGCCAGCGGCGCGCTCGCCGCCGTCGCGGCGGTATCGCTCGGCTTCGGTTTCGTGCATGGCATCACGCTCGGCTTCGGCGTGACGTTGATCGGCGAATCGGTCGATTACGCCATCTACCTATTCACGCAGACCGCGCGCGGCGATCCGGCCGAAGTCACGCTTGCGCGAATCTGGCCAACCTTGCGTCTCGGCGCGTTGACGTCGATCGTGGGCTTCAGCGCGATGCTGTTCTCGGGCTTCGTCGGCTTTGCGCAGCTCGGACTGTTCTCGATCGTCGGTTTGATCGTCGCAGCCGCCGTTACCCGCTTCGCTCTGCCGCACCTTATGCCGCCGGGCTTCTTCGCCGCGGGCGCAGGTATCCTGGCGCGTCCGTTGCTCGCCGTGATCAATCGTCGCAGACGATTGCGGCCGCTCGTCGCGCTCGTCGTGATGGTCGGAGCCGTCGCGCTGGCGTTGCATCGCGGCGGATTTTGGGACAAGGATCTGTCGCATTTGAGCCCGATCCCGGCTGTCGATCAGACGATCGACCGCACGCTGCGGCACGATCTCGGCGTGCCCGACCTGCGCTATTTCGCGGTGTTTAGAACCGCCGATGAACAACAGGCGCTCGAGGAAAGCGAGTCGCTGGCGGCGACGCTGCAGACGTTGGTCGTACAGCGGCGGCTCGGCGGCTTCGACGTTCCAAGCCAAATTCTGCCGAGTGACGGAACACAACGCGCGCGTCGGAGTGCGCTACCGGACGCCGATACTCTTCGAGCCCGGTTCGACCAGGCGCGCGCTGATTTGCCGTTTCGCCCGGGCACCTTCGATCCTTTCTTCCGCGACGTTGCCGCCGCGAAAGTGGCGCCGCTTTTGACGCGCGCGAGCCTGCCGCCCGCTCTGGCGCTGCAACTCGATTCCATGCTGGTCCATCACGGCGATGGATGGGACGTGATCGCGCCGCTGCGTGACGTGACCGATCCGGCTGGCGTCGCCGCGGCAATTACCGCCGCGCAGTTGCCGGGCGTGGCATTCGTCGACCTCGACCGTGAATCCGACCGGCTGCTGCACACCTTTCAGAACGAGGCCACGCTGCTGGCGTCGATCGGCAGCCTCGCTATTTTGGTATTGCTGTTCGTCGGCCTGAAATCGCCGGCGCGGGTCGTTGCCGTGGCCACGCCGCTTGCGGCGTCCGTGATTGTGACGGCGGCGCTTCTCACGATGGACAACGGCGCACTCTCGATTTTCATGGTCGTCGGCTTTTTGCTGATCGTCGCCGTTGGCTCGAATTACTGCCTTTTCTTCGAGCGACGGGACCACGACGCGGTGACGCAAAGCCGGTCGGTCGCATCCATCGTGCTGGCGAATCTTTGCACGGTATCGGCCTATGGCCTGATGTCCTTGTCGAGCATTCCGGTGCTGCATGACATCGGCATCACGGTCGCGATCGGAACGTTCTTGACGCTGCTTTTCGCCGCCGTCGTCACGACACGCGACGTTGCGGTCCAAACGGCGGCGGATCGGATTGGGCTTCGCATGCATTCGCCGCGGGAGGAACGTGATCGACTGCCGTTACCATAAGGCGCCGGGCGGCGACGGAAGTCGCATACTGCTCGTCATGTTGCCGGGCATCGGCATTGCGGCCGGCGAGTTCGCCGAACGTGGCCTCGTGACGTCCGTGCACGACCGTGGCCTGCCGGTTGATGTCGTCGCGACCCGTCCGCCGCTCGACCACTATCTCGACGGCACCATCGCCGCCGAACTTCACCGCGCGGTTGTCGAGCCGGCGCTTCGGCAAGGTTACGCGCGCCTCTGGTTCCTCGGGATTTCGTTGGGCGGCATGGGGGCGTTGCTCTATGCGACTGTTCACGACGCGCTCGTTGAAGGTGTCGTTCTCCTGGCGCCGTTTCTCGGTACGCAGGGTACGGTTGCCGAGCTCGCCGAAGCCGGAGGCCTGGCGTCGTGGCGCGCCGGAACATCGACTGCGACCGCCTCCGAGCGGCAGATGTTGGTTTGGTTACAGCGGTTTCTGTCGCAGCCGCCGTTGCGCCCGGCGCTCTATCTCGGTTACGGCTGTGACGACCGTTTTGCCGCAGGGCACCGCCTGCTGGCCGATCGATTGCCGAAGGCGCGCGTCGTGACCGCAAACGGCGGCCACGATTGGGAGACGTGGGCGACGCTGTGGCGGCGCGTGCTCGACGCCGAACCGTTTGCGGCGCGGTCCGCTGAACTGGACGCCCCGACGATCGAATGAATATGATGACGGTGGCAAGAAACGAACGAGGGGGCGAAAGCCATGCGCATCGGCCGTAGCGCGCGCACAATCCGCGCCCCGGCCCGCAGCGGCGCCGCGGTGGACGACGCGCTCTACGAACGCCTCTACCCTTACTACGCCGAACTTTGCGCCCTGTCCGAGATCCGGAAGAAGCCCGGTTTCGGTGTTCAATTCCGCAGCGGCATGGGCGGCCACTCGCTGCTTTATCTCAGCGGCGTCCGCCTCGACCGCACGGCCGGTTACCCGACGCTCAGGCTGTGCGAGCCCGGCACTGCGCCGGCCTGCCACGGCGTCGCTATCAGCGTCAATTCGCACTACAAGAACGCCAATTGGGTCGCGGCGGAAGGCCGCCAATTCGCGTTCTGCGGCGCGCTCGAACCGGGCGAACGCCTGGACGTCGCGGCCTACGCGCGGACACAGGAGCGCGCCAAGGCGATGGGCGTGCTCGACGGCGTCGAGTTCCACGACCATCTGTTCCGCGACAAGCCGCGCGGCATGTCGCACCGCGACTACATGTATGAAATCTCGGTCGCGACCGATTACGCCGTCCGGTTCGGCCGCGATACGTATCGAGCGCGCGTGCCGCTGGACCGCGCGCGTATGTCGGCCATCGTCGATTTCCTCAACGCCCTCAACGCGCCCTACCGCGACGGCGCCAAAGTGTTCCGCTGGCGGATTCTCAACAACAATTGCTCGCACGTCGCGCACAACGCGCTGGCGATCGCCGGCATCTGGGCGCCGTGGCCGACCGGCCAATTTTTCGCCGTCGCGGCGTTCAAGTTTCCGGTGCCGAAGAACGAGTTCGTCGATCTCATGCTGCGGACAAACGATTTGCCGATCCAGGACGCGCAGGCCTTGTACGAAGACCGTGTCGCCCGGCGGGCGCTGCTCGAGGCGGATACGTTGCCGACGGCACCCGGCGGTCTGGCGATCGCCGAGGCGGCGATCCAAGACAACGACATTTACGACATCGAGGGCTTGCGCCTGATTTTCTACGACAACCCGTTTTGGGGGCCGTATCGCCCGCGTTTCACTCGCATCTTCGGCGAGCCGCAATATTTCGATCTGCGGGCGAATTTGCGGCGATTCGCCGCCTTGTACGATGCGGCGCAGGAGCGTCGCCGGGCGACACGCGGAATCGCCATGCGGTCCGGCGAGCGCGAGCGGTTCTACGCCCATTACGATCGCTACATCGCGCGCGAAGCGACACGCGTCGGCAATCTGCTTGCGAATCTAACGCAGCCCGCCGGAATCCACGCGGCGGCAGTGTCATGAACGCGACGCCGAAATCCGCTTCCACGATGCCGCCGCTGGCCTTAAGCGATTTCACCGTCGTGACCAGTTTGGGGGCCGGCCGCGCCAGGACGATCGCCGCGCTGCGCGAGGGCAGGAGCGGGCTGGCGCCGTGCGCCTTCGATAGGCTGCCGTTCCCGACCTATACCGGCGAGATTGCTGGACTCGACGCCAACGGGCTCGACGGCGAACTGGCTGCATTCGATTGCCGCAGCAATCGGCTCGCAGCCTTGACATTGCAGCAGGACGGGTTTCGGCAATCGGTTGCGGCGGCTCGCGAACGCTACGGCGCCGGGCGCATCGGCGTGTTTCTCGGCACCAGCACGTCGGGCATACGCCAGACCGAGGCCGCCTATCGTCGCCGCGACCCCGCGAGCGGACGGCTGCCGCCCGAATTCGACTACGCGCGAACGCACAACACCTACTCGCTCGCCTGGTTCGTCCGTACGGTTTTGGAACTCAGCGGACCGGCCTTCGTCGTTTCCACGGCCTGTGCGGCCACGGCCAAGGTTTTCGGCAGCGCGGCCCGGATGATCGCCGCCGGGCTATGCGATGCCGCGGTCGTCGGCGGCGCCGACACGTTGTGCGCGACCACGCTGTACGGCTTTCAGTCGCTCGGCGTGATGGCCGACGAGCCGTGCCGGCCGTTCGATGCCGAACGCCGTGGCCTCTCGCTCGGCGAGGCCGCCGGCTTCGTCCTGCTGGAACGTCCAACCGGCCGGATCGACGCGGATACCATCCTTCTCCGCGGCGTCGGCGAAAGTTCGGATGCCTATCATATGTCGTCGCCGCATCCGGACGGCCTCGGCGCGCGTCTGGCGATGGAACGGGCGCTTGCCGCCGCCGGCCTCGAGCCGGCCGAAATCGACTACGTCAATCTCCACGGCACGGCGACTCTGGTTGGAGATGCCGCCGAAGATCGCGCCGTGTTCGACCTGTTTGGTGCCGCGACCCCGTGCAGTTCGACCAAGGGTTTTGCGGGACATACGCTCGGCGCTTCGGGAGTCGTCGAGGCGGTAATCTGCGCATTGGGCATCCGGCACGATTTCCTGCCCGGCAGTCCGCATACGCGCAACGTCGATCCGGCATTGAGAAGCCAGTATGTACGCGAAGGTCGCCGGGCTCGCGTCAACCGGGTGATGAGCAATTCGTTCGGCTTCGGCGGCGCCAATTGCAGCCTGGTGCTGGGGCGGGCCGCGTGATGCGCGTCGCCATCGAAGGCGCCGGATTGTGCGGCCCGGGTCTTGCGAATTGGGCCGCGAGCCTGCCTATCTTGGCCGGTCAGCAGGACCACGTGCCGACGCCGACCCACGTGCCGACGAGCGACCTGTTGCCGGCCAACGAGCGCCGCCGCGCCGTGCACACGGTCCGACTGGCACTCGCCGTCGGTGCAGAGGCCTTTGCCGGCGCCGAATGCGATCCGGCGGTGACACCGACGGTGTTCGCCTCATCCGGCGGCGACGGCGAAACGATCCACGAAATTCTGAGTGTGCTGGCGTCGCCCAACCCCGAATTGTCGCCGACGCGATTTCACAACTCCGTCCATAACACGCCGGCCGGATATTGGGGCATCGGCACCCGGTCGCAGGCGCCGTCGAGCAGCCTGTGCTGCCATGACGACAGCTTCGTCGCCGGTTTGCTCGAGGCGGCGGCGCTGGTGATGGCGGAACGCCGCCGCGTCGCGCTGATTGCCTACGACGTACAGTATCCCGCACCGCTCTCGATGGCGCGTTCGATCGGTGCGCCCTTTGCAACCGCATTGGTGCTGGCGCCCGCGCCGAGCACGGCGGGCTTTGCCCACGTTGCACTAACCTTGAGGCCGGCGCGCGGTACGCCGACGACGATGACGTCGCCGACCCTCGAAGCCTTGCGCCGCGACACGCCGGCGGCGCGGAGCCTGCCGCTTCTGGCGGCGTTGGCGCGGCGGTCGGCGGCGGAACTGACCCTGGGCTATCTCGCGGAAATGGAGCTCGCGTTGGCCGTCACGCCACCGTCGTCGCTGAACGTCGGGCGTACGGCGGCGGTGGCCAAGTGATGTACATCGACCGCGGGCGGATCGCCGCCATGA
The DNA here is from genome assembly GCA_018971215.1 of Alphaproteobacteria bacterium. Classification (GTDB taxonomy): domain Bacteria; phylum Pseudomonadota; class Alphaproteobacteria; order ATCC43930; family CGMCC-115725; genus REEB95. The sequence continues at coordinate 12,705 of JAGXBG010000020.1, forward strand.
TCCCGCATGCCGGCACGATGTGCCTGCTCGATGCCGTGGTGCGTTGGGACGCGACGTCGATCCGCTGCCTGACGAGATGCCACCGTCGCGCCGACAATCCGCTGCGCCGGCCGGACGGCGCGCTGGGCGCCGTCTGCGGCGTCGAGATCGCGGCGCAAGCCATGGCGCTTCACGGCCGGTTGATTGCCGATCGCGTCGATCCTCCCCTCCCCGGCTACCTCGCCAGCGTGCGCGACGTACGGCTGCGGGTGGCGTGCCTCGATCAGGTCGCCGACGAACTCGTGGTCGACGCCGAACTCCTGATGGAAGGCGCGCGCGGGGCAAGTTATCGGTTCGTCGTCGGCGCCGATCTGCTCAGCGGCCGCGCCACGGTCATGTTCGGTGTCGCGGAATGATGCGCGCCCTGGTCACCGGCGGCAGCGGCACGATCGGCGCGGCAATCGCCCGCGCGCTCGGCGCCGCGCGCCATTATGTCTATGTGCACGCGCACGGCGGTTCCTCCCGGGCGGAGCAGGTCGCGTCCGAAATTGCCGCGGTCGGCGGCACGGCCGAAGTCGTCCGCTTCGACGTGACCGACGCGGCCGCGACGGAGCGGGCGTTGACGCGCATGCTCGAATCCGGCGCGGTGCAGATCCTCGTCAACAACGCCGGCATTCACGACGACGCGGTGATGCCGGGGATGCAGCGCGACCAGTGGTCGCGCGTCATCGACGTGTCGCTCAACGGCTTCTTCAACGTCACGCAACCGCTGCTCTTGCCGATGATCCGCACGCGCTGGGGGCGGATCGTCAATATCTCGTCGATCGCGGCAGTAACCGGCAACCGCGGCCAGACGAATTATGCGGCGGCGAAGGCGGGGTTGCACGGCGCCACGCGTTCGCTGGCGCTCGAACTTGCGAGCCGCGGCATTACGGTCAACACGGTCGCGCCCGGGATCATCGCGTCGCCCGCGATCGAAGGCGTATTCGACCGCGAGACGATTGAACGGCTGGTGCCGATGAAGCGCGCAGGGCGGCCGGAGGAAGTCGCCGATCTCGTGCAATTCCTGGCTTCGGACCGCGCGGGCTATATCTCCGGCCAGTTGATTTCGATCAATGGCGGGATGATTTGAAACGCCGCCGGACGAGCTGTGGCAGGCGGCGCAGGAAGCCGGCCATCAGCCGCGCGTGCATGCCGGCCAACAGCACATTGTCGCGACCATAGCGGAAGTGCGAGACGCCGCCGTCTGCGGCACCAAAATAGCGCACGGGCGCCGGCCGATTGATCGCCGGTATGCCGCACCAGGAAAGCCGCACGGCCGCCTCAACGTCGAAATCGAACCCGCGCATCCATCGGTTCGATTCCATGATCGCCCGCAGCGCGGCCACCGGATAGACGCGGAATCCGAAGAGCGAATCACCGATGGCGCCCAGCGTCTCCAGCTTTGTTAATGCGTTCGACACCTGCCGCCCGACGACGCGCAGCCGCGGCGCGCTCTGATCGAACACCGGGACGCCCAAGATCATCGCCTCGGGATGGCGGTGCGACAACGCCATGAACTCGACAATCGACGATGCGGGATGCTGACCATCGGCGTCCATGACCAGCACATGGGTGAAGCCGTCTGCCGCCGCGGCGCGAATCCCGTCGAGCACGGCGGCGCCTTTGCCGCCGTTGCGGCTCCGGCGGAGGATCCGCACGTCGCGATCCCGCCGGCTCATTTCGGCCAGCGCATCGCCGGTGCCATCGGTGCTGCCGTCGATCACGATCCACACCGGCCACCAGCAGGACCGCGCCGCGGCAATCGTGTCAAAGAGCCTGCTGCCGGTGTTGTAGCTGGGGATGAGGACGAGACGGCTTGTCGACGCGCGATCCGCCTGACTGCCGCTCAGATGCGCGGCATTATGCTGGTCCACGGCTGGTGAAACCTGCGTGCATCTTATCGCGGCCTAACGGGCAACCTCTCCCCTGGGATCGGGCCACAACCGGCGCCACGCCGGAATCCGGTGCCGCAGATGCGAGAATTTCGTCACATAGAAGATCGCCTTGAATATCAGCAGGCGCGCGCGAACGGGTGATCCATCGAAAATGTCGCCGGCGAGAAGCGACAGAACCGCCTCTTCGATCCGAAACCAATTGCGCGGCGACATGAAGAGGTTGCGCATCGCCGGTTCGCGGATCCGGTAGATGAACCACGTAAAGGCGCTCAGAGCCCTGCGCGTCGCGGCATTGTAGCGCTTGAGCGCTTGTTGCGACCGCTGCGGATTGCGCAGGCATTTTTCGATGGCCTCGGCGCCCAAAAAACCGGTCATCATCGCGACGTAGACGCCCGTGGAAAAAACCGGATCGATGAACGCGCACGCATCGCCCACGAGGATGAAATTCCGGCCGTTCGTCCGTGTCGTGCCGTAGGAATAATTGCCGGTCGCGGTGACGGAGCCCGTCAGTCGAGCGTCCTTGAGGCGGTCGGCGACTTCCGGGCACGAGGCGATAATGCTCATGAAAAAGCTGTCCAGGTCGGCGGCTCGCGTCTTGAAGAATTGCGCGGGGCAAACCGCGCCGACGCTCGTCGTGCCGTCCAACAGCGGGATTAACCAGAACCAGCCATTGGCGAACCAGATGATGCTGATGTTGCCTTCGGCCCTTCCCGGCAGCCGGCGCGCGCCGGTGAAGTGTCCGAAAATGGCGGCCGTGTCGTTCTTGCGGTTGCGCTCCTTGAATCCCAGCCGCCCCGCCAGGAACGTGTCGCGGCCGGACGCGTCGACCACGAACTTCGCGTTCCAATGGCGCAGCCGTCCGTCTTCATCGCGGGCCTCGATCTGCGCGCTTTCGTTCGCGGGAAAGTCGATCGCGGTTACGCGACATCCTTCGACAATTTCCGCGCCCTTGGATGCGGCGTTCTTCAACAGAATATGATCGAAGGTCGAGCGACGGACCTGAAAGGAATAGGGGAAGCGTTTGTCCCAGGCGCGGGCGAAATCATAGGTGACGCTTTTGCCGTGATAGGCGGAGACGAACTCGACGCCGTATTTGTGGATCGACGTGCGTTCGATCTCCTGCCTGACGCCGAGCCGGTCGAACAGCGGCAGATTAAGCGGCAGCAACGATTCGCCGATATGAAAACGCGGATGCCGGTCTTTCTCAACGACCACCACGTGACGGCCGCGTTCGGCCAGAAGAGCGGCGACGGTCGTACCCGCCGGTCCACCGCCGACGACCAGGACATCGCATCGCGCCGGCTTTTCCACTGCTTGAAGCTGGTCAACCGCCGTCATGGCCGACAAGGCCCTTCCTTTGCCTACGCGGAAGACGCACAGTAGCCGCCCTGACTCTTCGAATGTTCCCCCGCGAACGACTTCATTAAGCCATAGGCACGCTTTGATGGCCAGCAATCACGAGGGCCAAGGGCGCACCCAGCCGCATCCGATGATCGCGGGCTACTACGCCAACCCGGCAGGTCGGCTGACCTTCGCGCGCGACCTCTTCAATCGGACGGCACAGCATTACGACCCGATCAATCGCTGGTTCTCGCTCGGAACCGGCGCATGGTATCGCCGTTGGTGCCTGAAATTGGCGGGGCTCCGTTCCGGCCACCGCGTCGTCGACGTCGCCGTCGGCACCGGCCTACTGGCGCGCGAGGCGCTCGCGATCACCGGCGACCGGCGTGCCGTCGTCGGCGTCGATGTCAGCGAGGCGATGCTCGCCATTGCGCGCACGAATCTCGGCATACCGCTCGTCCAAGGCGCGGCCGAGGCATTGCCGCTGGCCGATAGCGTCGCCGATTTCGTTACCATGGGTTATGCGTTGCGGCACGTCGCCGACCTCGAGGCGGCGTTCCGCGAAGCGCGGCGCGTCTTGCGGCCGAGCGGCACGCTCCTGCTGCTTGAGATCAGCGCACCGCGCCGAAAACTCACGCGGATTCTCGCTTCGGCATATATCGGCGGGCTTGTGCCGGTGCTCTCGCTCATGACAACCGGCGATCCGCGCGCGCGCGCCCTGATGGACTATCATTGGGAAACCATCGTCAACAGCGTTCCGCCCGACGTGATCATGCAGGCGATGCGCGACAGCGGTTTTCGCGAGGTCGGCTGTCGAACGGAGATCGATCTCTTCCGCTGCTATATCGGACGCAAGGCAGACGCCTAGCAGATTTCGACGTCGGCGATTGGCACCCGCCTAGGAGCATTTAATAGGGCGGGTCACTCAGACGATTCAGAGTGAATCGTCACACGGGACGCCTCGGATTGTATGTGAACGGCATTGCATCTAACGCCGCGTGGCGGTGCTTAAGGGGTGCGCGCCGTCGGCGCCGGTTGCACGTTGCCCGCACTATGGATGATCACGATAGTCGGCACCGCAAACGTTTGCAAAAATCGACCAGGGCCCCGTAAGATCACAGCGCAGGACGGTCGCGCAGATGGCGCAGGCGGATTTCATCATCGTCGGCGGCGGCTCCGCCGGCGCGGTCTTGGCCGCGCGGCTCTCGGAAGATCCGGTGTGCCGCGTCGTGCTGATCGAGGCGGGCGCCGACATCCCGCCCGGCGCCGTGCCTGCCGATATCCGCGACGTCTTTCCGAGCGCCTATTTCAACCCGGAGTATTTCTGGCCGGGTCTCGAAGCCAGCATGGTCGACGGCACGCCGCCGCGGCCGTTTTCGCAGGCGCGCATCATGGGCGGCGGCTCGAGCGTGATGGGCATGTGGGCGCTGCGCGGCCTGCCGAGCGACTACGACGGCTGGGCGCAGGCGGGCGCAACGGGCTGGAGCTGGGCCGATATGGCGCCGTACTTCCAGCGCGTCAATCGCGTGGATGACGGCGGGATCGGCAACGCGGCGACACCGCATGGGATTCGCAGCCTTGGCCGCGACCAATGGCCCGGCTTCGCGCGCGCGATGGAACAAGCCGCCGCGGCGCGCGATCTGCCGTTTCGCGACGACATCAACGCGGGCGCGGCGGAGGGGTTTTTCGCTATGCCGCTCAATCACCAAGGCGGCGAGCGCGCCGGCAGCGCGCGTTGCTATCTCACCGCCACAGTGCGACGGCGGTCCAATCTAACCATCCTGTCCGGAACGCAGGTCGTCGGTTTGACGCTCGACGGCAATCGCGCAACCGGGGTCGAGGTCGAACAGGCGGGCGCGCGGCGGACGCTCGCGGCGCGCGAAGTGATCGTGTCGGCGGGCGGCATCCATTCGCCGGCGCTGCTGCTGCGGGCCGGCATCGGACCGGCTGGAAGCCTTGCGCGTCTGGGCATCCGGCCGGTCGCGGACCGTGCCGGCGTCGGTCAAAATCTCCAGAATCACGTCTTCATTCACTTCGCGCTGACGCTCAATCCCGGAACCGGCGTGCCGGACGACGCGCGGCATTACGCGGTCGCCGGTTTGCGGCTGTCCTCGGGCTACGCCGATTGTCCGCCTGGCGATCTGCTGTTGTGCGCCATCGGCCGCGTCAGCACCCGGGCATTCGGCGCGCGCGTCGGCGTCGTGGCGGCGGCGTTGTATGCGCCGATGTCGCGTGGCACGGTCGAACTCCGCTCTGCCGATCCGTCCATGCCGCCGCAAATTTCGTTTCGGCTGCTGTCGGATGCGCGCGACGCCGCGCGGCTGGTCGTTGCCGGACGGTTCGCCGAGACGCTGCTGCTCGACCAGACGGTTCGGCAGGCGTACCGCGAACTCTATCTGCTGCCGCAAGAGCCGCCGTTGCGCCGCTTCAACGATCGCGGCATTGCCGGCAGCGCGAAGGCACTGGTGGCGTCGGCGATCCTCGATGGACCGGCGACGCTGCGGCGATTGGCGATCGGCCGCGCCATTGCACCCGGACGGCTGGTTGCCGGCGGCCGGCGGCATGCGCCGTTGTCGCCGGCGGAAATCCTCGCCGCCGCGGCGCCGATGTTCCATCCCGCCGGCACCTGCGCCATCGGCCGCGCCGACGATCCACGCGCGGTGGTCGACGCCGAATGCCGCGTCCATGGCGTGCGCGGCCTGCGCGTCGTCGACGCCTCGATCATGCCGCGTATCCCCAGCGCCAACACCAACCTGCCGACGCTGATCCTGGCCGAACGCGCCGCTGACCTGATCCGCCGCAGCCGCGGCGCCGCGCTTTGACGCTTGACTCAGGCAACCACGAGTGCAAACGTTTGCACAAACCTCGGCCTCCAGAAACAGGCTCATGGGCGACAGCTATCAGACCGTGAAAGTGGCGGCGGTGCAGGCTGCGTCGGTGTTCCTCGACCGCGAGGGCTCGACTGCCAAGGCGTGCAGCCTGATCCGCGAGGCGGGGTACAACGGCGCGCAGGTCATCGGCTTCCCCGAAGGTTTCATACCGGCGCATCCGATCTGGTACCACCACCACGCCGCGACCGGCGCCATCGCCAACCGCCTGGCCGTCGAGCTGTTCAAGAACGCGGTCGAGATCCCGGGACCGGAGATCGAAGCATTGTGCGCCGCGGCGCGTGACGCCGGCGCCTATGTCGTGATCGGCGTTTGCGAGAAGCTGCCGCGCACGCTCGGTACGATGTTCAACTCGCAGGTGTTCATCGGGCCGGACGGGCACCTACATGGGCAAGCATCAGAAGATCATGCCGACCGTCGGCGAGCGTCTGGTGCACATGGGCGGCTTCGGCGACACGCTGCACGCGTTTCCGACCAGTTTCGGCCCGATGAGCGGACTGATCTGCGGCGAAAATTCCAATCCGCTGGCGATCTTCGCCATGACTGCCGAAGGCTCGCGCATCCATGTCATGAGCTGGCCCAATCATTTCCCGACCAGCGGCGATCCGATGCGCAACCGCGTCAGCATCGATTCCCAGGCCTTCGCGCAGATGAGCAAGGCCTTCGTGGTGTCGGCTTGCGGCACGGTGGACCAGGACATCGTCCGGAAGCTCAAGGTCGGGCCCGAAGGCGAGAAATTCCTGCGCAGCACCGATTGTTGCGGCGGCAGCGTCATCGTCGCACCCAACAGCCGCATCATCGCCGGACCGATGGGCGCCGACGAGGGCATTCTCTATGCCGACTGCAACATCGAGCTCGGCATCACGATGAAGCTGCGGCACGATTTCGCCGGCCATTACAACCGGCCCGACATTTTCCAGCTGCAGGTCAACCGCAACACGCCGCAAATCTACGCGATCGCCGGCGTCGAGGAAAAATTGGCGTTGCCCGGCGCGTCGACAGGTGCGCCGGGACCGACGCTCGAACGCCGGCACGCGCTGTCCGCACCGCCGAAGCAGCTGGCGGCAGGACCGGCAAAGACGAACGGCGGCACGCGGCGCGCCGCAAAGCGCACGCGCCGCAAGACGGCCCATTAGGCGATTCAGGAAGGAGCACCTCATGGCGAAGCAGAGGATCAGCTACGTGCCGCTGGAGCGGATGGACGACGCGATGCGGGCGGAGATGGAGCGATGCCAACGGGAAGGGACGCCGCGACCGGAGAGCTCGGCCGTGCGGGCGCACGTGCCGGCGTGTTTCTGGTTTTTCGCCAATTCGTGGCGGGACATCTTCCGCAACGGAATATTGGACCACGCAATCAAGGAACTGTGCCGGCTTTACGTGTCGCGCTCGGTGCAGTGCGAGTATTGCGGCAACCAGCGGTCGGTGAAGGCATCGCGTTCGGGTGCGGTGATCGAGGATCATGTGAAGGACCTGCTGAACTTCGAATCGTCGAAGAATTACGACGACCGGCAGAAGGCGGCCTTGGCCTATGCCGAGGCGATCACCTGGCACCTGAGCCCGGACGACGCCTTCTGGGAGCGGCTCTATAAGCACTACAGCGAGGCCGAACTGGTGGAGCTCGGCTGCATGATCGGCCTGACGCTGGGGCAGCAGAGCTGGCTCCGGCTCCTCAACATCGATCATCACCAGGTGCTGGCCGGCACCGACGCCTCGATGGCGCCCGGCTTCGAGACCGCTCAGCGGCTCGCCACCACCAAGGCCAAGGCCGATTACTGGGCGGCCAGCCCGACCAAACCGCCCGGCGCCGCGTCCGCCGCGGAATGAGGCGATCGCCGCGGCGCGGCCAGCGCGTCACCGTGCGCGAGGTCGCGCGCGCCGCCCGGGTGCATTTCTCGACCGTGTCGCGGGTGATGAACCCGGCGACCCGCGGCCAGATCACCGACAGCGTCGCGAAACGCGTGCTCAAGGCGGCAGAGCGGCTTGGCTATCGCACCAACGCCCTCGCCGCCGGACTGCGCACCCGCCGCTCGCGCGTCGTCGGCATCATCGTGCCGTATATCGACAGTCCGCTCTATCCGCCGATCCTGCTTGGCGTCGAAGAGGTGCTCAACGAGCGCGGCTACGTCGCGATCATCTGCAATACCCAGAACGATCCGGCGCGCGAGGAACGCGCGCTGGCCGAGATGATGGGCCGCCAGGTCGACGGCCTGATCCTGGGCACCGCGACGCGCGGCGATCCGACCATCGAGGCGTGGGTGAAGCGCGGCGCGCCGCTGGTCATGATCAACCGTACCGATCAGACCGGCCGTGCGCCGTCGGTGATCACCGACGATCGCCTCGGCATCGGCCTGGTGATCGATCACCTGGCGCAGCTGGGCCACCAGGCAATCGGCCACATTGCCGGTCCGCAGCAATTGTCGACCGGCGCGGCGCGCAGCGAAGGGTTCCGCGCAGCGCTTGCGCGTCACCGCATGCGCGCCGGCAGCCGCGAGATCGTCGTCGCCGACGATTTCACCCGCGAGGCGGGACGCCGCGCCTGCCACCAGCTGCTGAACCAGTTTCCGCAAGCCACCGCCGTCGTCGCGGCCAACGACCTGCTGGCGCTCGGTGGTTACGAGGCGCTGCGCGAGCGCGGCCTGTCGTGCCCCAAGGACGTGTCGGTCACCGGCTACAACGACAGTCCGTTCGTCGACTTGCTGACGCCGCCGCTGACCACGGTGCGGATTCCGCAGCGCGAGATCGGTATCGCCGCCGCGCGCACCTTGCTGCGGCGGATCGAGGACAACGACACGTCGGCAACCGACGTGGTGCTGCGGCCCGAACTGGTGGTGCGGCAGTCGACGGCGGCACCGCGTTTGGCGACGCTGCTGTCGAACGCACCCGAGCGGCGCTAAGCCGCTTTGACGCCGGGCGCCGGCTTTTCGACGACCGCGACGCCCTCAGTCAGCATCACCTTGTTCAGAAGCTTGACCAGGGCATAGACCGATTCGATCGCCGGCGCCGGCGTCTCGGTAACCCGCGCCATCTCGAGGATCGAGCCGACCAACGCTTCGGTCTCGAGCGCGCGGCCGGCCTCGACGTCCTGCAGCATCGAGGTCTTGTGCGCGCCGACGCTTTCGGCACCGTCGATGCGCTTCTCGATCGAAACCCGAAAGGTGACGCCGAGCTTCTTGGCGATGGTTTCGGCCTCTTCCATCATCCGCGCCGCCAGATGGCGCGTTTCCGGGAAACGGCAGATGTCGACCAGCGTCGCGTGCGTCAGCGCGCTGATCGGATTGAACGACAGATTGCCCCAGGCCTTGAGCCAAATCTCTGCGCGGATGTCCTTAAGCACGCGCGACTTGAGCCCGGCTCTGGTCAGCACATCGTGCAGCCGTTTGACGCGCTCGGTGTCTTTGCCGTCGAGCTCGCCAACCGGGAAGCGATCGCCTTCGACGTGATGGACCACGCCCGGCGCCGTGACCGCCGCCGCCGGATAAACGACGCAGCCGATCAGCCGATTGGGATCAATCTTCTTCGCCAGCACGCCGGTCGGATCGAGGCTGTCGAGCCGGCGATTGTCGTACTTGCCGCCGAGGCGCTGGAAATACCACCACGGCAGGCCGTTCTGCACCGTCAGGATTGCGGTGTCGGCGTCGAGCAGGTGGTCGATGTCCTGCGCCGCCTCTTCGAGGTGATGCGCCTTGACCGCGAGGATGACGAGGTCCTGCTTGCCGGCGTCGGCGGCTTTGTCCACCGCATTGACCTTGGCGATCTCGGTCTTGCCGGTTTCCCATTCGAGCTTGATGCCGTTGGCTTTGATGGCGGCGAGATGGGGGCCGATATCGACCACCGTAACCGCATTGCCGGCGAGCGCCAGCTTGGCCGCGATCAGGCCGCCGATCGCCCCGGCGCCGACGACGCAAATGCGCATCGGCTTGGGCGCCTCCTTGAGCAGATACGGACTCGGCACGACCTGGTCAAACGGATTGCGCAAGCTACCAACGCCATCGATCACCACGTCGATGACGTTGCTGGGCAGGGGCATGACGCCGGCGCCGAGCGAGGTGCCGCAGGAAATGATATCGCCGGGCATCAGCGTCATGTCGCGCGACACCATCGCCACCAACTTGGCCGGTGGGAAGAACATGTCGGCGACCGGATAGTTCTGCACCTCCTTGTTGTTGAGGACGGTGCGGACGTTGAGCTTCATCGGGTCGACGCCGGTGGTGATCACTGGACCGAACGGACCGAACGTGTCGAAGCTCTTGGCGCGGACCCATTGATCGAAGGTCGGATCCTTCTTCAACAGATCGACGGCGGTGACGTCGTTGACGCAGGTATAGCCGAAGATATAGCCGGGCGCGTCGGCCTCGCTCACCATCGAGCATTTTTTGCCGATGACGACGCCGAGCTCGCCTTCGTAGACGATCCGGCCGGAATAGGCTTTCGGACGCTCGATCGGCGTATCGGGTCCGCAAAACGCGTTGTTGGCCTTGAGGAAATAAAGCGGCTCGGGAGGCACGGCGAAATTGTTCTTGGCGGCAAGCTGGTGGAAGTTGTTCCACAGGCAAACCATCTTCGACGGCTCGCACGGCGCCAGCAGCTTGACCGCGCTGCGCTTGACGGTTTCGCCGGTGGGTTTCGCGCCGGCGAACATGTTGCCGCTGTGAATCGCGATCGTGTCACCGTCGAGCGTGCCGAAGCCGGTGCGGCCGTCGCGCTCGAATCGAACCCATTGCGTCATGATTTGCCTCCGTTGAATCGAGCGGTTCCGGCCGTCCGTTTGCGCGCATCGTAGCGCGTTTTACCGGACGCCCTGAAGCGCACTCGCCGCAATACAGCACTCGCGCGCACGCGCGGCAAATCGGTACTTTATGCGTGCACCGCGCCGTGTCATATACGCGGCCGGGGATCATGGGCGGATTCAGGACTTATCTCGACGCGTCGCGCGACGTGCTGGCCGCAGCCGCGGCCGCCATCGACGAGGCCCAGGTCGAGCGGGCGATCGGCGTCATTCACGGCGCGCTGGCATCCCAGAAACCGCTACTCATCTGCGGCAATGGCGGCTCCGCGGCCGACGCGATGCACATCGCCGGCGAGCTGGTCGGCCGCTACAAGAAAGAGCGCCGTGCGCTCAAGGCGATGGCGCTGGTGGCCGACCCGGCGGTCGTCACCGCCTGGAGCAACGACTACAGCTACGACAGCGCATTCGCCCGTCAGGTCGAGGCCTTCGGCGAAGCCGGCGGCGTGTTGCTGGCGCTGTCGACCAGCGGCAATTCGAAGAACGTGATCGCCGCCGCCGAGACTGCGCACCAGAAAGGAATGACGGTAGTGGCGCTGACCGGCGCGGGTGGCGGCAAGCTCGCGCCCAAAGCCGATATCCTGCTTGCGGTGCCGGCAACCGACACGCCGTTCATCCAGCAAGTGCACATCTGCCTTTATCACTATCTCTGCGCCGAGGTTGAAGCGCGCATCGCGCGCTGACGCTCAGCGCGTTGCGCCGATCAGCTGATTGAGCCGGCCGCCGCAGGCGGCGGCGATGCGCGGCTGAACGTCCGGCGTATCGACCTGGCACGCTTCGTGCGCCAGAATCGCAGCGTGCAGGCACGGCTCGTTGGCGGAATGCTGGACGGCAGCTGCGTCAATGTCGTCACGCCGTCGCTGCCGCTCGACAGCCCGATCCCGCCGGCGGCAGCTTAATCCCGAGCAGCCGCGCCGCATTGCCACCGAGGATCAATCCACGCTCGCGCTCTGACAGGCCGGGCGCCTTCTGCACGAACTTCACCGCATCGGGCAGCGCCATGTCGTAAGGATAATCGGTGCCGAGCAGGATGTGATCGGCGCCGTATTGCTCCACCAGGTAAGCCAGCTGGTGGTGGGTAAAGACGATGGTGTCGAAATAGAGCTTCTTCAGATAACTCGACGGCGCTTTGCCGATTTTGGTGCGGACATCGGGCCGGACAGCGTGCGCGTGATCGATGCGTCCGGAATAGGCCGGTAGGTAGCCGCCGCCGTGGGCGCAAACGATCTTGAGCCGCGGATACGCCTCGAGGACACCGCCGAAGATCAGGTGGTGGATTGCGACCGTGGTGTCGAGCGGATTGCCGACGATGTTCTGAAAGAAATGATCGCCCAGACGGCGGCCGTCGGGAAAGCCGTGCGGATGAAGGAAAATCACCGCGCCGAGTTCCTCCGCCTTGGCGAAAAACGGCCGGAAGCGCTCCGCCGACAGCTCTTCCTGCTCGACATGAGGACAGATCTCGACGCCTTTGAAGCCGAGCTCGTGCACCGCGCGCGTCAGCTCGCGCACGGCATATTCCGGCACCTGCATCGGCACCGTCGCCAAGCCGACGAAGCGTTCGGGATGGGCGGCGCAGATCCGCGCAATATTGTCGTTGATCAGGCGCGCCGTGCGCAGCGCCAGGGTGCCGTCGGCCCAATAATAATATTGGATCGGCGCGGTCGAGACCGCCTGGATGTCGATACCGTCACCGTCCATGGCCTTGAGCCGTTCCTCGATCGACGTCAGCTTGGGTCCGATGGCGGCGGATTGCTTGGCATCGGTCTGCTTCGACGCGGCGCTTTGGAAGAACGCGTACGGGTCGTTCTGCGGCCGCATCAGATCTTTGACCAGTGCCGCCGCTTCCGGCGTGAAGACGTGGCAATGGATGTCGACGGTCGGCTGGCGCGCGCCGGCGGCGCGCGTTTTGGTCTTGACCTTGCTACGGCGTCGGGCGGCGGCGCCGGATGCCGCCGGCGCACAGGTATAAACCAAGCTCATGCGCGGCCACCGCTCCGTGCCGTGCGACACGCCCGCCAGATTTTCTGCGGAGTCGCCGGCATCTGCAACGCGCGTCCGCCGCCGCCCGGAATGGCATCGGCAATCGCGTTCATGATGGCGGCGAGCGCGCCGGTGGTGCCGGCCTCGCCGGCGCCTTTGACGCCAATCGGGTTGGTCTTGCACGGGAATTCGAGCAGCGCGTCGTTGAGCTTGGGCGGCATGTCGGTCGCGCGCGGCATGGCGTAATCCATGAACGAACCAGCCAGCAACTGCCCGGATGGGTCGTAAAGTGCATTCTCGAGCAGCGCCTGGCCGAGACCCTGGGCGACGCCGCCATGGACCTGGCCCTCGACGATCATGGCGTTGAGAATGCGGCCGGAATCGTCGGCGCCGCTATAGGCCACCATGTCGAGCGCGCCGGTTTCGGGATCGATCTCGACTTCGGCGATGTGGCAGCCGTTAGGAAAGTGCTGCGGCGTCTGCGACACCTTGTTGGTGTCGAGCGATTCGGCGATTTCGCCCTTGGCCTTGAGCTCCTGCGCCTTCTTGGCGACTTCGAACAGCGACTGCCGCCGGTCGGTGCCGGTGATCTCGAAGGCGCCATTGCGATAGGCGATGTCGGCCTCGGCCGCCTCCAACATCTGCGCCGCCACCTTCTTGCCTTTCTCGATCACCGCGTCGGCGGTGAAGAAGATGGCGCTGCCGGCGGCGGCGGCCGAACGCGACGCGAAACTGCCGTGACCTTCGACGCCGAGGCGCGTATCGCCCTCGCGCACCACCACGTTGGCCGGATCGACGCCGAGCTTCTCGGATGCGACTTGGCGAAAGACCGTGAAATGTCCCTGGCCGGTCGATTGCGCACCCAAACCGACGACGACGGTGCCGTCGCCGGGAAACGACAACGACGCGCCTTCGGGCGGGATCGCGCCCGAATGTTCGAGGAAGCACGAGACGCCGATGCCGCGGAAGCGTCCGCGCGCCGCACTCTGCCGCTTGCGAGCGGGAAAGCCTTCGAGATCGGCGAGCGCGAGCGCCTTGTCCAAGACTGCCGGGAAATCGCCGCTGTCATAGACCGTGCCCATCGCGCCCTTGTACGGCAGCTCGGCCGGCGTCACGAGATTGCGGCGGCGGAGCGTGACCGTGTCGATGCCGCTGATGCGGGCCGCTTCCTCGACCAGCCGCTCCATCAGATAGTTGGCTTCGGGCCGTCCGGCGCCGCGGTAGGGACCGAGCTGAACCGTGTTGGTCAGGACACACAGCACGTCGCAGACGATGCGCGGGATGCGATAGACCGACGGGAAGCAACGCACCATGTTGATGGTCGCGGTGAGCGGCCCGGCGCCGTTGGCGAAGGCGCCCATGTCGGCAACCGACTTGACGCGCAAGGCCAGAAATTTCCCCTCTTTGTCGAGCGCGAGCTCGCCGTCCATCACCTGGTCGCGCGCCTGATTGTCCGACAGAAACGCTTCGGA
>JAGXBG010000162.1 GCA_018971215.1 Alphaproteobacteria bacterium
TTTGAGCTCGGCCAAACGTTCGAGCGTCGTGTTGGGCCGTGGATGCTCGTCCTGGTCGACGGTGACGGTCGCGCCTTTCTTGCCGCCCGGTACGGCAACCGACATCAGTTCGTCCGTATAGAAACCTTCGGCCTTGGCCTTGGCGTATTTTTCCTGCGAGGCGAGGGCGAAGCGGTCGCTGTCGACGCGCGAGATGCCGTAGTCGCGCGCGACGTTGTCGGCGGTCTCCGGCATGGTGTCTTGGCCGAACTGTTTCGCCACTTTCGGATTGGGAAACCGCGCGCCGATAGTAGAGTCGAACAGCCTGGCGTCGCGGCTATAGGCGCTCTCGGCCTTCGACATGACGAAGGGCGCACGGCTCATGCTTTCAACGCCGCCGGCGACGAACAATGCACCCTGGGCGCACGTGACCGCACGCGAAGCATCGAGCACGGCGGCGAGGCCGCTGCCGCACAACCGGTTCACCGTCTGGCCGGCGGTTTCGACCGGCAACCCGGCGAGCAGCCCGGCGTGGCGCGCGATGTTGCGCGCGTCTTCGCCCGCCTGGTTGGTGCAGCCGATGACGACGTCCTCGTATTGCTCGGGCTTGAACGGATTGCGTTTGACGACGGTCGCGATGACACCGGCCAGCAGATCGTCAGGCCGCACCGGTGCCAGCACGCCGGCATGCCGGCCGATCGGCGTACGCAGGCCGTCGTAGATATAGGCATCCATCATCGCGTGCCTCCAGCGTCCCGGGCAGCGCCGACCCTAGGCAGGGCCGCGTGCCGGGGCAAGCCGCGAAATCACCGGCGTGGCCTGCACCGGCGCGATGGCTGGGCCGCTCAGGCCTTGCCGTGCTCCTTGAACACTTCGCGCGCCGTCTTGAAGCTTTCGAGGGCCGCCGGAATGCCGCAATAGATGCCGACCTGGAGGAAGATCTCCTTGATCTCCTCGACGGTGACGCCGTTGGTCAACGCGCCGCGCAGGTGGAGTTTAAGTTCGCCGGGCCGGTTGAGGGCGGACAGCATGGCGAGATTGAGCATCGACCGCGTCTTGCGCGGCAGGCCGGGCCGCGACCAGATTTCGCCCCAGCACCATTCGGTGGTCAGCTTCTGAAACGCCATCATGAAATCGTCGGCGTCGGCGAGCGACTTGTCGACATACTCCTTGCCGAGCACCTCGCGGCGCACGCTGAGGCCCTTAGCGAATTGCGGCGTGTTGATGTCGGTGGCCATGCTGCTTCTCCTTCGGAGCTTGTGAACCCGTCGGACCGCGACGTTAGGGAATGGCGCATTGGGCGACAAGCCGGCGGCCGCCCATATTGGGTGGGTGCGCTTTTCCGCTTGCCCCGGTCCTACGGCGGTGCCATGCATCCGCCCCGATATGCGCGATTTTCACCAGCCGCGCCGTTCACTGGCGATCGCCGGCGAGGCCATGGCGGCGACCTCGCATCCGCTGGCGACGCTGACGGCGATCGATGTATTGCGTCGCGGCGGCAACGCGGTCGATGCCGCGACCGCAGCATCGGCATTGCTGTGCGTCGTCGAGCCGCAAATGACCGGCATCGGCGGCGATTGCTTCGTGCTCTATTCGCCGCGCGCGGGATTGCCGAAAGCGCTCAACGGCTCGGGCCGCGCGCCGGCCAAGGCGCAAGTGTCGTGGTATGTCGACCGGGGCATCAAGGAAATCACTTCGCGCTCGCCGCATGCCGTCACCGTGCCCGGCGCGGTCGACGCCTGGCTCACCTTGCACGCTGAGTATGGGACGAAGGAATGGGCGACGCTGCTGCAGCCGGCGATCGATCTCGCCGAAGCCGGCATGCGCCTCGCACCGCGCGTCGCGTTTGATTTCGCGCTCGAGCATGCGCAGTTCGAGCACGATGCCGATGCCACGAAAATCCTGAAACCGAACGGCAAGCTGCCAAGCGTCGGCGACACGCTGAAATTTCCGGCGCTGGCGGCGACGCTGAAGCGCATCGCGCGCGACGGCCGTAAAGGTTTCTACGAAGGTCCGGTGGCGCAGGACATCGTCGCCAAGCTCAATGCGCTCGGCGGCCTGCACACGGTCGAGGATTTCGCCGCGCAGCGTTCGGAATGGGTGACGCCGATTTCGACCGATTATCGCGGCTATGACGTGTTCGAATGTCCGCCGAACGGCCAGGGCCTCGCCGCGCTGATGATGTTGCGCGTTTTCGCCGGCTACGAGCTGGGCGAGGGGAAACTGTCGGAGGCCGACCGGATCCATCTTTTGGCCGAGACCGCGAAAGCGGCGTATGCCGAGCGCGACACGGTGTTCGGCGATCCGGCCGCGGTCAAAGTGCCGGTCGAACGACTGTTGTCCGAAGATTGGGCGCGGATCGTGCGCGCGGCGATCCGCATGGATCGCGCCGGCACGCCGGCGTCACTCGAATTCGCCGAACACAAGCATACGGTCTATCTCTGCATCGTCGATCGCGACCGCAATTGCGTCTCGTTCATAAATTCGCTGTTCGACACGTTCGGCGCCGGCATCATGGCGCCGCAGAGCGGCGTGCTATTGCACAGTCGCGGCAAGACCTTCCGCACCGTGCCCGGCCATCCGAACGCGATCGCGCCGAACAAGCGGCCGCTCCATACCATCATTCCGGGCATGCTGATGAAAGGCGGCCGCGCGGTCATGCCCTTTGGGGTGATGGGAGGACATTACCAGGCCAACGGCCATGCGCATTACCTGTCGCAGATTCTCGATCGCGGACTCGATCCGCAGGCGGCGGCGGAACAGCCGCGCAGCTTCGCCATCGACGGCGTGCTGCAGCTTGAACGCGGCGTGACCGAAGCCATCGCTGACGATCTGGCGCGCCGCGGTCACAAAATCGTCCGGCCGGAAAAGCCGCTCGGCGGCGCGCAAGCGATCTGGATCGATCACGCGACCGGCACGCTCACCGGCGGTTCCGATCCGCGCAAGGACGGCATGGCGCTCGGTTATTGAGACGTGGCAAAATCGCACAGCATCTCCATCTTCCCATCGGCGCGACACTCGATTAGAAAACTCCACTGCCGCGACTGGAATTTGCGCACTTCCACACAAAATTTGGGGTTTTAAACGGCGAACCCGCCGTCGATACTGCGAGCAATGGCCGAACTCGAACTGAAATACGGCCTGGCCTTCGGCGACCTCTATCGCCGCGAAGGCCTGGCAAAGGTGGACGACGCGTTCCTGAAACATCTCGGCGAGGCCGACGCGCCGTTGCGCGAACGCCTCGTCGCGGCGCGCGTCAATGCGGGCGCGCTCGCCGCGAAGGACGAGTCGACGCTGCTCATCGATCTCGCGCCGCATCTCGAGGATTTCATCGGCGCGCTGTTCGGCATTGGCCGCGAGCTGCGCGAGCTGCAGGCGCGGCACGACGCGCTGGCGCCGATACACACGGTGAAGCGCCTGTTCGTGCAACGTCGCGCGACCAAAGGCGTGACGCCGGAGCAGGCAGCGGCGATCGATGGTCCGGCGCTTGCCGCCGAGCTTGCCAAGCGTTTCGGCGAGCCGCTGACTGAGCTCAGCTATGCGCGCCACGTCGCGCGCTGGCTCGATGACGAAACCGCCAACACGGCCGATCTGGAACTGGCGGCGCGTTACGCGGCCTGGGCGACGCTGTCGCCGGCCGGTCGCACCGCACATCACGCCGGCGTTCTTTTCAAGCAGCCGCACAAACTCGACATGCTGAATCTGGTCGCAGTCGAGAACCGCGCGGTCGCGGGCACCACGGTGGATCGTTATCCGCCGGCGAAGTGGCGGCAGCGCGACGGCTTCAAGCTGACCGATCCGGGCACCGATCTGCTCGGCGCGCTCGACAACGCCAATTACTGCATCTGGTGTCACGAGCAGGGCAAGGACAGCTGCTCGCACGGCCTCAAGGACAAGAAGACCGGCGCCTTCCAGAAGAGTCTCTTCGGCGTGACGCTCGCCGGCTGTCCGCTGGAAGAGAAGGTGTCGGAAATGAACATGGTGAAGGCGCGCGGCCACACGGTCGGCGCGCTCGCCATCGCCGTCGTCGACAATCCGATGGTCGCTGGCACCGGCCACCGCATCTGCAACGATTGCATGAAGGCCTGCATCTATCAGAAGCAGGAACCGGTCGACATTCCGCAGGTCGAGACGCGGACGCTCAAGGACGTGCTCGAACTGCCGTGGGGCTTCGAGATCTACAGCCTGCTGACGCGTTGGAATCCGCTCAACCTGCGCCGGCCGCTGCCGAAGGCGCCGAGCGGCTATTCGGTGCTGGTGGTTGGCCTGGGACCGGCCGGATTCACTCTGGCGCATCATCTGATGAACGACGGCCACACCGTCGTCGGCATCGACGGCCTCAAGATCGAGCCGCTGCCGGTCGAATTCTCGGGCACCGATCTTTCGGGCGCGCGCCGTCCGTTCAAGCCGATCCGCGACATCGCCGAGATCCGCGAGGCGCTCGACGATCGTTTGATGGCCGGCTTCGGCGGCGTCGCCGAGTACGGCATCACCGTGCGCTGGGACAAAAACTTCCTCAAGATGATCCGGCTGCTGCTCGAGCGGCGCGGCGAGTTCACCATGTTCGGCGGCGTGCGTTTCGGCGGCACACTCACCATCGACGACGCCTTCGCGCTCGGCTTCGATCACATCGCGCTGTGCGCCGGCGCCGGCAAGCCGACCATCGTGCCGATGAAGAACGGCCTCGCGCGCGGCGTGCGCCAAGCGTCCGATTTCCTCATGGCGTTGCAGCTCACCGGCGCGGCCAAGAACAGCAGCATCGCCAACCTGACGGTGCGGTTGCCGGTGGTGGTGATCGGCGGCGGTCTGACTGCGATCGACACCGCGACGGAATCGCTCGCCTATTATGCGGTGCAGGTCGAGAAGTTCCTCGCGCGCTACGAGACGCTGGTTGCCGAGCGCGGTGAAGCGGCGGTGCGCGCCGAATGGAACGACGAAGACGCGACGACCGCCAAGGAATTCATCGCGCATGCGCGCGCGCTGCGCGCTGAGCGCGCGACAGCGGCGCGGGAGAAACGCGCGCCGCGGCTCGCCGCGCTGATCGATTCCTGGGGCGGCGTCACCATCGCCTATCGTCGCCGGCTGATCGACGCGCCGAGCTACACGCTCAATCACGAGGAAGTCGCCAAGGCGATGGAAGAGGGCATCCGCTTCGCCGAGATGCTGGCGCCCGAAGAAGTCGGTCTCGACCGCTTCGGTCACGCCGCGACCCTCACGTTGCAGAAATGGCGCTATGACGAGGCGATCCGCAAGATGGTCGCCACCGACGAACACGTGACGTTGCCGGCCAAGTCCATCCTGGTCGCCGCCGGTACGCAGCCCAACACAGTGCTCGGCCGTGAAGATCCGCACAACGTCAGGCTCGACGGCCGCTATTTCCAGGCCTACGACGAGCACGGCCACCCGGCGAAACCTGAAACCGTCGCCAAGCCGACAGACGTGCGCGTGTTGATGAGCGCGCGGTCCGACGGTCGCGCCATCAGCTTCTTCGGCGACCTGCATCCGTCGTTCGCAGGCAACGTCGTCAAGGCGATGGGCGGCGCCAAGCAGGGCTATCCGGTGGTCAGCCGCGTGCTGGCGCGGCGCAAGCCATCGGCGCC
>JAGXBG010000163.1 GCA_018971215.1 Alphaproteobacteria bacterium
GAAGGAACCGCCGAGCGAGCGGAAGAAGGCAACGCTGGCGGTGGCGGCGCCGATGTCGCGCGCTTCGGCGGCGTTCTGCGCCGCGACCAGTGTTGCCGGCATCGCGCCGCCCATGCCGATGCCGAGCAGACCGATGAAAATGTCGACATACCAGGCGGACGTCGCGCCGTCGGCGAAGGCGAGCGCGCCGAACGCCACGATGGCGAACGTCAGCGTCAGCATCGGCGCCTTCTTGTAACGGCCGCTGTGCCGCATCCATTGGCCGGTGGGATAGGCGCCGAGCACAGTGCCGCCCATCAGCGGGATCAGCAGCAGGCCGGTGCTGCCGGCGTCCTTGCCGAGAACGAGCTGGATGAAGACTGGCAACAGCACGGTCGCGCCGAACATGCCGGCGGAAACGACGAAGCCGATGAGATTGGCGGTGAGGATGACAGGGCTGGCGAACAGGCGCGGCGGCAAGAGTGGCTCCGGCGCGCGCAGCTCCTGCACCGCGAACAGCGCCAGCAGCAATATGCCGGCGGCGGTGAGGCCGAGGATCGGCGGCGACAGCCAGGGGAATTCGACGCCGCCCCAGCTTGCGACCAGCAACAACGCGACGATACCCGGAATCAGGATGGCGGCGCCGAGATAATCGATGCGCGGATCGCCGCTGTGCACCGGCAGGCGCTTCAGCGCATTCCAGCACAGCACCAAGCCGAGTGCGCCGATCGGCAAATTGATCCAGAACACCCAGCGCCACGAGAGATATTGCACGAAGACGCCGCCCAGCACCGGGCCGCCGACGCTGGCCAGCGCCCAGATGCCGCTCATATAGACCTGGTAGCGGCCGCGCTCGCGCGGCGAGATGACGTCAGCGATGATCGCCTGCGACATGCTGATCAAGCCGCCGCCGCCGATGCCCTGGAGCGCGCGCGCCGTAATCAGTTGGCCCATGCTTTGCGCCAGGGCACAGAACGCCGAGGCGGCGACGAAGACGCCAATGCCGACGATGATGAGGCGCCGGCGGCCGTAGAGATCGCTGAGCTTGCCGTAAATCGGCGTCGAGGCGGTGGAGGTCAGCAGGTAGGCGGTGACGATCCACGACAGATGCTGGATGCCGTTGAGATCGTCGGCGATCGCCGGCAGCGCCGTGACCACGACGGTCTGATCGAGCGCGGCGAGCAGCAGCCCGATCAGCGCGCCGGACAAGATACTGAGAATCTCGCGATGGCTGAATTGCGGCGGCGACGCTGCCGCGCGCGTGGCCGACATGGCCATGGTCTGCCCTCTCTTCGGGCAGAGGGTCTATCGCGGCGGCGGCGCCAAGTCACCATCCATTCGGCAATGGCAGGATTGCGCAGGCGCGCCGCGGCGTCTCAGTGCTGGCCGACGACACCTTTGATCTTCTCGTAGGTGCGCAAACCGGCCGTCGGGCCGACCAGCGCCACGCGGGATGCCAAGCCGGCCTCGACGCGGGCGCGGACGAACTCGGCGCCGCTGCGCGTCTTGCCGAAGCCGCGGCCGGCCAGGAGCAGCCAGACGCGCCAATCGCCCGGCGGCGGCAATTGATTGGGCCGCGCCCAGAATTCCCAATCATCGAGCAATGCGGCTTGCCGAATGGCGTCGAGCCGGTCGACCGCTTCGGCGTGCTCGGCAAGCGAGAGCGCGTTCGAGAACCGTGCCGCTTCGCTCGCGCCGGTATCGATGTCGTTCATGAGAACCTTATCGCAAAGCGCCGAGCGCGACCCCCTCACCCTTCCCTCTCCCCCAACTTGGGGGAGAGGGTTGGTTTGGGTTGGCGAGGCGCAGCCGAGCCTTACCCAAAGCTGGGTGAGGGGCTTTTTGTCGCGGACTTCAATTCATCACGCGCTAACTCTGCGAACCATCGCTCTTCTTCAGACGCGCGAGGCGTTGGAGCAGCATCGCGCGGGCATCGCGGTTGACTTGTCGCGAGTCCGTCGGGCGCGTACCGCGGCCCGAGCCGAGGAGGCCCGTGTGACGCGCCAGCACTTCGAGCGCCGCATGCTTGTCGTGCAACCAGATGCGACCGGCCTTGCCGTTGCCAGGCGGATCGACCCGCGCGACCGCGCCGCCTTCCCAGTCCGAGAGCAAATCGCGGTCGCGCAACTCGAAACGGTTGGGTCCCCAATCGACGAAGGTTCGCATGTCGGCAAAGCCGATGCGCGCATATTCCGCAAGAACGCGATCCGCCGTGACGCGACGGCTCTCGGTACGTTCGGCCTCCGCCTTGGCGATGGCGGCCGCGATATCGTGCCGACGCACCAGAAGCTGCGCATGCTTGCGATAGCGGTTGCCGCCGTAGCCGGCGCGCAGCGCCGCCGCCGACGCATTGAGATCGACCAAGTACTCGGCGACGAAGCGGCGCTCGCGCTCGTTCATGCGCGCGACACCGGCTTCGGCGGATCGACCGGCAGACCGAGGATGCGGGCCAAGGTGTCGAGCGCCAGCCGCTTGTCGTGGGTGGCGATGGCGACGCGGTTCTCCCAGCCGTCGTCGGTGCTGACGCGGGCGACGGCAGCGGTCTCGGCGGGAGACAGCTCGCTCGCATCCGTAACCGACACGCCGCCCGGTCCCCAGGCGGCGAGCTTGCGCCAATCGACGAAGGCGATGCGCGCGAGCTCTTCGAGCACGCGCTCGGGCGTGATGCCGGTGCGCTGCGAGCGCTCGGCCATCGCGGCGGCGATGGCATCGGCGACCTCGGGCGTCCTGAGAAGGCGATAGGCGCGGAGGGTCGCGCCGCCCCGCCTATAACCGGCGCGAATGGCGGCGTGCTTACCGTCGAGATCGATCAGGTATTCGTCGACGAAGCGGCGGCGGCGCGGTGTCATGCGGACTCCGATGCGTGCGTGCGATGGCGATGGCCGGCGCCGAAGCCCCGCGCGGCAACGCGGCTTAGGCCGCAGGCGCGTTCGACGGGTGCGAAAGCGCGCCGGGGCGGCGCGAGGCTTCGGCATGCGGACAACAAAAAGCCCGGCCGGTCTTGGCGACCGCCGGGCGCAATTCTCAGGATGACGATTTCATAGCATATCAGACCGGACGGCGACGTTTCACTTGACATACCCAGCCGCTAGGGGTAGCATCCTGATTATTGGGAGGATTGCTCATGTCTGATGCGACTTGGCTGACGTACGAGGTGTCCGACGCGGACGTTGATGTGTTCGACGGCGATACCGCAATCCTCCATCTGGACACCGACAAGGCGCGGGTCGCCCTGTCAATGTCTCGTACCGTTCTTGTGCGTCTCGTAGAGCGTTCCACGCTTGCGCTACGCGGTTCAAAAAAGCCTTCTGCGAAGCGGTGAGTTTCCGAACCCCATTAGCCCAGGTAGCTGCCATGCCCTCAGTCCTCTCAGCCCCCCAATTCCATAACGAAGCTGCCGCCTATGCCTACGTCGAGGAACGGCTGTGGCCCGCTGGCCCGGTCTGCCCGCATTGCGGCGCGTCGGGCGACAAGATCGGTCGGCTGGCCGGTAAAACCACCCGTCCGGGGCTTCGCAAGTGTTACGCCTGCCGCAAGCCCTTCACCGTCAAGATCGGCACCATCTTCGAGGATAGCCATTGCCCGCTGCGCTACTGGCTTCAGGCCATTCATCTGATGTGCGCCAGCAAGAAGGGCATCAGCACCCGCCAGCTTCAACGCACCTTGGGTGTCGGGATGAAAACCGCGTGGTTTCTCGGACACCGTATCCGCGAAGCGATGAAGCGCCGCGACGATATGTTTTCCCCGCCCACTGGTGGCGAGGGAAAGACTATTGAGGCGGACGTGACCTACGTTGGCCGGAAGCCGGGTTCCAAGTTGGGCCGTCAGGGCAATATGAACGCGGTCTTTGCGCTTGTTGAGCGCAACGGCGAAGCCCGCTCTTTCCATGTTCCGAACGTGCGCGGCGAAACCATACGCGCGGTGCTGGCGGTTCACGCCTCGCGGCAATCGCATTTCCGCACCGATGAAGCGCCGACCTTTACCGAGATCGGGTGGAATTTCGCGTCGCACGAAACCGTCAAGCACAGCGCGGACGAATACGTTAGGGGCGATGTTCACACCAACACCATCGAAGGCTTCTTTTCGATCTTGAAGCGGGGCGTCTATGGGACTTACCAGCATGTTTCCGAAGCGCATCTGCATCGGTATTTGGCCGAGTTTGATTTCCGCTACACCAACCGGGAGAAGGTCGGGATTGATGATGTTGCCCGCGCCGAATTGGCGTTGACTGGCGTCAAGGGCAAACGCCTGACCTATGAAACGACTGGTCGCGGACGGCGAGCGGAAGCGCGGACGGCCTGAGCGGTATCGCAAGCGGCATTGGCGAGGGCCGGAATTGCCAAGCGACCAGCGCCAACTTAGGTTGCCGTTTAAGGGGGATAAATGACCGATGAAGTAGCGGCGTTTCGCGCCCAATTCGAAAGATTGGGCGTCGAAGCTGTGCGCACGCAGGTTGTGAATGGGCAATACCGACATAACCCGTGGCTCAACAACGCCGCCGTTGATTGGCTTGCCGAAAAGAATCAAGAGTCCTCCCTGAAAGAGGAGGAGTCCAGGCGCGAGCAGATTGAATTGGCCCGCAGTGCGGCCGATTCCGCTCGCCTTAGTGCAGAGGCAGCGCGTACTAGCAATAGGATTGCAATGGCCGCGCTTATAGCGGCGATAATTGCAATTATCATTTCGGCCAGCGGCATATTCATTCCCCACTAAGTTTGCGATACACTGTGGGCATGACACGCAAACCGAACCCAAAGCCCGACGACCCCGAGCAATCGAAGCGGTTCATAGAAACCGCGCGCCAAGTCGAGGCGGATGAAACGGACGCCGGCGCAAATCGTGCGTTTGTAAAAGTGATTCGTCCTGACAAGCCTAAATCACCCCCGCCAACTCCCGAATAAATATGCGAACGTTTCTGAAAATGGCATCCGCTTCCTCGTGAGTATATGTCTGTTTCGGATGCATGACTTCGTTTCGCCACGCCAATTTCACCGCGTAAAGGTGGAAACTAATCTCCGCTAACGCTATAGTGCGCGGGAGCTTGTGGTCGAGCTTGCGAATTTCTCTATTCACCTCATCCAATATATTTTGCCATTGCTTTTCATTGACTAGGCTAACGTTCAGAACATCGCCTAGTTTTTGTAGAGCAATTTCCATCACGCGCATTAGATGAAATACGGCCGCATTCCATCGGTTCAACGCTAAACATTTGCCGGCTTCAGAAATGTCCTCTGACATTAGAGCTGGAAATTTAGCTTCGACCCCATCCCCAAAGAGCGGCGCCCCCGGTTCAAATAGTTCGTGATCATGCCTAGAGAGCGATAGGCAATAGATTAGGCTTGCCTGATTGAGCAAGAGGCGGCGCAGTCCATCAACCTCACTGACAATTTCAACGGCCCTATCGGTT
>JAGXBG010000164.1 GCA_018971215.1 Alphaproteobacteria bacterium
CCATCGTCGCCGCCGATGCCCCGCCGAACCCGAAACCGTCGGGCTATCCCGAGCCGTATTATTCGCGCGTACTCGGTCGGCAGAAACGCCCGCTGGGCGATGTTTTCGGGCTCAAAAATTTCGGCGTCAATCTGACGCGACTGCTGCCGGGCGCGATATCAGCGCTGCGGCACGCCCATACGGCGCAGGACGAGTTCATCTACGTCGTCGACGGCGAGCCGGTGCTGGTGACTGACGCCGGCGAGACGCCGCTCAAGCCAGGCATGTGCGCGGGCTTCAAGGCGGGCTCGAGCGACGCCCATCACCTGATCAACCGCACCGCACGCGACGTGATCTATCTCGAAGTCGGCGACCGCAGCATGCCGGACGACGTCACGTATCCCGACGACGACCTTCGCGGCACGCACGATGCGGCAGGCAAGCGGGTTTTCCTGCACAAGAACGGTCAGCCTTACGGCTGATCCGCCGTCGGTCGCTCACGCGGCCCTATTCGTCGCCAACTTCTTCCTGGCGTCCTCGAGCGACAGCTTGGCGACGCCAACGATATGCGACGCCTCGGGATATTGTTTTGCCGTCAGCCATTCCTCGATGAAGTCCAACCAATCCACAACCAAATCGATTTCCGACATGTCCATACGCAACTCTCCCCGAATACAGATCCTTTCCGGGTGTACGCCATGCCTGCTCTTGTATGAGTATCCTGCCACAAATTCGGTTGAAGTGATCAAATGATCGACATCGATTTCACGATGTCCGCTGTGGCCCCGCCTGCATAGCGCCGCGAGCGATTCGCAGAAGCGCGGCGCGGCAAATAGTTTCATCTTTCATACCCGGCGATTTGGCCTGGCGTTCGGCCTCGACGAGGGCGATCAGCACGGCCGCGGCGCGTCGCGCCGGCCAAAGTCGAAGCTGCCGCTTGAAACTATCTTTAAGTTTAAAGAACAGCGGGGGACGAATTGCGGCGATCGCCTCGTCAACATCGGCGCCGTCGTCGAGCCGCGACGCGGTGCGGTGCAGTTGCGTGAAATGCCGCAAAGCGGCACGCAGGACGCGGATGGGCGATTCGCCCTTGGCCAACGTCCGCGCCAGTGCGCGTTCGCACGCAACCGGGTTGCCTTCGGCGGCGGCGAGGATGGCGTCGTCTAGCGACAGATCGGCGCTGTCGCCAATCACCGCGGCGACTTCGGCGAGCGAGACCGCGCCGCCGTCGCCGGCATAGAGCGCGAGCTTTTCGAGTTCCTGGCGACTTAGGGCACGGTCGCCGCCCAACGACGACACCAGATATGGCAATGCATCAGGCGCCAAAGTGAGGCGGTGGCTGCGCGCCACCTCGCGCACCAGCGTCTCGATCTCGCGCGGTCCGTCGAGATAACAGGCGATCGCGGCGGCGTTTTTGGCGCTGTCGAAGGCGCGGCGCAGGCTCGAGCGCGGCTTGAGATCACCGCCTTCGACGATCACGAACCCGTCGCCGGCCGGCGGATCGCCGAGATACCGCGCGAACAATGCGCCAACCGCGTCGCCAGCATCGGTCACGTGCACCAGACGCCGGCCGCCCATCAGCGACAGCTGCGCTGCTTCGTCATGCAACCGCGTCGGCTCGGCAAGCAGCACGTCGGCGGTCAGCGCGGCAACGCGGAACGCATCGCGCGGGTCGGCAACGATGGCGCGCGCCAGACGCGCGCTGCGCTCGCCGACCAGGCCGCGATCCGGGCCATAAACCAGGCAGGCGCGAATGGCGGCGTCGGGCGCCGTAAGAAAGGAATCGACGCGGCGCGGTTCGAGCTTCACCGGCTCAGCGCGCAACCGTCTGCCGCTGCGACCACAGCGATAGCTGCATATAGATGGCGTCGGCGAGATCCTCGATGGCGCGTTCGCGCGCGTCTTTCTCGGCTACGGTCGCCGCCCAGGCGTCGTTCTGCAGGTTGAAGGCGCTGACGGTTCGGCTGCTGCCGGCGACGCTGATGCCGCCGCCGCTCAGCGTATAACTGGCGGACGCGTTGATTTCCGACCGGGTCGAGGTGGTGTTGCGCTGGATGCCGAGATCAGACCGGACCAAAGCCAAATAAACGGTCAGCGTGTAACGGGTCGGCAGCGTCACGCCACGCGGATTGAGCTTCTCGCGCAGCGCGAGTTCCAGCAGCTGGCCTTCACGATCTGGGATCGGCGTGACTTTTATAGCCGCGAGCCTTGGGTCGTATTCGCCAGCGGTGTGGCCGCCATAAAGTGGGTGGAAGCCGCAGCCGGCGAGCGGCGCCGCGGCGAGCGCCGCGAGGATGCCGCGCCTAGACCACGACATTGACGATCCGATTGGGCACGACGATGGTCTTGCGCGGCGTCTTGCCGCCGAGCGCCGTGATGACATTTGGCAGGGCGAGCGCCGCCTGGCGCGCGTCGGCTTCGCCGACGTCGCGCGGCACCTCGATCGTGCCGCGGAGCTTGCCGTTGACCTGGACCGCCAGCGTCACGGTTTCGGCGACGGCGAGCGCGGCGTCGGCCTTCGGCCATGGCTCGTCCGCCAGCAGCCGCTGATGGCCGAGCGCCTGCCACAACGCTTCGGCAAGATGCGGCATCATCGGGCCGACGAGCCGCACCGCCGCTTCCAGCGCCTCGCGCACGACCGCGGCATCCGCGTCGGGCTTGGCCTCGATGGCGTTGGTGAGCTCGCGGATGCGCGCGACCGCCCGGTTGAAGCGGAATTTGTCGAGATCGTCGGTGACCAGCGCGACGGTCTGGTGGGTGACGCGCCGGAGATCCTGATCGGCCGTCGCGAGCTTCGCCGGAATTACCGCGCCGGGCGGCGGCAATGGACCGTCACGCTCGGTAACTAGTCTCCACAACCGGTTGGCATAGCGCCAGGCGCCTTCGATACCGGCGTCGGTCCATTCGAGATCGCGTTCGGGCGGGCTGTCCGACAGGAGATAAAGCCGCGCCGTATCGGCGCCATAGGCGTCGACGATGGTCTCAAGGCCGACGACGTTCTTCTTCGACTTCGACATCTTTTCCATGCGCCCGACGGTCACCGTTCCGCCTTTGGCGTCGTGCCAGGCGCCATTCTCGTCGCGCCGGACCTCCTCGGGGAAGAGCCAATTGCCGGCCGCATCCTGAAAGGTTTCGTGACAGACCATGCCCTGTGTGAAAAGGCCGGCAAACGGCTCCTGCAGCGCGAGATAACCGCAGCGCTCCAGCGCGCGCGTGAAGAAGCGCGAATAGAGCAGGTGCAGAACCGCGTGCTCGATGCCGCCGATATACTGGTCGACCGGCATCCAATAACCGACGTCCTTGCGGTCGAAGGCGATGGGGGACCGGGGCGAACAAAACCGCGCGAAATACCACGAGCTCTCGAAGAAGGTATCGAAGGTGTCGGTCTCGCGCCGCGCCTTGCCGCCGCAGTGCGGACAGGCGACGTGCTTCCAGGTCGGGTGCCGGTCCAACGGGTTGCCCGGCTGGTCGAAGGTCACGTCGTCGGGCAGCCGCACCGGTAGGTCACTTTCCGGCACCGGCACGATGCCGCATTGGCCGCAATGGATGACCGGAATCGGGCAGCCCCAATAACGCTGGCGCGACACGCCCCAATCTCGGAGCCGCCACACCGTCGCGCCGGCGCCGGCGTGGCGCTGTTCGAGCTCGGCAATGGCGCGGCGTTTGGCCGACGGCACGTCGAGACGGTCGAGGAAGCCCGAATTGATGTGCGCACCGTCGCCGGTATAGGCCTCGTCGGCGATGGCGAAGCTTTTGGCGTCGGCATCGGGCGGCAGCACCACGGGTGTCACCGGCAGCTTGTATTTGCGGGCGAATTCGAGGTCGCGCTGGTCGTGCGCCGGACAGCCGAAGATCGCGCCGGTGCCGTATTCCATCAACACGAAATTGGCGACATAGACCGGCAGGCTCCGCTTGGCGTCGAAGGGATGCGCCGCCCTGACGCCGGTATCGTAGCCCATCTTTTCGGCGGTCTCGATCGCCGCTTCGCTGGTGCCCATGCGATTGCACTCGGCGATGAAATCGCGGAGCTTCGTGTCGCGCTGCGCCAGCGTCTCGGCCAGCGGATGGTTGGGCGCGACGGCGACGAACGACGCGCCGAAGAGCGTATCGGGCCGGGTGGTGAACACCTCAAGCCGGTCGTCGCGCTTATCCAACGCGAAAAACACGCGTGCGCCTTCCGAGCGGCCGATCCAATTCTCCTGCATCAGCTTGACGCGCTCGGGCCAGCGCTCGAGCGTCGCCAGCGCGTCGAGCAGCTCGGACGCGAACGCGGTGATCTTGAGGAACCACTGGGAAAGGAGGCGTTTTTCAACGGGCGCACCGGACCGCCAGCCGCGGCCGTCGATCACCTGTTCGTTGGCGAGCACGGTATTCTCGACCGGGTCCCAGTTGACCCACGATTCCTTGCGGTAGGCGAGTCCCGCCGCGAGGAAATCGAGGAACATCTTCTGCTCGTGCTTGTAGTAGTCGGGATGGCAGGTGGCGATCTCGCGCCGCCAATCATAGGCGATGCCCATGCGTTTCAATTGCTCGCGCATCACCGCGATATTGGCCAGCGTCCATTCGCGCGGATGCTTGCCCGACGCGATCGCCGCGTTCTCGGCCGGCAGGCCGAATGCGTCCCAGCCCATCGGGTGCAGCACGTTGAAGCCCTGCGCACGTTTGTAGCGCGCGACCACGTCGCCCATCGTGTAGTTGCGGACGTGGCCAACGTGGAGCCTCCCCGACGGATAGGGAAACATCTCGAGCACGTAATATTTCGGGCGTGCCGGGTCGGTCTCGACCTCGAAGCTCTTACGCTCGCGCCAGACCCGTTGCCAGTGCTCTTCGTTTTCTTTCGCGTTGTACCGCGCCATCGCGCGAGGGCCGCGGCCTATTGCTGGTTCGATGCCGTGCTCAGGCGGATTTGGCGCGCCCGCGCGAGAATGGCGTTCTCGAGATCAACCGACGTGTTCTTGTCGACCGGCGCATCGACCCAGTTGCCCTTGGTGTCGCGCGTCTGGCGGAAGACGCTACAGCGCACGCCGTCGGCGCGCAGCTCGCGGTTGAGGATGAAGATGTTGACCTTGAACCGTTCGTCCGGCGTCTGCGTCGGGCTGAACCAATCGGTGATGATGACACCGCCGAACGGATCGGCCGAGGCCAACGGCATGAACGACACGGTGTCGAGGCTCGCGTGCCACAGGAACGAATTGACGCCGACGCCGGGTGCGCCGCCGCCGCTGGTGCTCGCGGTGTTATTGTTGTTGTTGAAGAACAGCGACAGGACCGAGCGGTTGCTGTCGGTTTGCGTCCGCGGGTTATAGTCCTGCGGACCGTTTATGTATTTGGGGTCGGTGTGATACGGGTCCTCGGCCCGCTGCTGTGCGTCGGGGTCGTTGCCTTGCCAGCGGCT
>JAGXBG010000165.1 GCA_018971215.1 Alphaproteobacteria bacterium
GCGCCGATCGCCGCTGTGCTCCATCCGGAGGCCGCGCCGCCGCCGGCTTCTGCTGCCGCACCGGCATCGGCGCCGACGTCGCCAACCGCAACGGCAACGACGTCAACGCCGACGACAAACACAAACGAGGTGACGGTTGGCGGCGTGAGCTACGTCAACGGCGAACAGCCGCATTCGCTCGGCACGCTGGGGTCGTCGTCTCCGTCTGCCGCGGCGGCAGCTTCGCCATCGGCCGCGGTCGCGTCCAACGCGTCGGCGGCAGCGCCAGTAGTGGCGATTCCGCCGGGCGAAGTCGTGATCTCGCGCGCCCCCGCTTCGGTGCCTTTCGCTGCGCCGACGCGAGGCAACGCGCCGCAGGCATCGAACCCGTCCACGAGTGCGGTCGCGAACGGTCCGCCGCGCGCCATCGTCGTGTCGCCCGTGCCGGCGACCTCGTCAGGTTCGAATAGCGGCAGTGCGCCAAGCGCCAACGGCCCGCCGACGGCGGTTCAGGTCGCGCCGGCGCCGGAGAGTTCGAGCCCGTAAACGGCTTCGCTGCGGGGGGCATTCAGTGATGGTGCCACTCACCGCCTTCATCCCAGTCGCGGTCGTGATGATGGCCGCCGAACACGAATCCGAGGCCAAAGCCGTAGAACGGCGCCGGATAAACCACTGGCGGCGGAGGCGGCGGAGCGTAGTAATAGACCGGCGGCGGCGCAGCGACGCAGCCGTAACCCTGCGCGTAGTAGTAGCCCGGCGGACACGTGTAATAGTACTGCGCCATCGCCGGCGCGGCGGTGAGCGCAAGGCCGAATGCGGCCGCAGCCAACGCCGCCACGCGACTGATACAAGCCGGAATACTGCGCACAGTTGACCTCCGTTGCGGATTACCAACGATTATAGTGATAACGGACGGCATGCGGCACCTGTTCCCATGCCGCGAAATAGACATGATCGTGATCGGACGGCTCGACGCGGCGGTGGTTCTCTGCTCG
Source organism: Alphaproteobacteria bacterium (assembly GCA_018971215.1). Classification (GTDB taxonomy): domain Bacteria; phylum Pseudomonadota; class Alphaproteobacteria; order ATCC43930; family CGMCC-115725; genus REEB95. The sequence continues at coordinate 975 of JAGXBG010000165.1, forward strand.
CTTGCGGCTGGCGACCGTGTTGGGTTCTAATTGCGCGCATTATCTGTCCGCTTGGGAGAAGCCGAATGATCCGGTTGCCGCGCCTCACCGCCTTTGCGCTTGCGCTCGCGTTGGGCAGTTCGCTCACCGCTTGCGCCGCCGTCCAGGGGCGCGAAAGCGCCGGCCAGTATGTCGACGACGCCACAATCAGCACCAAGGTCCGGACGCAGCTCGTTCAGGCGCAATCGCTCAAGGCGTTCAACATTCACGTCGAGACCATGGAAGGCACGGTGCAGCTCAGCGGCTTCGTCGACACGCGGGCGCAGAAGGATCAAGCCGGCACGATCGCCCAGGCCGTCACCGGCGTCGTCAGTGTGCAGAACAATATCCTGGTGAAGCAGTAGCCGACTTACTGCCGCCGGCTGATTCGCTGGCGTCTACCCGGCGTCTTGTTGTTGGAGCCGCTCGGCCAATTGGGTGAGCGCTGTGGCGTGCCGCGCCAGGAGCTGTTTCAGCTTTGGATCGGCTTCCTGCTTCGCTCGTTCCAAATATACGCGCGACTGGTCGCGCAACACTTCGTGGTTTGTCATTCGCCCTCCATGAGCGGATGGGCGGGAGCGCACGCCCTGGCGGCGCGTTCTCTTTGGATCGGCATCGACCCGTCGCGATGGCCGATGCCACAAAGTTATCCCCAGATTTATACCGCGTCGAGTCCTTCGCTGATGACATGCCATGGCATGCCAGGCAAACGCGTCAGCGGCCGGCGAAATGCGCGTCAAGCCGCGCCATCCAGCGCGCCATGCCGTGGGTAATGTCATCGGCCAGCCGCTCGAATTCGAAGCGGATGGCATCGCGCCGGCGCTCGGCGCCGCCAAGGTCGAGCTGTCGCAGTCGGGCTTCGACGTCGCCGCGCTCTTGATCGAGCGCGACGATCGCCTCGAGACAACGGAGCCGGTCCATGCCACTGACCGCCTTGAGCCGGCGGCCGAGCTTGTCGAGCTGCCGCGCGATCTCGATGAGCCGCTGGTCGAGTACCTTGCGATAGAGCGTCCGGGTCATGCCACCGCCTGCCGCTGCTGCAATCGCGGCGGCGCTCCCGGCGGTCCGCTCAGCGGGGCTGCCGGCGTCGCCGCGCTAGCCACACGGATGAGTATACGTCCGCCGCTGCGGCAGCACGACGCATGTCGTATTAAATTTCTGTGAGGCTGGCGGCCGGCTGAAACTATCGGCCGCTTCAGGCTGCGATAGCAAAAAAGCCGCAATCGCCGCCGACAATAACCCCAGGTCCGCCGCAGGGCTGGGGAGACATCATGGATGCAACCGTCGCGGCCGCGCCGGCATATTCGAGCACCCGTCCGCGTCCGCCTTTCGAATGCATCGCACTAACCTTGCAGGGCGGTGGCGCGCTCGGCGCCTATCAAGCCGGCGTCTATCAGGCGCTCGACGAAGCCGGCATCCGGCCAGATTGGGTGGCCGGCATTTCGATCGGCGCGATCAATGCGGCACTGATCGTCGGCAATCCGCCCGAACGCCGCGTCGCGCGGCTGCGCGAATTCTGGGAGATGGTTAGCACCAATCCGGTCTGGGGCGCCGCGGCCGATTATGCCGCTGGTCTAACCGCCGAATTGAACGCGCGCCGCGCGGTCAACCAAGCGAGCGCACTGACCGCAGTCATGGCCGGCGCACCCGGCTTTTTCATGCCGCGGCCGGTATCGCCGACGTTGGCGACGCCCGGCAGTCCCGCCGCCACCAGCTGGTACGATACTGCGCCGCTCAAGCACACGCTCGAACGCCTGGTGGATTTCGACCGGCTCAATGCCGACGAGACGCGGCTCAGCGTCGGCGCGGTGAATATTCGCACCGGCAACTTCGTCTATTTCGACACCACGACGCACACGCTCGGTCCGGCGCACATCATGGCCAGCGGCGCGCTGCCGCCCGGCTTTCCGGCGGTCGAGATCGACGGCGAATACTATTGGGACGGCGGCGTCGTCTCCAACACGCCGCTGCAATGGGTGCTGCAATTCGGCCCGCGGCGCGACACGCTGACCTTCCAGGTCGATCTATGGAGCGCGCGCGGCGCGCCGCCGCGCACGCTGGTCGACGTCGAGACGCGGCGCAAGGAGATCCTCTATTCCAGCCGCACGCGCGACAATGTCGACCGCTTCTGCGCGGCGCAGCGCCTGCGCCACACCGTCGCCAAGGTGTTCGCGGCGCTGCCGCCCGAGGCCGCCGCGCTGCCGGAAGCGCAATCCTTGCGCAGCTTCGGCGACGACAAGGTCTACAGCATCGTCCACCTGATCTACCGCTCGCAGCATTACGAAAGCTACGCCAAGGACTACGTCTTCGCGCGTATCAGCATGGACGACCATTGGCGCGCCGGCTACGCCGACACCGTCCGGACGCTCGAGCATTCCGAAGTGCTGGCGCGGCCCGACAACGACGACGGCCTCCGCACCTTCGACGCGACGGCGCCGGGTCCGGCTGCCGATTGACCGTGCCGTTCGCCACACCACCGAAGGGTTGCCATGAAAGAATCTGATGTCCGCGCGCGGGCGTTCGCCATGCCGCTCACCAGCCCGGCCTATCCGCCGGGCCCGTACCGCTTCGTCAACCGCGAGTTCCTGATCATCACCTACCGCACCGATCCCGAAGTGCTGCGCCGCGTCGTGCCCGAGCCGCTCGCAATCGCCGAGCCGCTGGTCAAGTTCGAGTTCATCCGCATGCCGGATTCAACCGGTTTCGGCGATTACACCGAAAGCGGCCAGGTGATTCCGGTGTCGTTCCAGGGCCGCACGGGCGGCTATTCGCATTGCATGTTCTTGAACGACCATCCGCCGATCGCCGGCGGCCGCGAGCTCTGGGGCTTCCCGAAGAAGCTCGCCAACCCCACCCTCAAGGCCGAGATCGACGAGCTGGTCGGCACCCTCGATTACGGCCCGGTGCGCATCGCCACCGCGACCATGGGCTACAAGCACAAGGAAGCCGATCGCGCCGCGGTCAAAGCCGCGCTCGCGGCGCCCAATTTCCTGCTCAAGATCATTCCGCACGTCGACGGCACGCCGCGCATCTGCGAGCTGGTCGAGTATTACCTCGAGGACATCGAGCTCAAAGGCGCGTGGACCGGGCCGGCGGCCTTGTCGCTGACGCCGCACGCGCTGGCGCCGGTGGCCGAGCTGCCGGTGCTTGAAGTGGTCTCGGCAGTGCATATCCTGTCGGATATCACCCTCGGTCTCGGCAAGGTGGTGCACGATTATCTGCGCTGACGGAATGGAAAAGATTCACCACAAAGGCGCAAAGGACACGGAGAAGAAATCCGATATTTCTTTGTGCACTTCGTGCCTCCGTGGTGAATTTCGATCGGCAAAGCTTGCTACCTGACACGGCCCATGAATCGGAATTCGGACAAAATACACGGAGAGCAGAGCATGCGTTTGAAGGACAAGATCGCCGTCGTCACCGGCGCGGCCAGCGGCATCGGCAAGGAGATCGCCACCGCCTACGTGCGCGAAGGCGCGCGCGTCGCCATCGCCGATCTCAACCTCGAAGGCGCCCAGGCCGCCGCCAAAACGCTCGACAATTCCGGCACGCGCGCCATGGGCGTCGCCATGGACGTGACGCAGGAGGACCAGGTCGACGCCGGCATGGCGCAGGTGGTCAAGCAATTCGGCGGCATCGACATCCTGGTCAGCAACGCCGGCATCCAGATCGTCGAGCCGCTCGATCAGTTCGAATTCTCGAAATGGAAAAAGCTGCTCGCCATCCATCTCGACGGCGCCTTCCTGACGACGCGCGCCGCGCTGCGCCAGATGTACAAGCAGGGCCGCGGCGGCAGCGTCATCTACATGGGCTCGGTCCATTCCAAGGAAGCGTCGGTCCTGAAGGCGCCCTACGTCACCGCCAAGCACGGCCTCATCGGCCTCGCCAAGGTGGTGGCCAAGGAAGGCGCGGCGCACGGCGTGCGCGCCAACGTCATCTGCCCTGGCTTCGTGCGTACGCCCTTGGTGGAAAAACAGATCCCCGAGCAGGCGAAGGAGCTCGGCATCACCGAGGAACAGGTGGTCAAGACCGTGATGCTCAAGGACACGGTGGACGGCGAGTTCACCACGGTTCAGGACGTGGCCGCCGCGGCGGTGTTCTTCGCCGGCTTTGAATCCAACGCGCTCACCGGCCAGTCGCTGGTGGTGAGCCACGGCTGGTTCATGCAGTGACGCCGCGCGCCGCCGCGCCCTTGTTCTAAGTTTCTCTCTCTGCTCCATCGGGGCGGAGCAGTCACGGCGCCGCGGTAATCAGCGGCTACTACCCCCTCTCTGCCCCATCGGGGCGGAGAGGGCCGGGGTGAGGTGGGGCGCCTTCGAGCTCCATGCGGATGGTTTCGATCACACCCGGAAGGTTGT
>JAGXBG010000166.1 GCA_018971215.1 Alphaproteobacteria bacterium
GCGGCTTCGTCGGGCGTCAGCGCGATTTGGCCCGGAGGAGTGTCGACCCGATAACGACGCAGGAGATCCTTGGCTTGGAATTCGTGCAGCTGCATGCGTGCTCCTTCCCGGCGTCGTCTTCGGCTTCTAGCGCTCCTTCATCGGCCGCTCAGGCACCCACGACGTTGGACGGCTGGCCCGCGTGGAAATTCTCGATATGGCTCACGACCTGGTTCCACAGCACCTGCATCGCCTCGTCGCTGGCCCAGCTGACGTGCGGCGTCACGATGACATTCGGCCGGCCGAGGATCGCGTTGAACGGGTGATCCGGCCGTGGCGGCTCCGACGTCAGGCAATCGAACCCGATGCCGGACAGCAGGCCTTCGTCCAACGCCTTGACGACGTCGGCTTCGACCACCAAGCCGCCGCGCGCGGTGTTGACCAGGAGCGGCCGCTTTTTCATTTTGCGGAACTCCGCCATGCCGAGCATGTTGCGCGTGCTCGGCATCAACGGACAATGCAGGGTGATGACGTCGCTCGTCTCCAGCACTTCTTCGAAGGGCGTGTAGAGCGGCCCCAGCCCCTGAACGCCCTTGTGCGCCGCGAACAGAGTCTTCATGCCGAAGGCCTGACCGAGGCGGGCGACCGACTGGCCGATGATGCCTTCGCCCATGATGCCGAGCGTGCTGCCCGCAAGCTCATGGATTGGGTGGTTGAAGAAGCAGAACTGACCCGCCTTCTGCCACTCGCCGTTGATGACGTCCTGCCGGAAGCCGACGATCCCGCGCCGCAGCGCCAGGATGAGCGCGAAGGCGTGCTCGGCCACCGTGTTGATCGCATAGCCGCGCACGTTGGAGACGATGATGCCGCGCTCGCGGCAGGCGGCGACGTCAACGACGTCGTAGCCAGTGGCCGCGATGGCGATCATCTTCAGCTTCGGCAGCTTGGCGAGATCGTGCGCGCGGATCGGCGCCTTGTTGGTGACGGCGATCGTGGCGCGGGCCAACCTCTCGCCGACCTGCTCCGGCGTGCTGGCGTCGTATTCGACCCATTCGTGATCGAAACGCGGACGGTTCACGCGGACGGCCGGTCCCATCGTATTACGGTCGAGGAAGACGATGGTGGGCGATGACTTCGAAGCGGTATCGGGCGACATCCCCCTATGTTCCGACCATTAGGGGGGGTTGTGCAACATCGGCGGCGGGCGTCCGGAAGGCCGGGTAAATCGCCAGCGAGCGGCCGAGCTGCTGCACCAGCCCCAGCACGACGTCGATATAAGGCGTCTGGACATTGACCAGGCGGCCCATCTCCTGCACCGCGGTGAGCAGGGCGTCGATTTCAAGCGGCCGGCCGCCTTCGAGATCCTGCAGCATCGAGGTGCGGTGGGCGCCGACGCGCGCCGCGCCGTTGATCCGCTTTTCGATGTCGACGCGGAACGACGCGCCGAACCGGGTCGCGATTTCCTGCGCTTCGGACATCATCTTGACCGACAGCGCGCGCAAATCGGGCTGGGTTGCCACGATATCGAGCGTCGCACGGGTCAAGGCGCTGATCGGGTTGAAACACAGATTGCCCCACAGCTTGAGCCAGAGCTCGCTGCGGACGTCGTCGAGCACCGGTGCGTCGAAACCGCCGGCTTCGAAAACCTCCGAAAGTTTGCGGCAACGCTCGGATTTGCTGCCGTCCGGCTCGCCGAGCGAGAACTTATCGCCGTAGGTGTGACGCACGACGCCCGGGCTGACGATGTCGGTCGCCGGATAGACGACGCAACCGATCGCGCGCTCCGGTCCGATGGCGTTCCACTGCCGATTGCCGGGGTCGACGCTTTGTAGCCGCATATTTTCAAAGCCCGGGAGGCCATAGCCGTACCACCACGGCACGCCGTTCTGGCAGGTCAGGACCGCGGTGTCCTTGCCGAAAAGCACGCGCGTCTGTTCGGCCGTCTCCCAGGCCTGATGCGCCTTAAGGCCGATGATGACGTAATCCTGCGGCCCGAGGGTCGCGGGATCGTTGGTGGCGATCGGGTGACTGACCCGCTCTTCGCCGTTGATCAGCAGCTTCAATCCCGACTGCTGAATCTTCGCCAGATGCGGGCCGCGCGCGACGAGCGATAGCTCGACACCGTCGACCGTGCTCAGGCCGGCGGCGAGATAGCCGCCGATAGCGCCCGCGCCATAAATGCAGATCCGCATTGCCGCCCCTCCGGCGTTGGATCTCAGGCGACTTTGCCCAGTTTGAGCTTCGGCGCCGTCGCACGGATATGCTCCTCCGCCGCGGCAACGCCCGAGCCCGCTTCGATCGGAACGCCGACGTCGCGCAGCGCCATCTCGGCGCCGGCGAGCCCCTGCAACACCATGATCTCGTTGACGTGGCCGAGATGGCCGATGCGGAAGACGCGGCCGGCGACCTTCGACAGACCGGTGCCGAGCGACACTTGATACCGGTGATACGCGGTCTTGATGACGTCGTCGCTGTTGAAGTTCTTCGGCACACACACCGCCGACACCGTGTCCGAGTACCATTTCGGGTCCTTGGCGCAGAGCGTCAGGCCCCACCCGGCGACGCCGCGGCGGACCGCTTCGGCCAGCCGATGGTGGCGCTTGAAGACGTTCTCGATGCCCTCGGCGAACAGCATGTCGAGCGACGCGCGCAAGCCGTGCAGCAACGTGGTGGCCGGCGTGTACGGGAAATAGCCGTCCTTGTTGGTCTTGATCATGTCGGAATAGTCGAAGAAGCAGCGCGGCAGCGTCGCCTTTTTGTGCGCCTCGAGCGCCTTCTGGCTGACGCCGACGATGGCGAGGCCGGGCGGCAACATGAAGCCCTTCTGCGAACCCGACACGACGACGTCGGCGCCCCACTCGTCCATGCGGAAGTCGATGCTGGCGATCGAGCTCACGCCGTCGACGAAGAGCAGCGCCGGATGTTTGGCCGCGTCGAGCGCCTTGCGGACCGCAGCGACGTCGCTGGTGACGCCGGTCGCGGTCTCGTTATGGCAGACCAGAACGGCCTTGATCTTGTGCGCTTTGTCCGCCTCGAGCCGGCGCTGATATTCCTCGGCCGGCGCGCCCTCGCCCCATTCGGTGTCGATGACATCGACCGCCAGGCCGAACCGCCGGCACATATCGGCCCAAAGATGGGAAAATTGTCCGAAGACCGAGACCAGCACGCCATCGCCCGGCGACAGCGTGTTGGCAATCGCCGATTCCCAGCCGCCGGTGCCCGAGCTCGGGAACACGAAGACCTGGCCCTTTTCGGTCTTGAAGACCTTCTTCAGGTCCTGGAACAGCGGCAGCGTGAAAGCCGGGAAGTCAGGCGCGCGATGATCCTCGAGCGGCACGTCCATCGCCTGCCGGACGCGGAACGGCAGGTTCGTCGGACCGGGAATGAAAAGACCATGGAAACCTGACATTACATCCTCCCTGAATTGCGTTGCGCGGCTATCGCCGGCAAAAAACGTCCGCCTCGCTGGATCAGTAAATCGGGAACCGTTCGCACAACTTGATCGCCTGCTCCTTGACGCGCGCTTCGACAGCGGCGTTGCCGGCTTCGCCGTTGGCGGCGAGGCCGTCGAGCACTTCGGCGATCATGCGGCCGACGTCGCGGAATTCGGCGACGCCGAAGCCGCGCGTGGTGCCCGCGGCGGCGCCGAGCCGGATGCCCGACGTCACCATCGGCTTTTCCGGATCGAACGGCACGCCGTTCTTGTTGCAGGTGATGTGCGCGCGACCGAGGCTCTTCTCGGCGATATTGCCGGTGAGCTTCTTCGGCCGCAGATCGACCAGAATCAGATGTGTGTCGGTGCCGCCGGCGACCAGATCGAAGCCGGCGCTGCGCAGCACCTCGCCCATGGCGCGGCAGTTCTCGATGACCGAGCGGGCGTAATCCTTGAACGCGGGCCGCAGCGCCTCGCCGAAGGCGACCGCCTTGGCGGCGACGATGTGCATCAGCGGACCGCCTTGCAGGCCCGGAAACACTGCAGAATCGATCTTCTTGGCGATGGCTTCGTCGTTGGTCAGCACCATGCCGCCGCGCGGGCCGCGCAGCGTCTTGTGCGTCGTCGTGGTGACGACATGCGCATGCGCCAGCGGATTGGGATGCACGCCGCCCGCCACCAGACCGGCGAAGTGCGCCATGTCAACCATGAGGAAGGCGCCGACTTCATCGGCCACCGCGCGGAAAGCGGCGAAATCGATGGTGCGCGGATAGGCTGAACCGCCGGCGATGATGATCTTCGGCTTGTGCTCGCGCGCCAGCCGCGCGACCTCGTCCATGTCGATGCGCTGATCGTCGCGGCGGACGCCGTAATGCACGGCGTGGAACCATTTGCCCGACAGGTTGGGCGGCGCGCCGTGCGTCAGGTGACCGCCGGCGGCGAGCGACAGGCCGAGAATGGTGTCGCCCGGCTTGGCGAGCGCCAGCAGCACCGCTTGGTTGGCCTGGCTGCCGGAACTCGGTTGCACGTTGACGAAACGACAGTCGAAGAGCCGCTTGGCGCGCTCGATCGCCAGCGTCTCGGCCTCGTCGACATATTGACAGCCGCCGTAATAGCGCCGGCCGGGATAACCTTCGGCGTATTTGTTGGTGAGCGGCGAACCCGCCGCTTCGAGCACCGCGCGACTGACGATGTTCTCGGACGCGATCAACTCGATCTCGAAGCGCTGACGTCCGACTTCGCGGCCGATCGCTCCCGCGACCTCCGGATCGGCGTCGCCGACGCCCGCCGAGAAGAACGCACCCCAATCACGACTCGCCAGATTTTCAGCCGTGCGCGCCATCGACCCGCCCCTTAATCAAACCCTGGTACACCGGATAACATTCTTGCCAGACGGACCACAATGGAAATGTTTTCCATTTCTGAGGTTTTTTTATGACTGGCTGATACCCTTGCGAAAACGGTCCTATGCGGCGATAATGAGACATGATTCCGTCATGGACAATGCGGCAACCGGCCGCAGGAATCGCCTAATGGTGGGACGGCAGCACGCCGCCAAGACCGCCCCGACCGAGCTTCAGTCGCTCGCGCCGCATCTCGGCGGCTCGGTCCAGGCGCTGGAACGCGGCTTGAAGCTGCTGGCGATCATCGCCGAGGCCGACGGCCTGTCGCTGACCAGCCTGGCGCAACGGGCCGGGATCGCGCCGTCGACCGCGCATCGCATTCTCGCCACGCTCAAGACCAGCGGCTTCGTCCATTGCGACGATGCGCATGGCGTCTACCTGATCGGCGCGCAGGCGTTCCGCATCGGCAGCGCGTTCCTGCGTAACCGCAAGCTGGCCGACGCCGGCCGCAGCGCCATGCGCAAGCTGATGGAAGCGAGCGGCGAAACCGTCAACATGGGCATCGAGGACGACG
>JAGXBG010000167.1 GCA_018971215.1 Alphaproteobacteria bacterium
TGGCGCGGTCGCAGCCGGCCGCCCGCACAACATGCAAGGGGTGTCCCATGACCAAGAAACTTGGTCTTCTCGCGATCGCAGCGGCCGTCATGGCGTATGCGCCGGCAGCGGCATTCGGATGCAGCGACAGCTCGGCGCAACTGAACGACAGCACCAAGGTCGTTCAAGGCTATGGCTCGTCGTCGGCGCAGCCGATGCCGGAGCCGAGCGGATCGTCGGCGACCGATCAGAGCAGCGGCGGAACAAGCGATTCGAATTCGTCCAACGACAAGTAAACCCGAATTCCAGCGTCCACGGCCCTTATTAAAGATCGAGCGACGGCCGAGAGTGTGCCACTTGAAAACCCTCGGCCGTTTGCGTGCGCGGTGCGGTCGGCTCGCGCCATGCGGACAACTTACGAGTGGTTCACTTTCGGTCCGAGCCCATCGGGGACGCCATCGCCAATGCTCCGGCGAGCGAGACGATGGCGGCCGCGATCAGCCCGAAGCGATATCCGGATACGAGCGACCCGAGGCCGGCGCCGATCGCCACGCCGGCGAGCTGAGCCACCCGGCTTGCGGCATTGTTGATGCCGGAGGCAAGCCCTTCATCGGATGGCGCCACACTCGACATAACCGAGGCCGTAAGCGGCGCCGCTAAAGCCGCAAACGAAACGCCGAGCAGCGCCATCGGGACAATGATGCCGGCGGCGAGCGACAATTCGTGACCGATGGCCATCCAGATATACGCGGCGGCCGCGCCGCATGACCCGAGGACGAGCATGACGCGTGCGCCGATCGTATCGGCGAGACCGCCGAACCGTTCCGACAGAAAGCCGACGCCGAGCGTCAACGGAAGGAAAGTCAAACCGGCTTCCGTCGGCGTCAGGCCGCGATGGTCGAGAAGCTCGAACGGCAGCAGGAAGAACATGATCGAAAGGCCGGCATAGACCAAGAGGGTTGCGGTGTTTAACCCGACAAAGAGCCGGTTCCTGGCGAGCCGCGGCGGCGTCATCGGCTGGACACTCTTGCGCTCCCAAGCGGCATAGCTCCACAAACCGGCGATGCCGAGCGCACCGATAAAAATAATCTCGCCGCCAGGCCGCGAGGCGCCGGTCGCGCCGAGCGAATTCTGACCGATCTGGCTCAGCGCCCAAGCCAGCAAGCCAAGTGCAACGGCAATGATGGCCGCACCGACGAAATCGAACCGGCGTGGCGCGCGCGATTCCGCAGGCGCGAACGTCCAGAGCAACCCAACGGCGACGACCGCGATCGGCGGGTTGATCCAAAATATCGCCTGCCAACCGAAGGTATCGGTCAGCCAGCCGCCGACGACCGGGCCGGCCGCCGTCGTCAGCGCCGACGCTGCTGCCCAGGTGCCGATGGCCCGGTTGCGAAGGTTCTTGGGATAGGTCGCGCCGATGAGCGCGAGACTTGCCGGGGTCAGCAACGCCGCGCCGACGCCCTGAACGAGGCGCGCCGCGATGAGCGAAACGGCGGACGGCACCAACGCGCAGGCAACCGATGCCGCGGCAAATGTCAGACAACCGAGCATCAGAATCCGGGCTTTACCGAAGGAATCGGCAAGTGCGCCGCCAATCAAAGTCAGCGACGCCAACGCCAAGACATAACCGTTTATCACCCACTGCACCGAGGCGAGATCAAGGCCGAGGCCGACGCGCAACCTGGGCAGTGCGACCGTCAGCGCGGAACCGTCGATAAACGCCATCGAAGATGCCAGCACGCAGGCAGCCAATATGAGGCGGCGGTGCGGCGGCGCGATTTCGCGCTTTAATTCCCACGGGCATAGTTCGGCCGCGATGACGCCCCGGCCGCACGGTTCAGCAAAAGGCTGGGCCATAAAATATGTCCTCGACAGCTACAGTCGGGCCGATCCCGTGGCGACGACCCACCATCCGACAGAAATTCCGTAGTTACGCAATGGCGGCGACCGCACTTTGCACAGCCTCCATGAGGGTCGGATGGATGTGAATGGCGTCGGCCATCGCCGTCGCAGGTGCATCGGCGTTCATCAGATCGATGTAACCGTGCACAAGTTCCGCGGCGTCGACGGCAAGGACGGCCGCACCGAGGATGCGATTCGAGTCCGCGTCCGCGATCACCTTGATGAAGCCCTTTGTCTCGCCGATTTCGGCGGCTTTGCCATTTCGCGCCATGTCGAAGCGCCCAACCTTGATCGGCCGCCCCGACCGGCGTGCCTCGGTCTCCGTCACGCCGACGCGGCCAAGTTCGGGATCGGTGAAGATGGCATAGGGAACGATTCGCTCGGTCGTCCGCTGCCGATCGCCGGCGAGTTGCGAGAGCAGGATCCGGTAATCGTCCCAAGCCGTGTGCGTGAATTGCGGGCCGACGCGAACGTCACCGGCAGCCCAGATTCCGCGGACGGTCGTACCGAGACGCGGATCCACTTGGATGAAGCCGTGCGCGTCGACGGCAACGCCGACCGTGTCGAGGCCAAGATCGTCTGAATTCGGTTTGCGGCCGGTCGCCACGAAGACATGCGACACGGACAGCATCGGCGATGCCGAACCGCGAAGCCGCAGAGTCACGCCATTCTCGCGCGCCTCGATCCGCTCGACCGTCGTCCCGAGATGGAATTCGATCCCCTCCGTCGCCAGAAATCCCTGCAACGCATCGCTGACCTCGGGATCTTCCCGTGCTGCGATCCGTGCCACCGCTTCGACGACGGCGACGCGGCTTCCCATGCGGCGATAGAACTGTGCCATTTCAAGCCCGATGGCGCCGCCGCCGAGGACGGCGATGGATTCCGGCAGCGCCTGAAGATCGAGCCAGTTGCCGGCGTGGATGAACGCCACGGTTTGCAATCCGTCGATCGGTGGGACGACGGTGCGCGTGCCGGTATCGAGCACGACGTCGGCCGCCACGACGCTTTCGTCGCCGACCCGCACCCGAAACCCCGACTCCGCTCGCCCTTCGAGGCGCGCGTGACCGCGCAACAGCAGGGGATTGTCCGCCGACGTCATCCACGCATCGAGTCCGGCGCGGGATTTGAGCGCAACCGCGCGCGCCCGGCGCATGACCGCGGCAAAATCGACTTCAACCTGTGGAATGTTCAGGCCGAACTCGGCGCCGCGCCGCGCCAGATGCGCGACCCGCGCCGAAGCGATCGCGGCCTTGGTCGGCGTGCAGCCGAAATTGACGCACGAGCCGCCGAGATGGCGGCGCTCGACGAGCGCAACCCGCCGGCCCACCCGAGCCAGCGCGTCGGCCAGCGACGGTCCGGCCTGGCCGCCGCCAATGATGAGCACGTCAAATCCGCGCAGTTCCGGCATTGATCGCCTCCAATCCGCGCCCGTGACGTGGCGTGATCAAGGGCGGCTAGGTTTGCGAACCCGCCGCTCCAACGATGGACGGGCCACAATAGTTCACATAGGCGGATGTCGATCTTGCGCATATTCATCGCAACTTTGCACTGCCGTGCGACTGTTGGCGAATATCAGCGGGCAACGGAATGGCGGAGGGAGTGGGATTCGAACCCACGTTACGGTTTCCCGTAAACACGCTTTCCAAGCGTGCGCCTTAAACCACTCGGCCACCCCTCCAGAGAGCGCGCGAAGCCTAATGAAAGGGGAATACGGACGCAACCGCCGGGCGGCGCGTGCGCTCAGGCAACGCGGCTGCCGGCCTCGGGCTGGGCGAGCGGCGGATCGAGCGGCAGGTCCGTATAGACATGGCGCAGCTCGGCGCGGATGCGGTTGATCTCGGAGATGATGTCGATCCAGATCGCGGCGGCGCCGGCGTCGCCACTGTCCATCAGCGAGGCCGCGCGAAAGCCGGCCTTGATCGTCGCGCCGGTGCCGTGGCGGCGGATCATCAACAGGGCAGCTTCACACAGTTCCGAATGACGCAGCATAGCAGCAAGTTTCCGGAGGAGTGGTCGGCGGGCGCGAAGCCCACGGTGTTTTTATAACATTGAGACGTGAATAGGGTATTTACGCCGTAACCTTGCCGCGGCGATTCCCTTACCGCGCCACCTTCACGCGCCATTAACTAAACGGGCCCGAGCGATTTGCTGCTTGATTGGCCGACAGGCAAGCGCCGGCGTTGCCGCTACTCGTCACCCATCTTGAGCGCAGCGATGAAGGCCGATTGCGGGATGTCGACTTTGCCGAACTGGCGCATCCGCTTGCGGCCTTCCTTCTGCTTCTCCAAAAGCTTGCGCTTGCGCGACACGTCGCCGCCATAGCACTTGGCCAGCACGTCCTTCCTAAGCGCCTTGACCGTTTCGCGCGCGATGACGCGGCCGCCGATCGCCGCCTGGATGGCGATCAGGAACAGCTGGCGCGGAATCAATTCCTTCAGCCGCTCGCACATGGCGCGGCCGCGGCGCTCGGCCTGGCTGCGATGCACGATAGTGGCGAGCGCGTCGACCGGCTCGCTGTTGACGAGGATGTTCATCAGCACCAGATCGCCGGGCTCATACCCGTCCATCTGGTAATCGAAGCTGGCATAGCCGCGCGACACCGATTTGAGTCGGTCGTAGAAGTCGAAGACGACTTCGTTGAGGGGAAGCCGATAGACCACCATCGCCCGCTTGCCGGCATAGGTCAGGTCCTGCTGCACGCCGCGCCGTTCCTCGCACAGCGCCAAGACGCTGCCGAGATATTCGTCCGGCACCAGGATGGTCGCCTTGATCCACGGCTCCTCCAGGTGATCGATCTTCACCGGATCAGGCATGTCCACCGGGTTGTGCAGCGCCACCATCGAGCCGTCGCGTTGATGGATGTGATAGACGACCGACGGCGCGGTCGGGATGAGGTCGAGATTGAATTCGCGCTCCAGCCGCTCCTCGATGATCTCGAGGTGCAGCAATCCCAGAAATCCGCAGCGGAAGCCGAAGCCCAGCGCCGCCGAGGTTTCAGGCTCGTATTCGAAGCTGGCATCGTTGAGCCGCAATTTGGACAGGCTGTCGCGCAGATGGTCGTAATCCGCGGCGTCGGCTGGGAACAGGCCGCAGAACACCACGGGCTGCAACGGTTTGAAGCCGGGCAGCGGCGCGTCCGTCGGCCGGCGATCTTCGGTGATGGTGTCGCCGATCTTGCAGTCGGCCACCGTTTTGATGCCCGAGGTGATGAAGCCGATCTCGCCCGGCCCCAGTTCGGTCACCGGCAGGGGCTTGGGCGTGAATACGCCCACCTTGTCGACCGTATGGGTGGCGCCGGTCGCCATGAAGCGAACCTTGAGGCCCGGCTTCATCACGCCGTCCTTCACCCGCACCAGGATGACCACACCGAGATAGGAATCGTACCA
>JAGXBG010000168.1 GCA_018971215.1 Alphaproteobacteria bacterium
GCCTTGTCCGCGATCACATTCGAATGCGCGCTACTCGGCGGCTTCGATCCGTTCCATCGCCTCTTCGACGTGGCGCGAGAAGACGTATTGCGCCGGCCGCTGCTTATCGAGGGCGATCTCGGGCGCCATCTCGCCTTCGGTCTTGACGCCGCGCAGCGCGACGCCGAGCGCCTTGAGCGGATGCTTCACGGCGTCGACCACGGCGGTCGCTTCGTAGCCCGAATGCACCATGCAATCGGCGCATTTCTCGTAATTGCCGGTGCCGTAGGCGTCCCAATCCGTGCCCGCCATCAGTTCCTTGAAGGTCTTGGCGTAGCCTTCGCCGAGCAGGTAGCACGGCCGCTGCCAGCCGAACACGTTGCGCGTCGGATTGCCCCACGGCGTGCAGTGGTAGGACTGGTTGCCGGCGAGGAAGTCGAGGAACAGGCCCGACTGGCTGAACGACCACTTGGTGCCGTTCTTGGCGCGGAAGATGCCGCGGAACAGTTCCTTGGTCTTGCGCCGGTTGAGGAAGTGCGCCTGGTCGGGCGCGCGCTCATAGGCATAGCCCGGCGACACGGTAATGCCGTCGAGGCCGGCTTCCATCATCGTGTCGAAGAAGCGCGCGACGCGCTCGGGCTGCGTGCCGTCGAACAGCGTGCAGTTGATGTTGACGCGGAAACCGCGCGACTTGGCGAGCTTGATCGCCGCCGCCGCCTTTTCGTAGACGCCTTCCTCGCACACCGAGTGGTCGTGCATCTCCTTGTCGCCGTCGAGATGGATCGACCAGACGAAGAACGGATTCGGCTTGAAACGGTCGATCTTCTTCTCGAGCAGCAGCGCGTTGGTGCACAGATAGACGAACTTCTTGCGCGCGATGATGCCTTCGACGATCTGCTCGATCTCGCGGTGGAGCAGGGGCTCGCCGCCGGCGACCGACACCACCGGCGCGCCGCATTCGTCGACCGCTTCGAGGCATTCCGCGACCGACAGGCGCTGGTTCAGGATCTTGTCGGGATAGTCGATCTTGCCGCAGCCGGCGCAAGCGAGGTTGCAGCGGAACAGCGGCTCGAGCATCAGCACGAGCGGATAGCGTTCGACGCCGGTCAGGCGCTGTTTCATCACGTAGGCGCCGACGCGGATCATTTGATGGATCGGAACGGACACGGGTTCGACCTCTCTTCTTTTCGTTCGGAGCGCTCAGCCGGCGGTTTCGGCGAGCTCGGGGGGCATGCGGAAACGCACGTTTTCGGTGATGCCGGGCAACTTCTCGCACTCGACGTCGCTCAGCTGCTTGAGCCGCGCGATCAGGTTCTGCACCAGTTCTTCGGGGGCCGAGGCGCCGGCGGTGATGCCGACGGCCTTGGCGCCCTTGACCCAGGCCGGATCGAGCGCCTCGGCGTCGGCGACCAGGTAGGCCTTGACGCCCTGTTCGGCGGCGATCTCGCGCAGCCGGTTGGAATTCGAGCTGTTGGCGGCGCCGACGACCAGGACGACGTCGACCTGCTGCGCCAGTTCGCGCACCGCGCGCTGGCGATTCTGCGTCGCGTAGCAGATGTCCTTGGTGTCGGGCCCGACGATGTCGGGGAAACGCTGACGCAGCGCGTCGATCACCGCCTTGGTGTCGTCGACCGACAACGTCGTCTGCGTGATGAAGGCGAGCTTGTGCGGATTGCTGACCTTGAGGCCAGCGACTTCCTCGGCGCGCGAAATCAGGTGCACCTTGCCGTTGATGCGGCCCATCGTGCCTTCGATCTCGGGATGGCCGGCGTGGCCGACGAGCACGATCTCGCGGCCTTGCGCGGCATAGCGCTGGCCTTCGCTGTGCACCTTGGAGACCAGCGGGCAGGTGGCGTCGATCACCGGCAGGCTGCGGTTCGCCGCCGCGTCCTCGACGGCGCTCGAGACGCCGTGGGCGCTGAAGATGGTGACGCTGCCCGGCGGAATTTCGTCGAGCTCGTCGACAAAATGCGCGCCCTTCGCCCGCAGCCGCTCGACGACATGCCTGTTATGCACGATCTCGTGACGCACGTAGATCGGCGGGCCATACTTTTCGAGCGCCCGCTCGACGATGTCGATGGCGCGCTCGACGCCGGCGCAGAATCCACGCGGCTGAGCCAAAACCACACGCATTCGTGTCCTCACTCTCCGGGAGACGGTCACGGCCGTCCGCCGTGTTGCGCCGCATTATACGCAGAATTCGCCACCCGACCAGGGGGCCTAACCCGCGGCAAAATGAGGCTAAATTCGGCTAATGACAAGCAACTAAATTGCTTCTTGCGCGGTTCTGTGTTTAGTCTTCGCCTCAGAGCCGCGCGTCGACGCGGCCGAGGGATTCTGGCCACCACGACTCCGCGAGACCCATGAGCACGCCGCTGCTGCGCAACGACCTCACGCCTCTGCTCGACCAAGTCAACACGCCGGCCGATCTGCGCAAGCTCGACGAGAGCCAGCTGCCGCAATTCGCCGACGAGCTGCGTCGCGAGCTGGTCGATGCCGTGTCGGTCACTGGCGGCCATCTCGGCGCCGGCCTCGGCGTGGTCGAGCTCACCGTGGCGCTGCATTACGTCTTCGAAACGCCGAACGACCGTCTGATCTGGGATGTCGGCCATCAGGCCTATCCGCACAAGATCATCACCGGCCGGCGCGACCGCATCCGCACCTTGCGGCAAGGTGGCGGCCTGTCGGGCTTCACCCGGCGCGCCGAAAGCGAATACGACCCGTTCGGCGCCGCGCACAGCTCGACCTCGATCTCCGCCGGTCTCGGCATGGCGGTCGGTCGCGACTTGCAAGGCCGTGCCAACAACGTCATCGCCGTTATCGGCGATGGTGCGATGAGCGCCGGCATGGCCTACGAGGCGATGAACAACGCCGGCGCGATGAATTCACGCCTGGTCGTCATCCTCAACGACAACGACATGTCGATCGCGCCGCCGGTCGGCGCGATGAGCGCCTACCTCTCGCGCCTGCTGTCGTCCAAGCCCTATCGCAGCCTGCGCCAGCTCGGCGCCGCCATGGCCAAGCGCTTCCCGCGCGGCCTCGCCAAGGCGGCGCGCCGCGCCGACGAATACGCCCGCGGCATGGTCACCGGCGGCACGCTGTTCGAGGAACTCGGCTTCTTCTATGTCGGGCCGATCGACGGCCATAATCTCGATCATCTGCTGCCGGTGCTGAAGAACCTGCGCGACAGCGACAACGAGGGCCCGGTCCTGGTGCATGTAGTGACGCAAAAGGGCCACGGCTACGGTCCGGCCGAGGCTGCCGCCGACAAGTATCACGGCGTGGTCAAGTTCGACGTCGCCACCGGCGCACAGGTCAAAGGCAAGGCGGCGGCACCGTCCTACACTGCGGTCTACGCCAAGGCGCTGATCGCCGAGGCCGAGCGTGACGAGCGCATTGTCGCCATCACCGCCGCGATGCCGTCGGGCACCGGCCTCGACAAGTTCGCCGAGCGCTTCCCCAACCGCGCTTTCGACGTCGGCATCGCCGAACAGCACGCCGTCACCTTCGCCGCCGGCATGGCTTGCGAAGGCCTGAAGCCCTTCGCCACGATCTATTCGACCTTCCTGCAGCGCGCCTACGACCAGGTGGTGCACGACGTCGCCATCCAGAAGCTGCCGGTGCGTTTCGCTTTGGACCGCGCCGGTCTCGTCGGCGCCGACGGCGCGACGCATGCCGGTTCGTTCGACCTCGCCTATCTCGGCTGCCTGCCGCACTTCGTCATCATGGCGCCGGCCGACGAGGCCGAGCTCGTCCACATGGTGGCGACCGCGGCGGCAATCGACGATGCGCCGTCGGCGCTGCGCTATCCGCGCGGCGAAGGCGTGGGTGTCGCGCTGCCGGCGAAGGGCGAGGTGCTGCCGATCGGCAAGGGCCGCATCCTGCGCCAGGGCACCTCGATCGCGATCTTGAGTCTCGGCACCCGTCTGCAAGAGGCGCTCAAGGCCGCCGACGAGCTCGGCCATCTCGGCCTGTCGACGACGGTGGCCGACGCGCGCTTCGCCAAGCCGCTCGACACCAACCTGATCGAGCGTCTGGCGCGGGAACACGAAGTCCTGATCACCGTCGAGGAAGCCGCCATCGGCGGTTTCGGCAGCCACGTGCTGCACCACCTGGCGCATGCCGGCCTGCTCGACCAGGGCCTCAAGGTGCGGCCGCTGGTGCTGCCCGACCGCTTCATCGACCACGACTCGCCGGCGAAGCAGTATGACGAAGCCGGCCTCAACGCGCGCCACATCAAGCACGCCGCGTTGGTCGCGCTCGGCCGCGCGGAGATCGAGCGCTCGGCGCGCGCCTGATCCGGCGCGCCGCGGGCGCGCTCAAACTCATGACCGAAAAGCGACGCCTCGATCAACTGCTGGTCGAGCGCGGTCTGGCGCCGACCCGCGCCAAGGCACAGGCGCTGATCCTCGCCGGCACTGTGTTCAGCGGCGAGCGCCGCCTCGACAAGCCAGGCACGACCTTTGCCGCCGACGCGCCGCTCGATGTCCGCGGCAAGGATCATCCGTGGGTGTCGCGCGGCGGCGTCAAGCTGGCGCACGGTCTCGACCATTTCCGCATCGATCCGCGCGGTCTGATTGCACTCGATATTGGCGCCTCGACCGGCGGCTTTACCGACGTGCTGCTGCAGCGCGGCGCCGCGCGCGTCTATGCCGTCGATGTCGGCTTCGGCCAGTTTGCTTGGTCGCTGCGCAATGACCCGCGCGTCGTGCTGCTCGAGCGCGTCAACGCCCGTCATCTGACGGTGAAACAAGTGCCCGAGCCAATGGATCTCGTGGTCTGCGATGCGAGTTTCATCGGCCTCGAAACCGTGCTGCCGGCGCCGTTGGCGTTGGCCAAGCCGCGCGCACGGCTCGTGGCGCTGATCAAGCCGCAGTTCGAAGTCGGCCCGGATCGTGTCGGCAAAGGCGGCGTGGTGCGCGATCGGGATCTTCACCGCGAGGTCTGCGACCGCATCGCCACTTGGCTCGCGGCGCAGGGCTGGCGCGTTCTCGGCATCGTCGAAAGCCCAATCCGCGGGCCCGAGGGCAACGTCGAATTCCTCGTCGCGGCCGAGCACGAGCCGCGTAGCACGGCCGGTGCGCAAACGCCCAGCGGCGGCGCCGTGCGAAGCCGAGATCAATGACAGAGATCGTGCTCACGATCGAAAGCGTCGGCGTACGCGGCGATGGCGTCGCGCACGATGACGGCAAGCCGGTCTACGTGCCCTTTTCCGCGCCGGGCGACCGCGTGCGCGTGCGCCTGTCGAACGACAAGGGCGAA
>JAGXBG010000169.1 GCA_018971215.1 Alphaproteobacteria bacterium
CACCGGCCTGGGCCTCCCCCTCTCCAAGAGCCTCATCGAGCTCCACGGCGGCCAGTTCGCCATCACAAGCCACCCAGGCACAGGAACGACCGTCCGGGTTACGTTGCCGGCCGAAGCCGGCGAAACCGCCGTCAACCTCCGCGGCGTCGCCTAGACTCAGGCTTTCGTCAGCGTCAGCGAATAGCGCGGATCGGCCGCGAGGCACTCGGCTTCCGGCAAGCCCAGTTCCTTGCGCACGATATTGGTGCCCTGGACCATTGCGACCATCTTATAGGTCGCGTGCCGCCGGCTCATGCCTTCGCGGCCCATGCCGCAGTCCGACGACACGATCAGCCGTTCCGCCGGCACGTGTTTCAGTGCCTCGCGGATGATCGCGGCGACTTGGTCCGGCCGTTCGACCTGCAACGTGTGGTGGTCGATGACGCCGATGACCACCTTCTTGTCTTTGATGATTTCGCCAATCGCCTTGAGGTCGCCGGTGCCGGACGAGCAGGTCTCGAAGGTGAGAGCGTCGGCGTCGACCTGCGCGAGCGCTTCGAGCGTCGGTTGATAGCTTTGCACGTCGCGGAAGATGCGCTGTTGCGACGGATTCCCCCAACAGGTGTGGCACCAGACCTCGGTCTTGCCGCGCAGACCCTTCACCGTGCCGTTGAAGATCTTGATCAGCTCCGCCGTGCCGAGCTTTCCGAAGGTCGGCCCACGCGCCGGCACCATGTGGATTTGTGGTTCTTCCATCTGGATGACTGGACAGCCGGCATCCGCCAGATCGTTGAGCTCGTCGTTGAGCGCCTTGCTCAACGCCAAGGTGCGCTCGACCGGGTCTTTGTAATATTCGTCGACCAGGCCCATCGCCAGCAGCTCGGGCGTGATGGTGCCGAATTTCACCGGCTTCTTGGTCATGCGCTGGGCGACACGCCACATTGCCGCGTATTGCAGGTCGCCGCGGCCGATCGGCCCGATCACCTTGGGCAGGACGCGCGCTTCGAGGAAATCGTGCAGGATATGGCCGCGCGGAAACGGCACCGCGCCGACGCTATATTGCGTCGGCCGCGGCGCACGGTCGAATCCCGCCATACGCAACGGCGCGTAGCTCTGCCAGCTCATGCCGCCGACTTGCTCGTCGTAATGCGCGTCGCCGTCGGTGACAATGTCGAGGCCGGCAATCTCTTGCGCTCGCAGAAAAACCGACACCGCGTCCTCGTATTGCTCGCGGTGACGCGAATTGGCCATGGCCTCGAGAAAAGTCTGGCTGCCGAGCACCGCATCGTACCAGGCCGGCCGCGGCAGCGAACCGATGATCGACGTCGGCAGAACGACGTTTGCGGATGCCCCGTACATGTGATCCTCCCCGGCGGCCTTGTCCGGCGTGTTCGCGCAGCAGTCTAGCGGAAACGCGTCGGCGCCCAACCCGCAAATTGGCCCACCGAAGCAGGCGACGCGCGCCGTGGGATGTGGCATAGAACGTCGCGATGCGGCTTTCCTTCCACGGCGCGGACCGCGACGTCACTGGTTCGTGCCACCTCCTCGAAGCTGCCGGCAAACGCGTGCTGATCGACTGTGGCATGCTCCAGGGCAGCCGCGAGCTCGACGCCGAAAACGCGGCGCCGTTCGGCTTCGATCCCAAGACGATCGACGTCATGCTGCTGACGCACGCCCATCTCGACCATTGTGGGCGGCTGCCGCTGCTGTACCGGCAGGGCTTCCGCGGTGAGGTGATCGCGACAGCGGCGACGCGTGAACTGGCGCACCTGGTGATCGCCGACGCGGCGCATCTCCAGGATGAAGAGATGCAGCGTCGCGCCCGTCTCAACGAGCGTCGCGGCGGCAATCACGCGCCGCCGAAGCCGCTGTTCACGCTGGTCGACGCGTCCAATAGCCTGGGATTGTTCAAGCGGATGGCCGACTACGGCCAGTCGATCGCGGTCGCGCCGGGCATTACGGCGACTTACCACGACGCCGGCCATATCCTCGGTTCGGCTAGCATCCTCGTCGAGGTGGATGAAGGCGGCAACCGCAAGTCGGTGCTATTTTCGGGCGACATCGGCAATAGCGGGCGGCCGCTGTTGCCGCCGCCGTCGACGCCGGCGCAGGCCGATTTCGTCGTCATCGAATCGACCTACGGCGATCGCGCGCATCGCGCCATCGACCAATCCGTCGCCGAATTGCTGCAGACGATTACGACGACTTTCGCGCGCGGCGGCAATGTCGTGATCCCGACCTTCGCACTCGAGCGCGCACAGGAAATCCTCTACATCCTGCATCGCGCCGTGGCCGCAAACCAGTTGCCGCCGAGTATGAAGGTGTTTCTCGATTCGCCGATGGCGATTTCGGCCGTCGACGTCTTCGAGCACTATCCCAAGAGCCTGCAGCCGGCGATCGTCGCGCTGATCGGGCGTGGCGAAGACCCGTTCGCCGTGCCGGGATTGCGCAACACCCGCGACCGCGCTGATTCAATCGCCATCAATGCGGTGACGAGCGGCGCGGTGATCATGGCAGGCTCGGGCATGTGTACCGGCGGCCGCATCCGCCATCATCTGCGCTACAATCTGCCGCGGCCCGAAGCGAGCATCGTCTTCGTCGGCTACGCTGGCGCCGGCACGCCGGCGCGTGCGATCATCGATGGTGCCAAGTCCATCCATCTGTTTGGCGAAGACGTGGCGGTCCACGCATCCGTCCACACGCTCAACGGCTTTTCGGCCCACGCCGGTCAGCCCGAGCTGGTCGCCTGGCACGCGGGCATAGGCGGCAAGCGCCGCACCTTCATCGTCCACGGCGAAGAACGCGCGATGAATGCGCTGGCGCCGTTACTGCGCGACACGGCGGTCGAAATTCCCCAATTGCACAGCGCCTACGACCTCTGAGGTGCTACCTCGGAGCTAACGCTCCCGCTATTCTCGTGCGGTCGGCATGGGAGGATCGGTTGGGGTTGCGTATCGTCGTCGGCACCTATGGTCTGACGCGGAGCTTGAAAGAAAATCCGGACGCGCGCGGTGGGCTCGATCTCGAGTTCGTCGATTTCGATTCGATCCCGTCGGCGATGCGGCGCCAGGTGCGCAACCTCGAATTCGACGTCTGCGAAATGGCGCTGACGACCTATCTCTGCGCACGCGCCGCCGGCAAGCCGATCACCGCGATCCCAGTCTTTGTCACCCGCAACTTCCACCATTGGGCGGCGTTCCGCCATGTCGACACCGGCATCCGGACGCCAAAGGATCTCGAAGGCCGGCAGGTCGCGGTCAACCGCGGCTATACCGTGACCACCGGTCTGTGGATCCGCGGCGTGCTGCAACATGAATACGGCGTCGATCTCGAACGGATCACGTGGCTGCCGACTGACGAGGAACACGTCGCCGAATATCACGCGCCGCCGAACGTCGATTACCGGTTCCGCGGCCGTTCGGCTGAGGAGCTGATGCTGAAGGAAGGCGTCAGCGCGGCGGTCGGAGACGTGCGCTCGAACGCGCCCGAGATCAAACCGCTGATTCCTGATGCGCGCGAGGCCGGCTTCGCCTACTACCGCAAGACCGGCATCTATCCGATCAATCACATGGTCACGGTCAGCGAGCGGGCGCTGACGGCGCGGCCGACCCTGGCGCGCGACTTGTTCGAAATATTCAAGGCGGCCAAGGCCCGGTATCTGGAACGGCTCGACGCCGGCGGCGACGGCTCGGCCGCCGACCAGGCGGCGATCGCGCTCAAGCCGGTGGTCGGCGATCCGTTTCCCTATGGCGTCGCCGCCAATCGCAAGACGCTCGAAGCCGCGACGCATTTCGGCGTCGAACAGCACATGACGCGCGACAAGCTCGCCGTCGAACTGCTGTTCGCGGCGGATACGCTGGCGCTCAGCTAGACATCAGGCGCGCACCGGCAGCTTCAACCGCGGGAACACTTTGCGCGCATTGCCGGAATAGATCTTGGTCTTGTCGGCAGCCGACAAGTTCGCCGCGTCGATGTAGCGCTTGGTGTCGTCGTAATAGTGGCCGGTCTCGGGATCGATGCCGCGCACCGCGCCGACCATCTCCGAAGCGAACAGGATGTTGTCGGCGGGCACGACCTTGAGCAGCAGGTCGATGCCCGGCTGATGATAAACGCAGGTGTCGAAATAGACATTGTTGAGCAGCAATTCCGTGAGAGGCGGCCGCTTCATGTCCTGCGCCAGGCCGCGATAGCGCCCCCAATGGTAGGGCACCGCGCCGCCGCCGTGCGGAATGATGAACCGCAGCGTCGGGAAATCCTTGAACAGGTCCGAGGTCAGGAACTGCATGAAGGCGGTGGTGTCGGCGTTGATGTAATGCGCGCCGGTGGCGTGGAAGTTCGGATTGCACGACGAGCTGACATGCACCATCGCCGGCACGTCGAGCTCGACCAGCTTTTCGTAGAGCGGATACCACCATTTGTCGGTGAGTGGCGGATCGGTCCAATGGCCGCCCGACGGATCGGGATTGAGGTTGCAACCGACGAAGCCCAGCTGCGTAACGCAGCGTTCGATCTCAGCGATCGAATTCTTCGGCGGCACGCCGGGAAACTGCGGCAGCATGCAGACGCCGACGAAGTTTTCCGGATAGAGCCGGCAGACGCGGTGGATCATGTCGTTGCAGATCCGTCCCCAATCTTGGCTTGTCGCTTCGCTGCCGAGATGATGCGCCATCGCCGAAGCACGCGGCGAAAAGATGGTGACGTCGGTGCCACGTTCGCGCTGCAGCTTCAATTGCGCCTGCTCGACGCTGGCGCGGATCGCATCGTCGGGTATGGCCAGCGTATCGGGCGCCGGCAGTGGCAATTTGTTCTTCGCCGCGGCGAGCTGCTGCTCGCGGAAGCTCTCGAGCGTCTTCGGCGCGGTGGTGTAGTGGCCGTGGCAATCGATGATCATCGCAGCGGATGCTAGGAAGCGTGTCTTTGCTTGTCAAACCGTGCCGCTGCTAGGATGCGCCGCCTGAGTGGGAGGGACGATGACCGAGATTCCGCGCCTTAACGGCGTGATCCGCGCACTCGAACAGGGGCAGCCGACCTTCACGGCCTTCACCATCGCCGACATCGAGAACGCGCTCGCCTTCAGTCAGTCGAAATACGACGGCATCGTGTTCGAGATGGAGCACAATCCGTGGGACATCCGCATGCTGCGCGATTGTCTCCAGTACATGCTCAATCGCCGCCAGATCGTTGACGCCAAGTCGGTCGCACCCGCCGTCACGCCGCTGGTGCGGATTCCGCCCAACGGCGGCGAGCTGAG
>JAGXBG010000021.1 GCA_018971215.1 Alphaproteobacteria bacterium
TACACCCGGCACGTTGTCGACCGAATCACCCAGAATTGCCTGGACGTCGATCACCTTGTCGGGACCGACGCCGAATTTCTCCGCCACCTCGGCCGCGCGGATCGGCCGGTCGCGCATCGCGTCGTAGAGCTCGATCCGGTCGGAAACCAGCTGCATCAGATCCTTGTCCGACGAGACGATCGTGACGCGCGCGCCTTCGCGCACCGCTTCGTCGGCATAAGTCGCGATCAGGTCGTCGGCCTCGTAGTCCGGCTGCTCGATGCGGCAGACGTTGAAGGCATCGACCGCCTCGCGCACGAGCGCGAATTGCGGCACCAGATCGTCGGGCGGCTCGGGCCGATGCGCCTTGTAATCCTTATAGAGACGGTTGCGGAACGTCGTGCGCGCGACGTCGAAGACCACGGCGACGTGATCGGCGTCGGTCTCGCCGATCAGCTTCAGGATCATGTTGCAAAAACCGAGCACCGCGCCGACCGGCGTTTTGTCCGGCCGCGTCAGCTTGGGCATCGCGTGATAGGCGCGGAAGATGAAGCCCGAGCCGTCGATCAAATAAACGTGCTTGGGCTTGGCCGCGACGCGGTCGGACGCGCTGGTCTTGGTTTTCGCCTTAGGCGCCGGCTTGGCGCGCGTATCGGGCATGCCGCGAATTCTTCACCACAACGCCGCGAAGTGCACGGACAAAGAGCACAGTCGAGCCGTGCGCCTACGCCGTCTTGCTGGTCTGGTTGGGTGGATATTCCGCCGGCTCGCCGCGTTTAATGAACAGACGCGAGCAATAGGGGCACTCGACCCGGCCGAAGGGACCGAGATTGAGGTAGACCTTGGGGTGGCCGCCAACCGACCCGCTGCCGTCGCCGGCGCAAGCGACCCTGTCGGTATCGACCGTGACCGTCTCGAAAGGCTTGATCCCTGGCATGCCGCCCGCTCGATTGACCCGTTTGCGGCGCGGATGATACGCATTACGCCGGTACAATCAATGACCAGCCGCAACGCGCCTGCGAGCGCACCGCCCGCCCAGGCGGTCGAAATCAAAGGCCTGACCAAGTTCTACGGCAGCAATGGCCGGAGCAAGCCGGCGCTCGACGGCGTCGACCTGTCGATTCCGCGCGGCGCCATTTTCGGCCTGCTCGGCCCCAACGGCGCGGGCAAATCGACGCTGATCAACATCCTCGCCGGGCTGGTGATCAAATCGTCGGGCAGCGCCACGATCTGGGGCATCGATATCGACGAGGACCCGCGCAACGCGCGCGCCGCCATCGGCGTGGTGCCGCAGGAATTGAACCTCGATTCGTTCTTCGCGCCGGCCGAGCTGCTCGACGTCCAGGCCGGGCTCTACGGCGTGCCCAAATCCGAACGCCGCACCGATGAGCTGCTCGCGCTCGTCGGCCTGACCGAGAAAGCCAACGCGCCGGCGCGCACGCTGTCGGGCGGCATGCGCCGGCGGCTGATGATGGCCAAGGCGATGGTGCACTCGCCGCCGGTCCTGGTGCTCGACGAGCCGACCGCCGGCGTCGACGTCGAGCTCCGCCTCCAGCTCTGGACGACCGTGCGCGAGCTCGCCGCCGCCGGCACCACCGTGCTGCTGACGACGCATTACCTCGAGGAAGCCGAGGAACTTTGCCGCATCATCGCGATCATCGACGAAGGTCGCCTGGTCGCGTGCGACGAGACTGAGGCGCTGGTGCGCAAGGTCGACGAAAAGAAGCTGAGCCTGACGCTGACGGCGCCGGTGAACGCGCTGCCGCCGGCGCTGCAGGCCATGGGCCTGGCGCTCGAGACGCCCGACCGCGTGGTCTTCCACTACAAGCCGAGCCGCGCCCATGTCGGCGAGGTGCTGGCGGCGGTCGCCGCGGCCGGGCTTGCCATTCGCGACGTTTCGAGCGAGGAAACCGATCTTGAGGACATCTTCCTGCGCCTCACCCGGTCGGGGACGTCCTCGTGAGATTGCGCCTCGTCCGCGTCGCGGCGTGGGCGCTCGCGACGGTCCTGGTTGGTTGCGCCGGAGTGCCTGACGTGCCGCCTCATGCTCCCGACACCGTAAGGCCTGTGCTCGACGGCGATTTCCTGCGCGCCGACGACGGCGTGAAGCTGCCGCTGCAGGCGTGGCTGCCGGCCGGCCGGCCGCATGCGGTTGTGCTTTATGTCCACGGCTTCAACGACTATTCGCATGGTGTCGCCGAACCGGCCATGGCCATGGCCAAAGACGGCATTGCCACCTTCGCCTACGATCAGCGCGGCTTCGGCCGTGCGCCCGATCGTGGCCGCTGGGCCGGCGCCAAGCGAATGGCGCAGGACATGGCCGAAGCGACGCACCTGCTGCGCGCGCGCTATCCGGCCGTGCCGCTCTTCGTGTTCGGCGAGAGCATGGGCGGCGCCGTCGCCATCGTCGGCGCCACCGGCGCGGCCGGCGCCGAGAAGCCGGACGCCGACGGCTATATTCTGTTGGCGCCGGCCGTATGGGGCCGCGGCGAAATGAACATATTCGAGCGCGGCGCTCTGTGGCTCGCCGATACGTTCACGCCAGGCATCACCTTTACCGGTTCGAGCCTGCACATCATGGCGTCCGACAACGTCGAGATGTTGCGCGAGCTCGCGCGCGATCCGTTGTTCATCAAAGCGACGCGCGCCGATACCATCGAAGGTCTGGTCAGCCTGATGACCATGGCGCAGAATGCGGCGCCGAAATTCGACCAGCGCGCCCTCATCCTCTACGGCGCGCACGACGAGCTGATTCCGGCGCGCGCGATCAAACGCTTCATCGCCCGGCTGCCGGCGGTGCCGCCGGGCCGGCGTCGCCTCGCCTATTACCGCGCCGGCTATCACATGCTGACGCGCGACATCGAAGCGGCCGTGGTGATCCGCGACATGGAAAGCTGGATGACCGAGCCAGCGGCGCCGCTGCCGTCGGGCGCCGACACGGACCGGCCGCCCGGATTCAGCGGCCAATCCTGGAGCTGACCGCCGCCGGCAATCGCCGGCTTACGGATGCCGGTTGGGCTCGCCGCCTTGACCGCCGCCGTTGCCACCGCCTTGCGGCGGCGCCGGATGCGCGGCCGGGGCCGGATGCGGCGCCGGTGCCGGCGCCGGGTGCGGCGGTTGTTCCGGGCGGGCGGCGGCCGGTTGCATCGGCGTGCGCTGCCAGCCTTGCGGCGTCGGCGTGATGCGCGTGTTCTGCGCCGGCCGCTGGACCGTCGCCGGCGGCAGCGGATGCGCCGGCGGCCGCGGCGTCGTGGCGAAAGGATGCGGGATCGGCGGCGGCGTGACGTGCGGCGTCACCGTCGCCTGACGCTGCGTCGGCGGCGTCGCCGGCCGGGCTTCCTGCGTCGGCGTCGGCGGATGCGGCGCGGTCGTGGTCGGCCGTGTTTCTTGCGTCGCGACAGGCGGATGCGGCGCCGGCCGTGTTTCCTGCGTCGCAATAGGTGGATGCGGCGCGGGTGTCGTCGTTGCGTGCGTCTCCGGCGTTGTCGGCGGCAGCGGATGACCGTTGCCGCGCGTCACGGTCGGCGGCGGCACAGCGTGCGTCGCCTCCGGCGCGCCCGGTCCGCGGGGCGCGGGTTCGTGGCTGGCGGTCGCCGTCGGCGCTGGCGCGCGCGTTTCCGGCCGCGCCGCCGCGTTGGCATTCGCCGCTTCGGGATGCGCGATCGCACCGCGCGCCTCGCGCGTCGGCTGGACATGCGCCAGGGTCGTCACCGGCCGCGCCTGAGCGAGACGCTGCGGATCGACGTGCAGCTCCGCGTGCTGCACCGGCGCGGCGCCGGTAAAGGCGTGCGCCGAAACCACCGTCGCGGCGCGCGCATTGCGGAACTGCGACGTCTGCGCCGTGCCGTAATAGTTGTTGATCACGACGTTGTTGGTGACGTGCGTGTCATAGCGCACATAGTTCACGCGCTGCACGTATGTCGGGCCGGTGTGATACCAGGGATGGAAGCGCTCACCCGGCGCCAGCGGCACCCACCCGACCGGCGCGCCGGCGGTGATGGCAATGCCGAAGCCGCCGCCGCCAATGAACGCGACCAGCGCCGGCGCATAGACCGGGTGCACCGCGTAGGCGCCGGGGCACCAAGCCCAGCGATCGCCGATGAAGGCCCAGCGGCCATAGTGGAACGGCGCGAAGCCCCACGGCGCGTCGTCGACCCAGGTCCAGCCCCAGGGCGGGACCCACACCCAATGGCCATAGCGATAAGGCGCCCAGCCCGCCGGGATCGCAGCCGGATACCAGACCGTGCCGTAGGCCGGATCGGAGGTCCATTGGCCGTACCGATCGAGATCCTGGTAACCGGTCATGGTCGGCGGCACGTACCAGGCGGTGGCCGTCGGTTGCACCTCGCGACGCTCGCGCTCGAGCGCCCAGTTGTCGAACGACGTGGCGTTGGCCTCGACGAGTTGGAAACTCGGCGGATTGCTGCCGACGACCGCGCTTTCGCCGGCTTCGACGGTCAGCGCCGAACGCGGACCAGCGACACGGGCGCGGCCCTGCAGGACGCTGACGATCGTCTGGTTAGGGGGCGCGTTGTCCGGGCCGGGTTCACCGGCTTCGACGTGATAGCTGCCGACCGTCAACAGGTCGACCTGGCCTAGCGGTGTCAGCACCGAAACGCCGCCCGGCGGCATGACGATGACGTGGACTTCGATCGTGCCCTGATCGACACGCAACTGCGTCGCGGCATCGTCGAGGCGCACGACGTCGGCTTCGGTCGACTGATCGAGGCGCATTTCGACGGCGCCGACCTGGACCTCGGCGCGCGATTGCGGTTCGGTCCAGAAGCCGTCACCGGTGGTGACCGGATAATTGACCACCGCCTGCGACCATTGATCCTGGTCGGGCGCGTGCAGCGAAACCGTGCCTTCGATGTAGCTCAGCCGGCCGACGCGGCCGGGCGGATCGGCGAGGCTTTGCGCCGCCAGCGGCGGTGCCAGCAGCAGAATGGCGCCGAGGGCGGCGGCCGTGGCGGTGGTTCTCATGGCGTCCTCGTCCTGTCCTTATGTCTTAGGCTCCGGCATCCCATGCCGTGCCCTCCATCGATAACGGATGAACTGTGGCGCCGGCGTGGCAAGGCGTGGCCAAAACGACGGCAGCCGCCCGAACCGGGCGGCTGCCTGGACCTGCGGCCGGAAAAAGCCGGCTATTCCATATGATTCTCGATCTTCCAGGGATCCTTGACCATCGGATAGGTCTCGATCGGCACGTTGGCGAGGCGGCCGTTCACCTTCTCGACGCGGCAGATATAGACGTTCTGGACGATGTCGCGGGTCGCCGGGTCGATCATGATCGGCCCGCGCGGGCTTTCGTATTTCCAGCCCTTGATCGCCGCCATCGCCTTGTCGCCGTCGATCTTGCCGTGGAGCTTATCGACGACGTGGTAGATCAACGCCATGCCGTCATAGGCGCCGACCGCGAACAGGTCGGGCTCCTGGCCGGCGCCGTAGGCCTTCTGCCAGGCGGCGACGAATTCCTCGTTGGCCTTCGACTTGCGCGCGGCGGTGTAGTTCGTCGAGATCGTAATGCCGACGGCGAAGTCCGGCAGCTTCTGGAGATCGTTCTCGTCGCCGACTTCGGCGCTCGGCAGCAGCCTGATCTTGGCCTTGTCGAGGCCGAGATCGTGGAACGTCTTGACGAAAGTCACCGGCTGGCTGCCGCCGGGAATGAAGGCGTAGAGACCTTGCGGCCGCTTGTCGAGGACGCGCTGCAGGAACGGCGCGAAGTCCGGGTTCATCAGCGGAAAGCGGACGCTGTCGACGATCGTGCCGCCGTTGGCGGTGAAGGCGCGTTTGAAGGCGGCTTCGGCGTCGAGGCCGGGCGCGTAATCCGACACCGCGCTATAGACGCGCTTCATGCCGCCTTTGGTCGCCGCCCATTTGCCGAAGATCTCAGTGGTCTGCGGCAGGGTCAGCGACGTGCGCGTGATGTACGGCGACTTGGTGGTGATCACCGCGGTCGCCGCATTCATGATCACCATCGGCACTTTGGCCTGGGTCACGTCGGGCGCGGCGGCCAGCGCCTCGGGCGTCAGGATGAAGCCGGTGAGGAACTGGACGTGGTCGCGCGTCAGCAGCTCCTGCGCCATGCGCTTTGACGTGTCGACGCTGCCCTGGGCGTCGCGCTTGACGAGCTCGATCTTGGCGCCACCGACGGCGTCGCCATGCTGCTTCATATAGAGATCGATCGCCTTCTGCATCGTGTCGCCGAGGCGGGCGAACGGTCCGGTGTAATGCAGGATGACGCCGACCTTGACGACGTCTTCGGCGCGCGCTGGCACAGCGGCGACGACGACAAGCGCCGCGAACGCAGCGGCCGCAAATTTCAGACTGCGCATGTGTCCTCCCCTGGGCGGGCGCTGGCGGCCCGTTACACAATCATCGCGCGAAAGTGCGACGGCGACAACGGCAGCCCCTGCGCGGCGGCGCCAGCCGTGGGCCCCTGCCCAAAGCGACGCAGTCAAAAGCCGCGGCCGGCCTTGAGGAACTCGATCTCTTCGGCCGTCGAGGGCCGACCCAGGATGGCGTTGCGATGGGGAAAGCGACCGAAACGGTCGACGACCTCCTGGTGCCGCCGCGCGTAGCCAAGCACTTCGGCGTCACCAAGTGACTCGCACAATTCGACCGAGCGCGCCTGCATGGCGCGGTCTTCGGCATGCGTGAACGGCAGGTAGAGGAAAAGCCGCCGCGTCGGATCGAACGCCCGGTCGAATCCCAAGGCCACCGCGCGCTCGGCCGCGGCCAGCGCCGCGGCGTCGGCGGCATAGGTTTCGGCCTGGCCGCGATAGAGGTTACGCGGAAACTGGTCGAGCGCGATCACCGTGGCGAGTGCCGGTTCGGGCGCCAGCAGCGCGCCCGGCGGCAGGACGCGCCTGAGATCTTCATGCAACGTCAGAAACCGCGTGCGGACCAGCGCGTCGGTGCTGGCGTCGCCGCTGAACCACGCCAACGGCGGCAGCTCGACGAACCAGAAATGCAGCACGTCGTCGACCCAGGATTCGGTCATTGGCTCCCGCTGCGGCACCCGCGGTACAACATCGGGCGGGCCAGCGCGACTTGTCCAGCACCGCCGGTTGCCCTATCGTCGCCGCCAGCGGACCCGTAGCTCAGCTGGATAGAGCGCTGCCCTCCGAAGGCAGAGGTCGTGAGTTCGAATCTCGCCGGGTCCGCCACCGCACATTCCAGTGGCGTCCAGCACCGTCCACTGACGTCAGATAAGTCGTTGGTGCAGATGACTTTTTTTGATTTCTCATCTTGCCACGTCCACCCACAGTCCCCATCATCAAAGCAAGCCTCGGGGAAAAATTTGGGGAAAGGACGCTGGCGAAAAATATCGAACAGCTCTCCGCGCCGGAGGTCGCTCGCGTATGGAGAGATCAGCCATCCACGATCGTTCGCCCAAATCTAGGACGACTGTTGGAGGCGCGCCGCGGGGTTGCTGGTGAGGCCCGCCGCAATAGGTAGGGGTTGGCGAGAGACGATCGCGGCTCAGTTGGCGGTGCCACCGCTTTTGCGTCGGTCGCCCGCCTGCACCGCCGTGGCCGGCTTGTCGATGGAATCTCGCGCCGTCCGCTCCTTGGGAAACTGCGCCGTCACGGTGGTGCCCTTGCCGGGTTTGCTGTCGATCTGCATCGTGCCGCCGTGAAGCTCGATGAGCCGCTTTGTCAGCGGCAGGCCGAGTCCGGTGCCGGAATGTTGCCGGGTGAAGCCGCTGTCCACTTGTCCGAACGGTGCCAGGGCAAGGGGCAGCTTCTCCGGCGGAATGCCGATGCCGGTATCGCGGACGTGGAAGACCATGCCTCCATCCGGGCCCTGCTCCACTGCGACGCTGACCTTGCCGCCGCTGGGCGTGAACTTGACCGCGTTCGCCAGCAGGTTGATGAGGATCTGGCGCAGCTTCGCGGCATCGCCGAAAAAGCGGGGCAAGTCTTCGGGAATCTCACTGTGGCAATCGATCTCGGCATGGCGCGCCATCTCCTCAATGGTTCCGACGCTGAACGCCACCGCTCGCGCGATCTCGATCTCCTCTTCGAGCAATACTAGGCGATTGGCTTCGGCGCGCGACATGTCGAGGATGTTGTTGATGACCGTCAGAAGGTGGTTGCCGCTGTCAGCGATCGCGGTGGCGTATTCCATGTATTTCACGCTCAGCGGGCCGAACTTGCCGTCGCGCATGATCTCCGAGAAGCCGATGATGGCGTTCAAGGGCGTGCGCAGCTCGTGGCTCATATTGGCGAGAAATTCGGACTTAGAGCGGTTAGCGGCTTCGGCCTGTTCTTTCGCCACCAGCAGTCGGCCCTCCTCCTCGCGCAACTCCTTGAAGGCGCGGCTCGCGCGAAGCATGTAGCGCACGCGATGCCCGAGGACGACCCAGTTGATAGGCTTGGAGATAAAGTCCGTGGCGCCAGCTTCATAGGCTTTGTTGATCGACGGCACGTCGTCTAGACCTGTGGCCATCAGGATGGGGACATAGGCGCCGTCCTTGTGGCGGCGCAGCTCACGGCACAGCGTGAAGCCATCCATGCGTGGCATGACCACATCCGCGACAAGCAGTTGCGGCTTCGTCGCGTGGTAAAGCTCGATTGCCTCGTCGCCATCGTCGGCCTCGATGATCGCGTAGCCGTCGACCTCGAGCGTGCCGCGCATAATGGCGCGGACGATTGGATCGTCATCGACTAACAGGATTGCCGTCGGGGATTCATTCTCAGACATGTTCAGCCTCGACCAAGTTGCGGAGGCCCTCCTGGGCCGTGATCAAATCCGATTCCAGCGCCGCAACTAGGCTCCGCACCGCGTCGACGCCGCTATCCCGGGCCAGGGTCTCGATCTGAATGCAGCGCCGCGCCAGCCGTTCCGCGCCGAGTGTTGCTGCACTTGATTTCAAGCTGTGCGCCGCTCGCCAGACGCCTTCGGCATTCGCCGCCTCGCAATGCTGGCGCACCGCGGCGACGAGAGACGGCGCGGTATCGGCGAATTGCCTGACGACGCGCTCGAACAACGAGCCAGCGTTCCGGCCCTGGATGGCGCGGATGCGGCTGATCGCCTTCATGTCTATGATCGGCGGCCCACCGGACTCGGCTGCCTCGTTTTTCGCTACATGGGTCTGGGCGTGAATTTCGGTCTTGTCACGTGGCGCCTGCTCGCAGCCGGGAATCCAGAGCCGCAGCATTTCGCCGATCTGTAATTCGTCGAAAGGCTTAACGAGGAAGTCGTCCATGCCGGCGTGCACGCATTTCTGCCGGATCTCGGCGAGGGCATGTGCCGTCAACGCGACGACCGGCGTACGGCCGGTAGCACCGCCGGACGCGGCGCGCTCCGCTTCGATTTCGCGTATGCGCGCTGTCGCCGCGAAGCCGTCCATGATCGGCATCTCGCAATCCATGAGGATCAGGTCGAAAGCCTCGCTCTGGAAATGCTCGACCCCAATCTTACCATTCGCTGCCGTGACGACGCGGCAATCCATCTCCTCGAGGACGCCGGCAGCTACCTCCTGGTTGACGGGGTTGTCCTCAACCACGAGGACGCGGGCGCTGAAGCTGGGGGTGACGGCGCGTCCGATGCGACGTGTCAGCGGCGACGGCACACCCTTGTCGGCTGCGCCTGCCGCGATCGAGGCAAAGCAATCGAACAGCGCCGAAGGCCGCGCCGGCTTAGTGAGGATGGCGAAAGCGCCAAGTTTCTCGATCTCGTCGCTGCCAGCGAGATCGTTCATGCCGACGAGTAGGACGAGCGTGGGTCCCTTCTCTCCGGCTTTTGCGCCGATTGTTCGAGCAAGCTCGATCCCGGCTGCGCCCAGTCCCTTGACATCGATGATCGCCGCGTCGAATTCGTTATCGGCCGCAAGCGCCGCTTTCCACCTCGCCACGGCCTTAGGAACCGTGTCGGCCACTACCGGCGCCATCCCCCAGCGCGTCAGATAATCGCGCATGACCCGGGCGCTGGTTGCGTTGGCGTCAACCAACAGGGTCCGCAGCGGCCGCGCGATCTGGCGCGACTTTTCGGCTACCTTGCCCGGCCGCGGGATCTCTCTGAAGCGCGCCTTGAATTCGAAGCGCGAGCCGCGGCCAAGCTCGCTTTGGACGGCGATCGTGCCACCCATGAGCTCGACCAAGTGCTTGGCGATCGCCAGGCCGAGGCCAGAGCCGCCATGGGATCGCGTCATTGACGCATCAGCTTGGCGGAAGGGCTCGAAGACCTGGGCAAGCTTATCCGAACTGATACCGATGCCGGTATCCTGGACCGCGAAGGACAGCGCCACCTCGCTGCCTTTGTCCTCGGCGACCGAAACCCCGATGAAGACCTCGCCACGCTCGGTGAACTTCATCGCGTTACCAACCAGGTTGATGAGCACCTGGCGCACTCGCACCGAATCGCCCAGGAGTTGCACCGGCACCTCATCGGCGACCGAATAAACCAGTTCGAGATCCTTAGCGCTGCCCTGCTCGGCGAAGAGATCCGTCACCTCCGCAATGACCTCGCGGATCTCGAACGGCGCGTCGAATAACACGAGTTCGCGCGCCTCGATGCGCGAGAAATCGAGAATGTCGTTGATGAGCGCCAGCAGCGTTCGGCCCGACCGGGCAAGATTACCAACCAAGTGGGTCTGCCGGTCGTTGAGCGGCGTCGAAGCCAGGAGATTCGCCATGCCGATCACGCCGTTGAGCGGCGTGCGAATCTCGTGACTCATGACTGCGAGGAACTGGGATTTGGCGAGATTGGCGCGCTCGGCGTTCTGCCGCGCCTCGATCAGCGCGCTCTCGCCCCGCTTGCGCTCTGTGATCTCAGCGCGCAGGCTGGCAGCAAGTTCGGCTTGCCGGCCCGCGACGCTGGCGACGAGCGCGATGCTGGCGATGAGAACGGCCACAAGCGTGACGACAATCGCGAGTGTCGTCGGCGGTAGCGACATGTGAAAATCTGGCGCACCACCCAACAGGGGATAGAAGAGCGCGGCGTTCATCGCTGTGTAATGCATGCCGGACACGGCGAAGCCCATCACCGCGGCCGCGATCAAGTTCGCCGGCGCGCCGCCGAATTTGTGCGCGCGGAAGCGGAACCGGATGCTAAGCGAGATGAACGCCAGCACGACGGCCGTCACAATCGAGATGCCAACCCAGGTCGGGTCGTAGCGGAGCACGGCGTCGGGCTCCATCGCCCCCATGCCTGAATAGTGCATGGCGCCGATTCCGGCGCCCATCAGCACCGCACCGATGGTGACACGGAACAGGCTCGGCTCCTCATTGCGGCTGATGATGGAGAGGGCGACACCGCTTGCCAGGATGCTCGGAACGGCCGAAAGCAGTGTGCCGAGCGGGTTGTAGCCGACGCCGCACGGCAGAGAAAAGGCGATCATCCCCACGAAATGCATCGACCAGATGCCGCCGCCCATCACCGCAGCGCCGGCGCCAGTCCAGGCTGCGCGGCTCTGATCTGTCTTTGCTGCAGCTATGCGGCCCGAGATCGACAGCGCGACATAGGCAGCGAGGATCGCGATGATGACCGAAGTCACCACCAGAGTAGGATTATATACAGCTAGATAATTGGAGCCGGCCGATGGCAGGCTGAAAATGGGGAAGAAACGCCAATCCAGTTGCATGCCGTCGCCACTTTCGGAAAATCAAAGCGGTACGCTAAAGAAAAAGGGTAAATCGCCGGTAAAGCGTGGCTCGTCTTCGCCAGCCCGTTCGCGGGCCATTTGGCTAAAAATCTCGCCACTCGTGGCGGCGCTCTCTTGTTCGCGCGCAATCCGATGCGACGGCAAACCGTTAACAGCCGGTTAGGTACAGGGCGGCACACTGACGCAGCCTCCAATTATGTGATGCGTCACCATGCTCGACACTGTCGGCGCAGTTTTGGCACCGAAGGCAGCCATGCCACCGTGCGACAAACGGATCGGCGAGCTCTATCGCTACTGGCTCTCGCGCTGGCCCGCGCCCGATTTGCTGCCCGGACGGCAACATTGCAGTCCGAGTGACATTCCCGATCTACTGCCGTGGGTCTGGCTGGCCGACGTCCACCGCAATCCGTTGCGCTTCAAGTATCGGCTTGTAGGCACCGCCTGTGTCGAGGCAACCGGGTCTGAGACAACTGGGAGATGGCTCGACGAAGTGCATCCGGATTTCCGCGCATCGGCGCTCCATTCGCATTTCGAGGCTGTGGCCGAGCGTGCGCAGGTGTCGCATTATCGTGGACGCCCCCTCTACATCAGCGCAATTTACGAAGCACGAAAATGGAAGACACTCGAGCGCCTCATCCTGCCGCTAGCGAGAGATGGCCTCAATGTCGATATGCTGTTCTGCTTGACGACGTTCGAAAAGTAGCCATTGGACCGGGAATGTGAAATTCGAGCGCACTCGTGAACTCAAGGCGCCCGCCTGACGATGAAGTTGAATCGGTAACTCCCGGGTAGCGAGTACTCGCCGTTAGCCAAGGAATGGAGAACGCCGCGGACCGTCCACCATCGTCCACCCAAATCTAGTCATCCCTCGGGGAAAGGGTCGGGGAAACGCTCTGTCGAGATTCGCCAAATCATTGAGTCCTAAATCGGAATTCGTGCGAAACGGCGGACGCCGGGTCCGCCACCGCACTTTCGGACGATATGCTGTCCTGCATGCGCGACGGCGCCGAACCCGTGCAATTCCTGGGCTTTAGGCCAATCGCACCGTAACGTTGCCGTGAGCCGCGGCGAAGCCCCCTATGTTGCCGATGGCCGGCCGCATAGACTTGCGCCGATCCGCGATGGGGTAGCCGCTAACGAAGCGACGTCGCGCGATACCAACTCGATCGAAGGAGGGTGGCATGATGGGAGTAGTGTCTCGGCGGATCGTCCTCGCGCTGGCGGCGTTGGCCTGCGTCGCGTGGGCGGGAACGGCGACCGCCGCGCCGGTGAAATTCAAGGTGCAGTTAACTTCGGCCGCCGAAGTGCCGGCGTCGAACACGAAAGGCAAGGGCGTCGCCGACTTGACGTGGGACGCCAGCACGCGCGTCGTGACCTGGCATATCAATTATAGCGACCTGTCGAGTCCGGCGACGATGTCGCATTTCCACAACGGCGCGAATGGTGCCAAATGCGGCGGCCCAGTCGTAATCTGGCTCACCAAGAAGGGGAGCCCCGTCAAGAGCCCGATCACCGGCAAGGCGACGCTGACGCCGGAACAGGCGCAGCAGCTCGACGCCGGTAACTGGTACATCAACGTGCACAGCACCGATCATCCGGGCGGCGAGATTTGCGGCCAGGTGATCGTGCCGAAGAGCTGAGGCGCGTTTAGAGGAAATTGATCAGCGCGGTCACCGCAAGCACGCTGCCGCCCAAGACCAGGAGCGCGCGCAACGGCCCGACAAGAGCCGGCGCCCGCGTTTCCGGCGGCAGCGTCTTGCGGCCCGTGACCATCGGCAGCACCAAATTCTGGCCTTTGGCCGTCCAATAGACGGCGACCGCGAGCGCGTGCAGCGTCACCGCGGCAAGCAACGTCCACCATAAGACCGTGTGCAACGTGTCGATCAGATTGCTGATCGGCGCCGGCACGACGTGGGTCAGCGGACCTTCGTCGGCGATGTCGTTGTTGATGTAAAGGCCGCTCAACGTTTCGCCGAGCAGCAGCGCGAGCAACACCAGCACCATCCAGCCGCCGGCCGGATTGTGGCCGATCTCACGATCGGGCTCGCGGCGGAACATATGCATGAGATGCGTGAAAGCGGCGCGCGGCGAAGCGACGAAGCCGGCGAAACGCGCGGTTTTGCCGCCAAGAACGCCCCAGACGAGCCGGAAAACGACCAGCGCGAGCAACGCGTCGCCGACCCCGACGTGCCAATCCATCCAGTCGAAGCGCCAGGTCGCGTAGGCGGCGGCGACCAAGATGACCGTCAGCCAATGGAAGAGGCGCGTCGGCGCGTCCCAGATCACGACCTTGCGCATCGCCCTGCCCCCTTGCCCGCGGCGATCTTAGCGCCGGCAGCGACGGCGCACCCCATCACGAGTGCGCCAGTGGCGGCGGACTACCAGAGACGGACCGGAAGGCAGCCCGGGACCGGCGGGCCGCGATAATCGACGCCACCCGGCAGGTTCGGATGCAGCACGTCGCCGCAACGCACATGCCGCACGGGCGCGGCTTGACCCGACGCCGTATTAGCCGCCGCATGCTGATCCGCGGCCAGCGAGCGCTTGGCGTAATAGTCGACCTTGCGCAGCTCGGCAGTGCATTGCTGATCCGAGGCCGCATGCTGGGCGGCTTCGAGATGCTGCTTCGCAGCGTCGGTGTTGGGACCCGGCTTCAACTTGGTGTTCACGAACTCCGCCGCCTTGGGCAGCTGCGCGCAGGTGATCTGCGACTGCGCTTGTGCGTGCGGTTGCGGCTTGGGCTGCGTCTTGGCCGCGGCGCGCCGATCGGCCGCCATCGAACGCTTGGCGTAATAATCGACCTTGCGCAATTCGGCGACGCATTGCTGGTCCGAGGTCGCATGCTGGGCGGCTTCGAGATGCCGCTTGGCGGCGTCGGTGTTGGGACCGGGCTTGAGCTTGGTGTTCACGAATTCGGCCGCCTTAGGCAGCTGCGCGCAGGTGATCTGCGACTGCGACTGGGCCCGCGCCAAGGCCGGCGCGAGAATCATGCCGGCGATCAGCGCCGCAAACATCAACCGCATGGGAACCCCTTCCTCGCGCGCGAAGCGGCGCGACCGGCGATGCGATAGCGCCCAATCGCGGCGTAATTGCGGCAAGGCGCGACCGATCATTCAGCGGCCTGGGGTACGGCGCGCTTTTCGATGTCGGCCAGCGTCGCGGTAAAGCGCGCGCCTTCAGGATCGGCAAGCGCCGCAGTACGCGCGCTGGCGACCGCGTCGGCGGCGACTGCAATCGGCAGCCGTCGCGCCAGCGCCGGCCGCACCACGTGCTCGAAGATGGCGCGATAGTTCGCCATGCCGCGCTTCCAGGTGTCGCCATAGCCCTTGATCAGGTTGGCGCATTCGGCGATCTCGAGCGCCAGATGCGGCGACAGCAAAGCGGCGTCGGCGATCGCCGCGAGCCAGGTTTCGATCTCGCGCCGCTCCGCGTCGAAGCGGTGCGTCTTGCGGCGATAACGTCGCAGCGACGCGAGCACCTTGAGGCGCAGATAGCCGGCGACCGTATGGGTCTTGATGTGCATGCCCCAATGGACGCGGCCGAGCCAGCCGCGCCGCTCGGCGACCGCCAGGATCGGCCGGGCCAATGCCGGAGGCAGGACGGAGCACAGCTCGTCGATGCCGGGCTTGAAATATTCGACGATGCGCACCGGATCGCCGTCGGCGGCGTCGAGTTCGGCACGGATGCGCGCGAGCCGCGCCGGATCGGATTTGACCTGCGCGACGCGAATCACGTCCTCGAACGACATGCGTAACGCCAAGTGCCGCGCCGTAGTCTGCGCGAGCTTGCCGCCCAGTCCGGCCGCCACATCGACGGCGACCATTTGCCGGACGCGATCGAGATAATCGCGTGCGTAAGCCGCGTCCTGATAGTGCGCGAGCCGGCGTATTCCTTCGACGGCAACCGGCCACACGGCTTCCGGCAACGAAGCAGCTTCGGTTTCGAGCGCGGCGAGATCGGCCGCGCCGCCGCGCCAGCGTTTTTCCAGTGGCCGCGGCGCCGGCGATTGGCCGCACTGCGCCGCCGCCAGTCCGGCGCGGAAGTCGCGCAGATTGGCCTCCACCGTGCGGCCGCCTTCGGCGATGACGGCCTCGAAGATCTCGACCGGAATCGCCAACATGCCGGTGCCGGCGAAGGCGCCGAGCATCACGGCGTTGACCATCGCGCCGGCTTCGCGCGCCAGCGCGTCCAGGTCGAGGATCAGGCTGGCGCGCGCATGGCGGCCGACCAATTCGACCAGCCGTGTATCGTCGAGGCGGCCATCGGCCATCGCCATCTTCTCGGGCATGATGTAGCTGCGCGCCAGTGACGCGACGACGTGGGTGCGGTCGGGCGTGACGAAGCCGAGCGCGATCTGCCGCGTCGCCTCGGCGAGCTCGGTCGCCAGCAGCAGATCGACGTCACCGATGCCCGGCATCAACGCCATCACCGGCCGCCTGCCACCGAGCTCGGACGCCGGTACCGGCATGATCTCGAGATAATAAGTAGTGGCGCCAGTGCGTTGCGCGACGCCGGGGATGGAGGTGCTTTGCGCCGGAAAGCCGCAGCGCGCCGCCGCGGCGACGATCCACTGGCTGAGCACGCCGCCACCTTCGCCGCCAAGCGCAGCGATGAGGATCGACAGCGGGCGAACTTCGGCTGTCACGCCGCTGCCTCGGTTGCGCCGTCCAGCCGTGCGATCAGCCGGCGGCGGAGGCGATCGACCGCACGGTCCCACCACGACGGATTGCGCACGATCTCGGCACGATAGAAGGACGGGCACAGCACCGCCGCATGCGCGACCTCGCCGCATAGGCCGCAGCCGACGCAGCTGTCGACGACGCTCGCCACCGGATCGGTGCGCAGCGGGTCCGGGTTCGGCTTGACCGTGAGCGACGGACAGCCCGACAGGCGGATGCAGGAATGGTCGCCGGTGCAGATCGCGTCGTCGACGCCGTAGCGCGTCTTGACCACGCGCCGGCCGGCGGCGAGCCGTGCCGAGTCGTCGGCCCGCACCCGGCGTTGGCGCGCAAGCTGGCACTCGCCGTCGGCGATGACGACCTTGAGGCCCTTGGCCTTGGTGGTCATCGCCTGGCGCAACGTCTTGATCATGGTGGCGACACTGTAGCTGCGCACGGTCCTGAGCCAGCGCACGCCGAGCGCCTTGAGCGTGGTTTCGATATCGGCCGTGGCCGCGCCACCTGGCCGGTGCCGTGTGCTTGACGGCAGATATTGCTGGCCGGTGGCCGAGGCGTAGCCGTTCTGCATGATGATCAGCACGCCGTCGCCTTGGTTGAACAGGCTCGAGGCGACGCCGGTGATGACGCCGTTGTGCCAGAAGCCGCCGTCGCCCATGACCGATATCGGTCGCTGCTTCAGGTTGGGTCCGACGGCGGCGGCGGCGGCGAGACTCATGCCATAGCCGAGGATCGAGTTGCCCATGCTGAACGGCGCGAAGGTGGCGAAGGAATGACAGCCGATGTCGCTGCTGATATGTGCTGGCCCGGTCTCGCGCTGCAACAGCTTGAGGGCGCTGAACACGGGCCGCTCGGGACAGCCGGTGCAGAAGGTCGGCGGCCGCGCCGGCAAATGGCCGACGTCGCGTGCAGCTTCGTCCTTGCTCCCGATCAGCTCGTCGACCGCCTTGACCATCGCATCGGCGGCAACACCTGCCGGCCGCGTCGCTGCCAGAAAGGCGGTGAGGCCCTTGAGCATGATCTCGGCGGTGTATTCGCCCGTCGGCGGCAACGTACCTTTGCCTTCGACGCGCGTGGCGATGTCGGCGCGACGGAGGATGACGTTGATCTGCTGCTCGATGTAGTCGGGA
This sequence comes from Alphaproteobacteria bacterium, assembly GCA_018971215.1. GTDB lineage: Bacteria > Pseudomonadota > Alphaproteobacteria > ATCC43930 > CGMCC-115725 > REEB95. The sequence goes on from JAGXBG010000021.1 coordinate 17,397, forward strand.
TGGCCTTCCTCGACGACCAGCACGGTGCGCTTGCCGGCGCAGAATTCGCGCACCTCCTCGGGCACCAGCGGATAGACCGCGTTGAGGCAATAGATCGGGATGCGTGAATTGCCCCACAGATCGGCGAGGCCGAGGCGCAGCAGAGCGCGCACCAGCACGTTGTAAAGCCCGCCCATGACGACGATGCCGATATCGTCAAGATCTCCGGCGAAGATCTCGTTGAGCTTGCGCGACCGGATGAAGTCGCGCGCCGCTGGTAGGCGTTCCTCGACCTTGATGCGCTCCTGCGCGAAGGTGACCGGCGGATGCGACAGGCGGCTGTAATCGTGCGGCGCCGGCTCGCTGAACTTGTTGAGCGCCGAATGTGCGCCCGGCCGGTTCGCCTTGGCGGCGAACTCGCCGGTGACATGGCAGGCGCGGATGCGCAGCTCGAGCATCACCGGCGCGTGGCTCGCCTCGGATAGCTCGAAGCCCTCCTCGACCGCGCGCACGATCGACGGCAGGTCGGGTCGCGGATCCAGAAGCGGCATGGTGCATTTCATCGCATAGGCGTAGGAGCGCTCCTGGATCACCGAAGCGCCTTCGCCGTAATCCTCGCCGATGATGATCAACGCGCCGCCTTTGACGCCGGGCGACGCCAAGTTCGACAGCGCGTCGGCCGCCACATTGGTGCCGACGATCGACTTCCAGGTTACCGCGCCGCGGATCGGATAGTTGATCGAGGCGCCGAGCATCGCCGCCGCCGACGCCTCGTTGGTGCAGGTCTCGAGATGGACGCCGAGCGCGTCCATCGTCTCCTTCGCGTCGACCAGCACGTCGAGCAGATGCGACACCGGCGCGCCCTGATAGCCGCCGACATAGCTCACGCCCGATTGCAGCAAGGCCTTGGTGACGGCGAGGATGCCTTCGCCGCGGAAAATCTCGCCGTCGCTCAACTTGAGCGACTGGACTTCGTGCTTGAAGGAGCGCTCCATCGAGCCGGAATCTACTCTCGCGCGCGCGGCAGCGTCCAGCCGCGGCCGGGCCTTCTATGGCTTGGCCAGCAGCGCAGCGACGAAGTCCGGCACGATGGCCGTCGCCTTGCCGTAGCGGCCTTCGGCGAAATGGCTGTGGCTGAGCGACGGTTCGAGATTGAGCTCGACGGTGCGCGCGCCGGCCGCATTGGCCTCGGCGACGAAGCCGGCGGCCGGATAGACGTTGCCCGAGGTGCCGACCGAGATGAACAAGTTGCAGCGCGCCAAAGCGCCGCCGATGTGCTCCATCTCAAGCGGCATCTCGCCGAACCAGACGACGTGCGGCCGCAATGTACCGGAGCTGGTACATGCGTCGCATACCGAGTCAACCGACAGGTCGGCATCGTTGGCCGTCACCGCGCCGCAGGCGGCACAGCGCACCTTGCGCATCTCGCCGTGCATGTGGACGAGCTTGCGCGAACCGGCGCGCTCGTGCAGATCGTCGATGTTCTGCGTCACCAGCAGGAATTCGTCGGGCCACCGGCGTTCGAGTTCCGCCAGCGCGGCATGCGCGGCGTTCGGCTTGACGTGGCCGGCAAGCAGGTTGCGCCGGCGCAAATTGTAGAAGTCGTGCACCTGGCGCGGGTTGCGCGCGAAAGCTTCGGGTGTCGCCACGTCCTCGACGCGGTAGCGCGACCAAATCCCATCGGCATCGCGAAAAGTGTCGAGACCCGATTCCTGCGAGACGCCGGCGCCCGTGAGGACGACGATGCGCCGCGCCTTCATCCCTTCAGACCGTCGAGCCACGCATCGAGCACGGCGCGGCTTTGCGGCACGAGCTCGGCGGCGAACTTGCCCGCGTCGGCGCGCAGCCGCGGCACGGTGACGCGCGGCGTGGCACCGATCTCGACCGCGTGGCCGACGAGCCAACGTTCCAAACCGGACGCGCTGACTTCGAGATGGAACTGCAGCGCCAGACCATGGCGGCCGACGGCGAAGGCCTGGTTGGGCGTGCGCGGCGTCGACGCCAGGTGCGTCGCGCCCGACGGCAGGTCTAATGTGTCGCCGTGCCAGTGCAACACGCGCGTTCCGGGCGCGAGCTTGGCCAAGGGCGAGGCGCGGCCGGCGGCGCTCAAGCTGATTCCGGCCCAGCCGATTTCCTTGAAACCGGCGGCATAGACCTTGGCGCCGAGCGCGCGCGCCATCAGCTGCGCGCCGAGGCAGATGCCAAGGACCGGCTTACCCGCCTTGAGTCGTTTCTCGATCAGCGCGATTTCCGATTTGAGGAACGGATAGCGATCCTCTTCGTAGACGCCGATCGGTCCGCCGAGCACGATGAGCAGGTCGCAGTCGGCGAGCTCGGCGGCGGCGAGATCGTCGACCGGTGCGTCGCGATAGCTTGCCTTATATCCGCGCGCCGCCAGCGCCGGCGCGAAGGCGTCAAGATCCTCGAAGGCAACATGGCGGATCGCGACGGCCGACGACATCAGGCCCGGCTCGGCGCCAGCTCGGCCTTGAACGGCCGCGCCAGCAGGCCTTCGATCTCGCGGTCGATCGCCGCGCCTTTGTGCAGGATGGCGTCGACCGCCTGGACGATTGGCATTTCGATGCCGAGCTTGTGCGCCAGCGCACCGCAGGCCGACGACGAGGTGACGCCTTCGGCAACCGAGCGGCGCACCGCCAGGATCGAAGCCAGAGTCTGGCCCTCGCCGAGTGCCACACCGAGCGTCAGGTTGCGCGATTGCAGGCCGTTGCAAGTCAGCGTCAGGTCGCCGAGGCCCGACAGGCCCATCAGTGTCTCGGCCTTGCCGCCCTTGGCGACGGCGAGGCGCATCATCTCGGCGAGGCCACGCGTAATCAGGGCGGCGCGGGCGTTGTCGCCGAACTTCTTGCCCATGACGATGCCGCAGGCGATCGCCAGCACGTTCTTCACCGCGCCGCCCACTTGCGCGCCGACGGGATCGCCCGAGAGATAAGGCCGGAAGCCGCGACCGCCGAGCGCGGCGACGAGCTTGGCGCCGAGCGCCGCGTCGGCCGCAGCCAGCGTCACCGCCGTCGGCAACCCGGCCGCCACCTCGTGCGCGAAGGTTGGGCCCGAGAGCACGGCGATGGGCGCATCGGGCGCGGCTTCGGCTGCAACCTCGCTCATCAGCGCGCCGGTCTTTTCCTCGATGCCCTTGGTGCACAGCACCAGTGGCACGTTCTTGGGCAAATGCGGCGCCAGTCGCGTCACGATCGCACGCAGATGCTGCGCCGGCGTCGCCAGCAAAACGGCATCGGCTTGCGCCGCCACAGCGAGCTCGCCGGTCGCGCGGATGCCGCGCTCGAGCGTGATGCCAGGCAGGAAAATCGGGTTCTCGGCAGCGACCGAAACCGCAGCGACGACCTCGGCCTCGCGCGCCCATAGGACGACGTCGCGGCCGGCGCGGCGCAGGACTTGCGCCAACGCGGTGCCCCAAGCGCCCCCGCCGATGATGCCGAAGGTCTGCATGAAAAATTACGCCTCCCGCGCCTCACCGCGAGCGATGAAGCACGGAAGGCGTTATCCGATCAAGCTATGCGGTTATTTCTTCAGCTTGGCCATGACGGCTGGGTTGGTCGAATAGACGCCGAGAAACTGGCCCTGCGCCAACACCTTTCCCTTCATCGCCGCGACCGCGGCTTCGGCGCTGAACTCGCCGCTGAGGCCGAGCGACGGCACGCTCAGCGCGTAGACGGTGAAGTGATAGTGATGGGCGTTCTCGTCGTTCCACGGCGAGCACGGTCCGTCATAGCCGTAATACGTGCCCTTCATCGCATCGTTCGCGGCAAAGGCCGGGGTGTAGCTGTTGGCGGCGGGCACGCCGACCTTGATGGCCGATGCCGGCTTGCCGTGTAGCAGCCGCTCGTTCGAGGCTGCGCCCTCGGGCACGGTCATGACGGTGGCCGGAATGTCAACCAGCACCATGTGGAAGAAGATCTTGCGCTTGACGGCCTTCGTCAGCGTCGCGCCCTTCTGGTTCATGAGCTCGCGGTGTTCCGCCGGCGAATCGGTGTCGTAAATGACGACGGCGTAGGACTGCGTGCCAGCCGGACCCTTCGACCACGAGATTTGCGGATTCTTATTGGCTCCGGCGGTGGCGGCGCCATGGCCGTCCGCCGTGCAGAACGCGTATTCGCTCGGGATCATATGGTCGTATTTCATCGAGTCGACGCGGACATGAATTCTCGCGGAATGAGCGGGTGCGAGCTTCGGCATCGAATAGAGGAATGCGGGCGCCGACGTCTGCGCTTGCGCCGAACCGGCTAGCAACGCCGCGCCGGCAAGAGCAACCATTAAGGCACGGAAATACATGATCTTTTTCCTCCCCAAGGCTCTTTTGGCCGGCGATTGACGCAGCCGGCAGCGCCGATCCTAGGGCGGCGCCGGGCAGGGTTCAACGTGAGCGCGCGGATGCTGCTGCCGGATCGAGCGGCCAACGCGGCCGCGGCGCGAAGTCGAGCGTATCCGTGAGTCCGAGCTTCAGACGTTCGACGCCTGCCCAGGCGATCATCGCCGCATTGTCGGTACACAGTGCCGGCGGCGGGACGACGAAGCGCAAGTTCCAATCGGAAGCGAGTTTGGACAGCCGCGGCCGCAACATGGCATTGGCGGCGACGCCGCCCGCCGCCACCAGCGCATGGCCGCGGCCGTGGCGCGCGGTGAAAGCCGCCGCGGCATGCGCCGTACGGTCGAGCAGACAATCGACGATTGCCGCTTGAAGCGACGCCGCGAGATCGGCGCGGGCGCGGTCATCGAGCGAACCCTGACGCCGCACCGTCTCCGCCAACGCGGTCTTCAAGCCCGAGAACGAGAAATCGCAGCCTGGCCGGCCGAGCAACGGCCGCGGCAGCGGAAAGCGCGCTACGTGGCCGCTGCGCGCCGCCTGCTCGATCGCCGGACCGCCGGGATAACCGAGGCCGAGCAACTTGGCGCCCTTGTCGAAGCACTCGCCGGCGGCATCGTCGATGGTCGTGCCGAGGCGCCGATACGTGCCGACGCCTTCGACGGCGAGCAATTGGCAATGGCCGCCCGACACCAGCAGCAGGAGATAAGGAAAGGCCACGTCGTCGGTGAGGCGCGCCGACAGCGCGTGACCTTCGAGATGATTGACGGCCACGAACGGCAAACCGCGCGCATAGGCGATCGCCTTCGCCTCCATCACCCCGACCATGACGCCGCCGATCAGGCCGGGCCCGCCGGTGGCGGCGACGCCGGCGAGATCGCCGAGCGAGACGCCAGCCGCATCGAGCGCGCGGGCAATCAAGCTGTCGAGATGCTCGAGATGTGCGCGCGCGGCAATCTCCGGCACGACGCCACCATAGGGACGATGCTCGGCGAGTTGCGACAGCACCAGGGTCGAGCGAATGCGCTTGTCCGCGGCGGGCGCGTCCTCGACCACCGCGGCGGCGGTTTCGTCACAACTGGTTTCGATGCCCAGGACCAGCATGGCGCGGACCATAGCACCTTCCCTTGCCGCCGCCTTCCGCCTAAGAACAAGGCCATGACCCAGCCTTTTCTGCGCATCGGCACGCGCGGCAGCCCCCTGGCGCTGGCGCAGGCGAACGAGCTCAAACGCCGCCTGGCTGCGGCGCATCCGTCGCTGGACGCGCCCGACGCAATCGAAATCATCGCCATCCGCACCAGCGGCGACCGCGCCGGCGAACGGCCGCTGGCCGAGGAAGGCGGCAAGGGCCTGTTCACCAAAGAGATCGAAGACGCGCTCCTCGGCGGACGCATCGACGTCGCCATCCATTCGATGAAAGACATGCTGGCGACGCTGCCCAAGGGCCTTGTCGTTGCCGCCTGCTTGCCGCGCGAAGATCCGCGCGACGCGCTGCTGTCACCGCGCGCCCATTCACTCGCGGCGTTGGCCAAGGGCGCACGGCTCGGCACTTCGTCGCTGCGCCGCAAGGCTCTGGCACTGCACGCGCGGCCCGATCTCACGATCGTGCCGCTGCGCGGCAATGTTGGCACGCGACTCGCCAAGCTCGCAGCCGGCGACGCCGACGCCACCATCCTCGCGGTCGCCGGATTGAAGCGGCTTGGTCTTGCCGACAAGATCACCGCGACGCTGCCGCCGAGCGACATGCTGTCGGCGCCGGCGCAAGGCATCCTGGCGATTGAAATCCGCGACGACAATGAACGTGTGCGCAATCTGCTGGCGCCGCTCGATCATCCTGAGACGGCCGCTTGCGCCAGTGCCGAACGGGCATTCCTGGCGACGCTCGACGGCTCGTGCCGCACGCCCATCGCCGCGCTGGCGACGATCGCGGGCGGACGGCTGGCGCTCGATGCCGCCATCGTCAGCCCGGACGGCAGAAAGCTTCACCGCACGCGGCGGGACGGCGCAAGCGCGGACGCCGCCGCGCTCGGCCGCGACGCCGGCGCCGAGCTCAAAGCGCGCGGTGGTCCCGACTTCTTCGCATGAAGGCGTTGGTGACACGGCCGCACGAGGATGCCGCCGGCCTGGTGGCGGCGTTGACGGCGCGCGGCATCGAGCCGCTGCTGGAACCGCTGCTGTCGATCGCGCTCGCACGCGACGCGCAGGCCACGCTCGCCGCCGCACTGCCGGGTGCGCAGGCGGCGCTGTTCACCAGCGCCAACGGCGCCCGCGCCTTCGCCAACATTTCGCCGCGGCGCGATTTGCCGGCCTTCGCCGTCGGCGATGCGACGGCGCGCGCAGCACGGGCGGCGGGTTTCGTCCGGGTCGAAAGCGCCGGCGGCGACGTCCACGCGTTGGCGGCGCTGGTCGCGCGACGGCTCGATCCGGCTGCCGGTGCTCTGATCCACGCCGCCGCGAGTGCGGTCGCCGGCGATCTGGCCGGCGAGCTGGCGCGCGCCGGATTCGCGGTGCGCCGGTTGCGGCTGTACGACGCGGTCGCCGCCACCCGCCTCAGCGCCGAGTCGCGTGCGGCGATGGCCGCCGGCGCGGTCGGTTGCGCGATCTTTTTCTCTCCCCGCACCGCCGAAACCTTTGTTACGCTCGCGCGCGCAGCCGGAATCGGCGACCAAACCGCGGCGATTGCAGCGATCGTCCTGAGTCCGGCAGTGGCGGCGGCGCTCGGTCCGCTGACCTGGCGCCGTATCGATGTTGCCGCGGCGCCGAACGAGACGGCGCTGCTCGCGGCACTCGATCGGGCGCTGCAGACGGCACCGGCAGTAGGCAGGGAACAACAGACATGAGGCCGCCGCCGTGAGCGAGCCATCGGTGATCGAGGCCAGCGACATCAAGAGCCAACGCCGCCGGCGTCGGCGTGCGGTCGTGATTGCCGGGCTCGTCCTGGCGCTCGCGCTCGTGCTCGGCCTGACTGGCACGTCACCCTATTGGGCGCCGCCGCTCGCGCAAGTGCTGCCGTGGAGCAAGCCCGCCGACGACACGACGCGCCAGGTCTTCGCCAGCCAGCTGGCGAGCGTCGAATCCGAGGTGCAGGCGCTGCACGACGCGCAAAACGCCAACGCGCAAATTTTCGTGCGGCTCGACGCGCTCGAAAAGCAAGTGAAGCAAGCCGCACCCGACAACGGCCAATTCGCCGACGCCGTCAAGCGCCTCGACGCCACGACGCAGCAATTACAATCGGCGGTCGACGGCAACGCCGCACGCATCGCCGCACTGCAGGATCGCCTGGCGCATACCAGCGACAACCCCGAGCGCATGTTGTTCCTGGCGCTGAGCCAGCTTTCGGCGGCGGTGGCGACCTCGCGGCCGTTCGCTAACGAGCTCAAAGCAGCCGAAACGCTGGCGCCGCATGACCTCGACGTAAAGCTGCTGACGCTCGAGCCGCAGGCCGCGACCGGCATCCCGAGCACGGCGGCTCTGGCGGCGCGGTTCAACGCCGCCACCGCACCGGCCAT
>JAGXBG010000170.1 GCA_018971215.1 Alphaproteobacteria bacterium
CACGGCCTCGGGTACCTCATCTCGTTCCTCGGCGACGGTGGCGTTTACGACGCGATGTTCGCCGGCGTGCTCACCGTCTCGACCTTCGGCTTCCTCGCCGACCGCGTTTATCTGCTGTTCATGCAGCGGATGCTCCGATGGCGGGAGTGAAGGACCCCGGCCGCCGCGAGGCCGCTCTCACCGCGTTGCGCGTGGGCTCGGGCGTCGCATTCTTCGCCGCCTGGCAGCTCACCGCCATGTCGCACGTGTTCTCGGACTTCCTGCTGCCGTCGGTACCGGTGGTGTTCGAGCGGCTGTGGCACGATCTGGTCTCGGGTGACTTACTTTACGGCATCGTGCTGACGCTGATTCGCACCTTCATCGGCTTCGTGCTGGCGTCGCTCGGCGGCGTCGCTCTGGGCGTGTCGATCGCGCGCGTTCCATTGGTGCGCTGGTTCTTCGATCCGCTGGTCTCGGTCGGATTGCCGATGCCCAAGGTCGCGTTCCTGCCGATCTTCATGCTGTGGTTCGGCGTGTTCGACACGTCGAAGGTGCTGATGGTGGCGTTCTCGTCGATCTTTCCGGTGATCGTCGAGGCCTGGGCCGGCACGGCGAACATCGACAAGTACATGACCTGGTCGGCGATGAGCCTGGGCGTCAATCGCAGCCGCTTCCTGTGGGAGATCGCGCTGCCGGCGGCGCTGCCACAGGTCTTCACCGGGCTTCAGGTGGCGCTGCCGATCGCGCTCATCGTCGACATCGTCTGCGAGATGCAGATGGGCGGCGAGGGCATGGGCGGCTCGATCATGACCGACATGCGCTTCGCCGATTCACCCGGCGTCTTCGCCTACATTATCGCCATCGCCATCGTCGGCATGATCCTGGTGAAGGCGATGGAGATCGTCCGCCGCCGGCTTTTGGTCTGGCACCAGGAGACGCAGGCGACGTGAGCGTCACTCGCCGAGAATGACGCCGGCTTCAATGCCGGCCTCGCCAGCCGCGACTTTCTTCCCTTCGCCGAGGCGGCAGCGCTTGATTTCGACGAAGCCGCCCTGGGCGTAGATACTGAAACCCTCTGGCGTGGACGCAACGATTTGTCCGGCCTTGAGGCCGCGCACGGCGCCGAAGGTCGCCGCCGGCCGCTTGCGCGCATCGAAGAGCCAAAGCTTCTGGCCGCGATACTTGGTCCAGGCGCCGGGCGAGGGGTCGCAGCCGCGGATGAGATCGTAGATCCGGTCGATCGAGCTCGCCCAATTGACCTGCGATTCACGCTCGCGCACCCAGCCTTCGTACGTGGCGAGGCTTTCGTCCTGCGGATGCTCGTGCGCTTGTCCGTCGGCCACGGCCTGCGCCGCTTCAATCATCGCCGCGACACCCATATGGAAAATTTTGTCGAAATAGAGCGTGCCAACGGTGTCGTCGGGACCGATCTCGACTTCGCGTTGCAGGATGATCGCGCCTTCGTCGAGCCCGTCGGACGGCCGCAGGATCGTCAGCCCGGTACGCTTCTCGCCGTTGATCACTGCCCAGCTGATCGCCGACGGTCCGCGATGCAGCGGCAGCAGCGACGGATGGAACAGCAACATGCCGTGCTTCGGCAGATTGACGAAAGCTTGCGGCAGGAACTGCGTGACAAAGGCCAAGAGGCCGATATCGGCGTTGAGATTGCGCAACGTATCGAGCGCCTCGGCCGAGCCGTAATCCTTGAACTGGTAAACCGGAATCTTCTGCTCGACCGCTGCCGCCCGGAGCGGATCGGTCTTGCCGCCTGGCTGTTCGGGCGGGCTGAACACCGCGACGACCTGATCGCCGCGACCGGCAAACGCATCGAGCACGGCCTTGCCAAAGGCCTGTTGACCAACAATGACTACGCGCATTTTTTCTTGTCTCCCCGGCCTTCATCTAACATGCGTTGCGGCGCGGCAAAAGAGGTCGGCGAGCGCGGCGAAGGCGGCGTGCGGCGCGGCCGGCAGCAGCCGCGGAATGGTCACCACCGGGACAGGCGCCACAAAACGCGCAAGAGAGCGGGCGCTGTCGCTCAGGCCGACGGTTGAACCGGCGGTCTCGCTCGCAACCACGGCGTGAACGGCAACGCTGCGACGTTGTAACGCAGCGAGCGCGGTGAGCGCGTGGGTCTGCGCGCCGAGATAGGTGCCGGTGATGAGCAGCGTCGGAACGCCGAGCGCGACGATCCAGTCGAGCACGGTGTAGCGTTCGGCAATCGGTGACATCACGCCGCCGACGCCTTCGATGACGACCGTGTCGGCCGTCGTCGCCGCCCGGCGCGAGAACGCCACCACGGTGTCGAAGTCGACGCGCTTGCCCTCCGCTTCGGCCGCCATGTCGGGCGCAAGCGCGGCGCGATAGCGAAACGGCGCGATGCGGTCAAGGGCGGCCGGTGAAACCGATTCGCCCAGCGCCGTCAGCAGCGCGCCTGGATCGCTCGTCTCCGGCTGCGCCGGATCGAAGCCGCTGGCCAGCGGCTTGAACGCCGCGACCGTATGGCCGCGGCGGCGCAGTTCGGCGATAAGTCGGCAAGCGACGAAGGTCTTGCCGACGTCGGTGCCGGCGCCGGTAACGAATATCGCGCTCACGCCAGCACGCGCTCGCGAACCAGCGCCGCCAACCGGTCGATGTCGGCGTCGGCGTGACCGGCGGTGAAGGCGAAGCGCAGCCGCGCCGTACCTTCGGGCACCGTCGGCGGTCGGATGGCGATCGCCAAGAAGCCTTCGTCTTCGAGACGGCGCGAAGCCGCGAGCGCGCGCTCCGCGGTGCCCAAGACCATCGGCACGATGGCGCTTTGCGCTTCCGGCAGGCCGGCGGCGCTGGTGAAGCGGCGCGCGTTGCGCAACGGCTTCGCCACCAGCTCGCGATCGTTGGCGATGATGTCGAGCGCAGCGCCGGCGGCGGCGACCGTCGCCGGTGGCAAGCCGGTCGAGTAGACGAAACTGCGCGCGCGGTTGGTGATCAGGTCGATCACCGCACGCGACGCGCACAGATAGCCGCCGTAGCCGCCGGCGGCCTTCGACAGCGTGCCCATCTGCAACGGGATTTCAGGCGGCTCGGCGTGCGCGAAACGCGCACCGCGGCCGTCGCCGACGACGCCGAGGCCGTGCGCATCGTCGACGATCAGCCAGGCGTCATGACGCGTCGCCAGCATGGCGAGTGCTGGCAATGGCGCCAGATCGCCGTCCATCGAGAACACCCCGTCGGTGGCGATGAGCGCGTTGGCGTGCTGCGGGCGGAACTCGGCAAGCAGCGCGGCTGCGTGATCGAGATCGTTGTGGCGATAGGCGATGACGTTGGCGCGCGCCAGCCGCGCGCCGGCCCATAGACAGGCGTGCGCCAGTTCGTCGACCAGCACGAGATCGTCGCGGCCGATCAGCGCCGGAACGATGCCGGCGTTGGCGAGATAGCCCGAGCCGAAGATGCAGGCGGCTTCGGCTCCCTTCAGTCGCGCGAGCCGCGATTCAAGTTCGGCGAAAAGCGGATGGTTGCCGGTGACCAGACGCGATGCACCGGCGCCGGTGCCGTACCGTTCGAGCGCCGCGATCGCCGCCGCCTTGACCTGTGGGTGGTGCGACAGATTGAGGTAATCGTTGCACGAGAACGATACGAGACGCCGTCCGCCGCGTAGCACATGAATGCCGTCGGTGCGCGCCGTGTCGATCAGGCGGCGGCGCAATTGCCGCGCCTCGAGGTCACGAAGTTTCTGGGCGGCGAACGGATCGAGTGCGGTCACGGGAGCTTTCGCTTGACGCTGGGTCCTTGTAGCCTTAACCCGGCATCGCATGAAAGCAAGACCGGAAGGGGCGGCAATGCCGAAGGACGTCGAGGTGCACGACATCCGGCACGATTGGACGCGCGACGAGATCGCCGCGCTTTACGATCTGCCGTTCGGCGAGCTGGTGTTTCGCGCGCAGACCCTGCATCGCCGCTATTTTGCGCCCAATCAGGTGCAGCTATCGACCCTGCTGTCGATCAAGACCGGCGGTTGTCCGGAGGATTGCGCCTATTGTCCGCAAAGCGCGCATTACGACACCGGCGTCGACGCCGCCAAGCTGATGGATGTCGAGGCGGTTTTGGCCGAGGCGCGCGCCGCCAAGGTGCAAGGCGCGCAGCGGTTCTGCATGGGCGCAGCGTGGCGCGAGCCCAAGGACCGTGATCTCGATGCGGTCTGCGCCATGGTCACGGGCGTCAAGGCGCTGGGGCTCGAAACGTGCGCGACGCTCGGCATGCTGACCGGCGCGCAGGCGCAGCGCCTCAAGGCCGCCGGACTCGATTACTACAACCACAATCTCGACACCGCGCCCGACTTCTACGGCGCGATCATCAGCACGCGGCAGTATCAGGACCGGCTCGACACGCTCGCGCACGTGCGCTCGGCCGGCATGAAAGTGTGCTGCGGCGGCATCGTTGGCATGGGCGAAAGCCGCGATCACCGCGCCGGGCTGATCGCGGCGCTCGCCACTCTGCCGGAGCATCCCGACAGCGTGCCGATCAACATGCTGGTCAAGGTCGCTGGGACGCCACTGGCCAATGCCGATGCATTGGATGAGCTCGAGTTCGTGCGCACCATCGCGGTCGCGCGCATCTGCATGCCGCAATCGGTGGTGCGGCTGTCGGCGGGACGCGAAGGCATGAGCGAGGCGCTGCAGGCGCTGTGCTTCCTGGCCGGCGCCAATTCGATCTTCTGCGGGGCGCGGCTCTTGACGACGCCCAATCCGGCACGCGACATCGATCGCGCGATGATGGACCGGCTCGGCCTGTCGCCGATGACGTCGTGAGCGGCGCCGAAATTCCGGTCCGATCCGCGCTGCCTGCCGGTCTCGATCATCTCTGGCTGCCTTACGCGCAGATGCAGACGGCGCCGGCGCCGTTGCCGGTCGTACGAACCGACGGCTGTAAGATTCATCTCGCCGACGGCCGCATATTGATCGACGGCATCGCTTCGTGGTGGACGGCCTGCCACGGCTACAACCATCCGCATATCCGCGGCGCCGTTACGCGCCAGCTCGAAACCCTGCCGCATGTGATGATGGCCGGCTTGGTACACGAGCCTGCCGTCCGGCTGGCGCAGCGCCTCGCGGCGTTGCTGCCGGGCGACTTGGACCACGTGTTCTTTTCGGATTCAGGTTCGGTTGCGGTCGAGATCGCGCTGAAGACGGCGGTCCAGTTCTTTCTCAACCGCGGCCAATCGGGTCGCGATCG
>JAGXBG010000171.1 GCA_018971215.1 Alphaproteobacteria bacterium
ACGATCTGCAGATATCGGCGAATCCCGTGCCGGCCCGGGAATTCGGCGCAACCGTTCGCGTCGACGGCGCAATCCGGTGAACGTAAACGTAATCGGCGCTCGGCAGGATAAAGGCGCGCGCCCCGTGAAGCAGCGCCTCCGCGAGAAGCAGGAAATCCTCGCCGACGCGAAATCGTGGATCGTATGCAACGCCTTCGCGCTTCAGGAAAGCTGCTCTGACCATTGGCTTGGTGAAGCCGAGATTGTGTCGCCGGAACGCATGGTCCATTTCGAACGCCCGTCGCGTCGTGAGCGGTGTGGCCGAACGGCGCGCACCGAAGCGCGTAACGCCGACAACATGTCCCAGCGCATGGTCGAATACCCTCAGATTGTCGCAGACCAGATCGGCGTCGAGCCGCTCCGCAGCGGCCAGCATCGTGCGCAAACGGTCTGGCCGGAACCAGTCATCTGCATCGAGCACGGCGACCCACGCGCCGGAAGCCTTCGCCAATGCGATGTTGCGTGCGGCGCCCACGCCGACATTTTCCGGCAGCACGATGGGGATGATTCGGTCATCCGCCCGCGCCAACGCCTTCACGATTTGCGGCGTGCGGTCCAGCGAGCCATCGTCGACGACAATGAGTTCGATGGTGCGGATGCTCTGACCGAGGGCCGACGAAACCGCCTTCTGGATCGTCGCTTCGCAGTTATAAGCCGGGATGATGACAGAGACGTCGGCCGGGCGGCTTGCGAATGCCATGCCGACTTATTCAAATCAAAAATGGGGCGCGGTTAAGGCGCGGCCGCGGTTTGCCTACATATCCACGTCGGGTTCCGGCGAATAGCTGCTGCTTGGTTCCTGCTCGTCTGGAGCGCCGGCAAATTGAAGAAGCGGCGGAGAGGGTGGGATTCGAACTCGACCCTTATTCCATAAATCAAATCAATGGCTTAATAGATATCCCGATTAGGCCATGGTACCATGGCGTGGTTCCAATATTCACGGTCAGAGGCGGCCAGAAATCAGTTCGACGGACTGATCGGGATTCGAACATGCCTCGTGCAATCCCTGTGATCGCGAGAGCTCAGTTACCGGGAGCACGACAATGTCGCGCAGCTTCAAGCGAGCAATTCTTAGGCCACGCAGACTATTTCCAAGAAACCAGCAATCGGCCTGACGTAGGTCATCAAGGGTAAAATCACGTTCGACAGCTTTTCCCTCTTGCAGCATCTGTTGCCGCAAGACTCCTGGTAAAACACCACTGGCTATTGGCGGAGTCGCTAATATTTTTCCGAATTGGGCAAAGACCGTATTGCGCGAAGTTTCGGCGACTAATCCATGCTGATTGAGGAATAGTACTTCATCGTTGCCCGAAGCCAGGGCCGCGCTGTAGGCCTGGTCATACATTTGGCGGCATGTGGTTTTGTGGCGCAAGAATGGGTCGGCACAATCAATGCGATGGCCGGCGATCGCAACGTTCATAGGAACTCTAACCTCTGCCGACAGAGGTTCCCGGCTGATTGCCAGGGTGCCGTTGCGATTTAATTGCAGCCTTACGCGCTGATCGGATTCTGCAAACTTCAATTGCCTGGCAAGTTCTCGATTGGCGTCACCGCGGTCAAACGAAAAGCCGAGTAATGCTGCCGAGCGTTCCAATCTCTCGAGATGAAGGGCAAGCCGTGTAAAGCCATTCTGCGGCGAGTAGCGCAAAGTCTCGATCAGACTGTAATCGGCGGCGAGTTCGGTCAGCACCTTGGCCTTTAGCAGGCATTCATCGTATTCCGAATCCGGCTTGGAGTCGGCGACGATGCCGCCACCAATTCCGTAAGTCCCCTTGCCGTCCGATGAAATTACTGCGGTTCGGATAGCGACACTTAGTTCAGAGCCGCCATCCGGTGCAAAGCTGCCGATGGCTCCCGTATAAACACCGCGCGGATGGTCTTCCAGAAGGCGGATCAATTCGCATGCGCGGTGCTTCGGCGCTCCAACGATCGAACCGCAAGGGAATAACGCCCTCATTGTCTCGAAAGGTGATACGCCTGGACGCAACGTGGCTGTTACCGTCGATGTCATGGTATGTAGACTGGGATAGGTTTCGACGTGGAATAGCGTCGGTACTTTGACTGACCCGAGTTCGCTGACCCGCGACAGATCGTTGCGCAGAAGATCGACGATCATCAGATTCTCGGCTCGCTGCTTGGGGTCTTCACGCAAATTCTGCTGGGCGAGAAGATCGGCTTGTTCGGTTACGCCTCGTGATTTGGTTCCTTTCATCGGTCGTGTTGTTACCTGGCGGCCCTCGACATGGAGAAACAGTTCAGGCGATATGGAGAGTATGGTGGCGTCATTCAGTGCCACAACCGCACTATGGGCGACCGGCTGACGCGCGCGTAGACAGGCGTACAGGGCGAACGGGTCTCCGCCATACCGAAAGCGCATCGGAAAGGTGAGATTGACCTGATAGGCGTCGCCGGCAGCGATAAAGTCCAAGGTCTGTCTGAATTTGTTCCGATAGGTCGCGCGATCGAGCGCAGGCCACAATTCTTCGAGCGGCGGCGCCGGTCCCAGAGATGCTAGATCGTCATCAAGCAGTTTCTGCGGCAGAGACGAGGGTGATGCGAACAGGCCGAACCAGATCAACGGCAGCATGCGTTGTGTAGGCGTCAGCGGTAACAGTTTTGGCTCGAAGCCGTAGCCCAACTCGTAACTGAGGAATCCAGCAGCGTGTAATCCTTTTGCAAGCCCGGCTTCGATTGCCTGGAAAGCACTGGCAACTTCGCTTTGTTCATCGCAGCGAATGATCGTCTGTGGATTGGAATAAAGTTTTGCTGGATGACCGTGCTGGAGACGGTTTTCCAACAACACAAAGGGGCGGTGAATCGAATTCAGCATGACTTCAGGTTTCCCATTGGCACATGGGGATTATCGCCGCCGAACAAGATTTGCGTTATGCGAATGAAGGTGGTCAATGCGGCAAGCCGCATCGCTTCGTCCTTGCACTTGGTACCAAGAAACTGGATCAGACGTTCGCGTTTGAGGACGGGTCGGACGGGTTTGAGAACTGGGTAACGCACCCGCCAAGTTCCGTTCCAATTTTGTAAGTAACTCATGCGAAACCTCCTCATGGTTCCAGCCCATGGTTCCAAGGGGGGAGCGTCAAGTCGTCGACTTCGTGAAACCTATCCCCGAAGCGGGCGCTTTCAAGGGTAGTGGCGGAGAGGGTGGGATTCGAACCCACGGTACCCAGTAAAGGGCACAACGGTTTTCGAGACCGCCCCGATCGACCGCTCCGGCACCTCTCCGCAGGGCGCGGAGCCTAAACCAGCCGCCGGGCCAGCCGCAATCCCACAAACTTGTCACCCCGGTCCTGGGAAAGACGCGCCTCTCCCGCCGTTCTCATGACAGACAATCGAAAGGAGAACAGATATGGCCGTGTTTATACGCTCGACTTTGCTGGTAGCCGCCATGCTGTCGCTGGCGGCATGTGGTCAATCGCCCGGCTGCCGGGCGGTCACCGGCGGCGCGCTCGGCGCTGCCGGCGGCGCGGCCCTCGGCGCGATTGGCGGCAATCCGGGGCTTGGTGCCGCGGCCGGCGGCCTCGCCGGCGCCGCAACCGGCGCATTCACCTCACCGAACCAGGTGTCCGCCGGACCGTCGCCAATCTGCTACTGATGCACAGGCCGGAAACCCGCGCAAAAGCTGGACAAAACCCTCTGGCCAAGGGCGCAAAACCGTTGACAGACGCCACTTCCAGGCTATATTCCGCGCCAACGGACGGGCTGGTCCCGTCCGTTTTTTATTTCCAGGGCGCGCCATGTACGCAGTCATCCGCACCGGCGGCAAGCAATACCGAGTCGCCAAGGACGACGTGATCTTCGTCGAGAAGCTCGCGGGCGAGCCGGGTTCGAGCGTGACGCTCGACGAGGTTCTCATGCTCGGCGGCGAAGGCCAGGAAGCGAAAGCCGGCGCGCCGCTGATCGCGGGCGCTTCGGTTACCGCCAAGGTGCTCGAGCACAAGCTCGACGACAAGGTGCTCGTGTTCAAGAAGCGGCGGCGACACAATTATCGCCGCAAGAACGGCCATCGCCAGGCGATGACGGTTCTGCGCATCACCGGCATCCGCGCCGGCAAGGAGAGCGCTCATGGCGCATAAGAAAGCCGGCGGCTCGTCGCGCAACGGCCGCGATTCACGCGGCCGCCGCCTCGGATTGAAGCGCGCCGGCGGCGAGATCGTCGTGCCGGGCAATATCCTGGTGCGTCAACGCGGCACGAAATTCCATGCCGGCCGCAACGTCGGCCAGGGCCGCGACCACACCCTGTTCGCGCTGACCGAAGGCGCCGTGCGCTTCCATACGACGCGCGCCGGACGCACCTTCGTATCGGTCGAGCCGGGCCCGGCGGAGGCCGCGGAGTAGGCACTTCACCCGAACCGGCGCAACGCGCTAGATTGAATGCAAAGGGGGAATGGCCGCATTCCCCCTTTTTCGTTCGGGGGGCAGGCGGCCGAAATCCGATGAAATTCCTTGATCAGGCGAAGATCTATCTCAAGAGCGGCGACGGCGGCGGCGGCGCCGTCAGCTTTCGCCGCGAGAAATTCATCGAGTTCGGCGGGCCCGACGGCGGCAACGGCGGCCGCGGCGGCGACATCGTCGTCGAGAGCGTCGCCAACCTCAACACGCTGATCGACTACCGCTATCAGCAGCATTTCAAGGCCGAAAGCGGCCATCACGGCATGGGCGCCAACCGCTCGGGCGCCGACGGCAAGTCGTTGATCCTGCGCGTGCCGGTCGGCACCCAGATCCTCGACGAAGACAACGCGAACGTGCTGCTCGATCTGAAGCGCGCCGGCGAACGCCGCGTGCTGCTCAAAGGCGGCGACGGCGGCTTCGGCAACACGCATTACAAGAGCGCGACCAACCGCGCCCCGCGCAAAGCCGGCAAAGGCTGGCCCGGCGAGGAGCGCTGGGTGTGGCTGCACCTCAAGCTGATCGCCGATGCCGGCTTGGTCGGGCTGCCCAACGCCGGCAAATCGACGCTGCTGGCCGCCGTGTCGCGCGCCAAGCCTAAGATCGCGGACTATCCCTTTACCACGCTC
This sequence comes from Alphaproteobacteria bacterium, assembly GCA_018971215.1. Taxonomy (GTDB): domain Bacteria; phylum Pseudomonadota; class Alphaproteobacteria; order ATCC43930; family CGMCC-115725; genus REEB95. Next base: position 5,073 of record JAGXBG010000171.1, read on the forward strand.
AAACCGCAGCTCGGCGTCGTGCGCGTGCACGAGGAAGAGTTCGTGCTGGCCGATCT
>JAGXBG010000172.1 GCA_018971215.1 Alphaproteobacteria bacterium
GCCGCACAGCAGGATCGCCTGCTGGCCAATGCCGTCCGCGCCCTGGCGCCGCACGGCATGCTGGTCTATTGCGTCTGCTCGCTCGAAGCCGAGGAAGGTCCGGCACGCATCGCGCGGCTGCTCGATGAGGGCGCGCCGGTCGAGCGCCGGCCAATCGCGCCGGTCGAGATCGCCGAACTTGCCGATTGCATCACGCCCGACGGCGATCTGCGCACCCTGCCGTGCCAGCTTGCCGCCGACGGCGGCTTCGACGGCTTCTATGCCTGTCGCCTCGTGCGCAAGCCTTGAAGCCGTGCGGTATCCCTGTTAGTCAGGCCGCATGCGGCAGACGACCCGAATCGCGCCCTCGATCCTGTCAGCGGATTTCGCGCGACTCGGCGCCGAAGTCGAGGCCGTGACGGCTGCGGGCGCCGATTACATCCATGTCGACGTGATGGACGGCCACTTCGTTCCGAACCTGACGATCGGGCCGGTGGTGGTGAAGGCGCTGCGGCCGCACAGCAAGCTGACCTTCGACGTCCATCTGATGATCGCGCCGGTCGACCCCTTTATCGAGGATTTCGCCAAGGCCGGCGCCGACATCATCACCGTCCATCCCGAGGCCGGTCCGCACCTGCACCGCACCATCCAGCTGATCAAATCGTTCGGCAAGAAGGCCGGCGTCGCGCTCAATCCAGCGACGCCCGTCGATGCCATCGATTACGTGCTTGGCGATCTCGATCTGGTGCTGGTGATGAGCGTCGATCCAGGTTTCGGCGGCCAGAGCTTCATTCCGGCGGCGCTCGACAAGATCCGCGCCGTGCGCCAGCGCATCGACCAGAGCAAACGCGCCATCGATCTCGAGGTCGACGGCGGCATCAATTTCGACACCGCGCGCGAGGCGGTCGCCGCCGGCGCCGACGTGCTGGTCGCCGGCACCGCGACCTTCGCCGACGGTAACGGCGCCTATGCCCGCAACATCGCGAGGTTGCGCGGCGGAGAGCGGTGATGGCGCTCCGCGATTGGGTCTATCGTTCGGCGCTCTACAATCTCGCGCTCTGGGGTCCGGCGCCGAGCGAGCTGCGTCTGCGCCTCGCCGAAACTTGGCCGGGCGATCCGCAACGCGGCGAGGCGCTGCTCGGCCAGGCGCCGCAATGGACCGTCGAAAACCATCGCTTCGGATTCCTTGCCGACCTCGCGGCGCTCGGTACCGAGCCGGCGGTGCGAATGGCACGCGAGGCCACGGCCGACTGGCTGCGGCGCTGCGACGCCGTCGAGCCGGTGTCGTGGAATGCCGAAATCCTGGGCGATCGCCTGTTCGCCTGGATCGCGCATCACGATCTGCTCGCGGCGCCGCCGCAGGACCCGGAATTCCGCAGCGCCTTGTTGATGAGCTTGGCGCGACAGGCGCGCTATTTGCACCGCACCTGGCGCCAAGCGACCGGCATCGGCCGGCTGCGGGCGCTGCGCGGTCTGGTCGCGGCGCTGGCGGCGCTCAAGGACCAGCGGCGCCTCGGAATCGCCTGCGCGCGCCTGTCGGCTGAGGCGAAAGCACAGATTCGGCCCGACGGCGGGCATATCTCGCGCAGCCCCCGCCAGCAACTGGCGACGTTGATGGCGTTGATCGACGCGCGCGATGTACTGAGCGCGGCCAGCGCCGAAATTCCCAAGGCGGTGATGGATGCGATCGACCGCGTTGCGCCGACGCTGCGGTTCTTCCGGCACGGCGACGGCGGGCTCGCACTGTTCAACGGCGCGGCGGCAGGCGACGTCGACCTCATCGATCTGGCGCTGCAACGCTCGGCCGCCAAGGGCCGGCCGCCGGCGCGCGCGCCGCAAACCGGGTACGACCGGCTGCAAGCCGGACACAGTCTGGCGCTGTTCGATTGCGGCGCGCTGCCGCCAGCGCCGTTCGACGGCGACGCGCATGCCGGCGCGCTCGCCTTCGAGTTCAGCCACGGACGCGAGCGGCTCATCGTCAATTGCGGCGCCTATCGCGGCAGCGACGCGCAGTGGCGGACCGCCATGCGCGCGACCGCGGCGCATTCGACGCTGATCGTCGCCGACACCGCGTCGGCGACCCTCGAACACGGCCGTTTCGTCACGCGGCCCGAGGTCAAGGCGCAACGCAACGAACAGGACGGCAATGTCTGGGTCGGCGCCAGCCACACCGGCTACGTGCCGAATTTCGGCCTGCGCCATGAGCGCGAACTGTACCTCGCCGCCGACGGCGACGATCTGCGCGGCGAGGACCGCCTGGTGGTCGTCGGCAACGGCCCGCCGCGCGGCCACGGCTTCGCCATCCGCTTCCACCTGCATCCCGACGTGCAGGCTTCGACGACGCAGGACGGCAACGCCGTGCTATTGAAATCGCCGAGCGGCGTATTCTGGCGGCTGAAGGCGGCGGGCGCGGTGATGAACCTCGCCGAGAGCGTCTATCTCGGCGACGGCGCGATGCGCAAGACGCAGCAGGTCGTGCTCGACGGCCACGCCGGTTCGACCGGCGCCGCCGTCAAATGGGCCTTGAAGCGCGAAGCCAAGAAGGGCGAGAAGCCCACCGAGGAGTAACGGCGTGAACGAGCGAGCCGGATTTTTCCAGGGCACCGAGATGCCGACCGCAGGTTGGTGGCCGGCGCTGTGGCCCGATCCAGCCGGCGTGCTCGCCGCGATGGGCATCGAACGCGGCTTCGACGTGATCGATTTGTGCTGCGGCGACGGCTGGTTCACCGCGCCGCTGGCGGTGATCGCCGGCCACGTCGTCGCCATCGACCTCGATCCCAAATTCCTCGACATGGCGCAGGTGCGCGTCTCGGCGACGGGCGCGACCAATTGCGCCTTCATCGAAGGCGACGCGTATGACATCGCCGGCCTGGTGCCGCGGACGGTCGACTATGTGCTGATCGGCAACGCTTTTCACGGCGTGCCGGAGCCGGCGCGGCTCGCCGAAGCGGTCCGCCGCGTGCTCAAGCCCGGCGGGCATTTCGGCATCATCAACTGGCACAAGCGACCGCGCGAGGAAACCAAGGTGTCGGGCGAACCGCGCGGACCGCGCACCGAGCTCCGCCTGTCGCCGGACGAAACCGTTGCACGTGTCGCGTCGGCGGGACTCAAGCTCGCGCGGATCGTGGAATTGCCGCCCTATCATTACGGCGCGATCTTCGCCCGCTGACCTTGCGCCCAGAGCGGCATCGCCTTATGGTCGCGCTGCCTTTTGCGCGGAAATTCCATGTCCGAACCCCGCCTTCGCCCGATCCGACGGGCGCTGATTTCGGTTTCCGACAAGGCCGGCCTCGTACCCTTCGCCCAGGCGCTCGCGCGCCACAAAGTGGCGCTCGTCTCGACGGGCGGCACCGCCAAGGCGTTGGCCGACGCCGGCCTCGCGGTCGAGGAAGTCGCAGCGGTCACCAAATTTCCCGAGCTGCTCGACGGCCGGCTCAAGACCCTGCATCCCGCGATCCACGGCGGCATCCTGGCCAAGCGCGGCGAACGCGCGCACATGGATGCGATCGCCCGGCACGGCATCGCACCGATCGATCTCGTCGTGGTCAATCTTTATCCCTTCGCCGCGACGGTCGCGCGCGGCGCGCCGTTCGACGAATGCGTCGAGAATATCGACATTGGCGGGCCGTCGCTGATCCGCGCCGCCGCCAAGAACCACGCCGACGTCGTAGTGGCGACCGACCCCGCGGACTACGACGCGATTGTCCGCGAGCTGGACGCGCATCAGGGCGCGACGACCCTGGATTTGCGCCGCCATTTGGCGCAGCGCGCCTTCGCGCGCACCGCGGCTTACGACGCCGAAATCGCCTGGTGGCTGGCGCGTCAATCCGGCGATGAGTTCCCCGAGGCGCTGATCCTGGCGGCGGCGCGCAAGCAGACGCTGCGCTACGGCGAAAACCCGCACCAGCACGCGGCGTTCTATGTCGGCGACGGCGCACGCAAAGGCGTCGCGACGGCGCATCAGCTCCAGGGCAAGGAGCTGAGCTACAACAATCTCAACGACACCGACGCCGCATTCGAACTCGCGGCCGAATTCGCCGAGCCGGCGGTGGTCATCGTCAAGCACGGCAATCCATGCGGCGTCGCCGTCGCCGGCAATCTCCGTACCGCCTGGGACAAGGCGCTGGCGACCGATCCGGTCAGCGCCTTCGGCGGCATCGTCGCGGTCAACCGGCCGCTCGACGCACCGACCGCGGCGGCGATCGGCGTGCTGTTCATGGAAGTGGTGATCGCACCCGCGGTCGACGACGCGGCGCTCGCCGTGCTCAAGAAGAAGACCGCGCTGCGCGTGCTGGCGACCGGCGGCATGCCCGATCCGGCGGAGGCCGGTGTCACGTTCAAATCGGTGGCTGGCGGTTATCTGCTGCAAACCCGCGACAACGGCCGCGTCTCCGAGCACCAGCTCAAGACCGTGACCAAGCGCGCGCCGAGCCGGCCGGAGATCGCCGACCTTATCTTCGCCTTCCGCGTCTGCAAGCACGTCAAATCGAACGCCATCGTCTTCGCCAAAGGCGGCGCGACCGTCGGCGTTGGCGCCGGCCAGATGAGCCGCGTCGATTCCGTGCGCGTCGCGGCGCAGAAAGGCGGCGCTGCGATCAAAGGATCGGTGGTGGCGAGCGATGCATTCTTTCCGTTCGCCGACGGACTCGAGACGGCGATCGCGGCCGGCGCCACCGCGGCGATTCAGCCCGGCGGTTCTGTCCGTGACAACGAAGTCATCGCCGCCGCCGACAAAGCCGGCATCGCTATGATGTTCACCGGCATGCGCCACTTCCGGCACTGACGCGGCCCACGCGCGCTTCCGCCGCGCTTGTTCCCGGCCGCCGGGGTTCCTAAACTCGGCGGAAACAAGCCATTCGGGAGGGCGCCATGCCGGACACCGCCGTCAACATGTTCCCCGTGCCGCGCCAAGTCGCGCAAAGCGCCTGGGTAAGCGAAAAGAAATATTTCGACATGTACGAGGACTCGATCAAGAACCCGGAGCGGTTCTGGACCGAGCACGGCAAGCGCCTCGACTGGATCAAGCCGTTTACCAAGGCCAAGAACACCAGCTTCGACGGCAACGTCAGCATAAAGTGGTA
>JAGXBG010000173.1 GCA_018971215.1 Alphaproteobacteria bacterium
GCCGCCATCAGTGCGACCGGCCGAGATAGACTTCGGCGACGCGCGCGTCCTTCGCGGCATTCTGCGGCGAGCCCTCGAAGATCATCTCGCCGTGGTCGAGGACGATGACGCGGTCGACGACGCGCATCAGCACGCCCATGATATGCTCGACCCAGACGATGGTGATGCCGAGATCGCGGCGGATGCGACCGAGCATGTCGGCGGCGCGTTCCATCTCGGCGTGATCGAGGCCACCGAGGCTTTCGTCCGCCAGCAGCAGCTTGGGCCGCGTCGCCAGCGCCCGCGCCAGTTCGAGCTTCTTGAGCTGCGCCGCGCCGAGGCCTTCGATCGTTGCCGCCGCGTCGTTCGGCAAGCCCACGAGATCGAGCGCCGCGACCGCGTGCGCTTCGGCCTCGGCGCGCGAGGCGACGCCGCGGCCACCGTAGAACGCGGCCAAGGTGACGTTCTCGCGCAGGCCGAGACGGCGGAACGGCCGCGGAATCTGGAAGGTGCGCGCCAGGCCCATGCGGCAGATGCGATGCGCCGGCAAGCCGGCGATCTCCTGGCGTTCGAAGGCGATCGAGCCGGCGGTCGGCCGCAGCGTGCCGGCGATCAGGTTGAAGGTGGTGCTCTTGCCCGAGCCGTTCGGCCCGATCAGGCCGAGAATTTCGCCTTCGGCGACGTCGAACGACACCCGGTTGACCGCCAGGAATCCATCGAAGCTTTTGCTGATGCCCTTAACCGAGAGCACATCGACATCCGTGGCTGGGACATCGCGCCGCGGCCATCGCTTGCGCACGCACCGGGGCTGAAACTCGCGTCAGGCGGCGTAAGGGTTCGATTTCGGCAGCGGCATCACGTCAGCGGCGGTCTTCAGCTTGTCTGGCCAGACGATCGCTTCGACGTCGCCGTAGGCCTGGGTCACGCACGCGGCGGTGCGCAGATTTTGGCCCGAGAACTCGGTTCCGGGCCGAGCGAACTTCACGCCGTAGCCCTGGATGGTGCCGCCTTCCGGAATGTCGACGTCGAGCGCTGCCTTGCGGATCGCATCCGGATGGGTGCCGCCGTATTTGGTGATCGCCACCGGCAGCACGTTTTGCAGGAAGATCCAGGTCTGGTTGAAGCCCATTGAGACGTGCGGCGGAACCGATTTGTTACCGCTCGCCTTCTGGTAGCGTTCGACCATGATCTTGACGAGGCTCTCGAGGTCGGGCTTGAGCGTGCCGGGTTTCAGGGTCTGCGCCGCCACTGGATCGACGTTGAGGAAGTAATCGAGATCGGCCCCGAAAGTCTGCTTGAGCTTGTCGCGCTGGCTATAGCCGGCGCCGTGGCCGATCAGCATCTTGAACCGGAGGCCGGCATCGCGCGCCTGGCGCAGGAACAGCGTGATGTCGGGGTTATATCCGGTATGGAGGATGACGTCGGCGTCGGCGCGCTTGAGCTTGGTCACCAGCGACGAGAGATCCGAGGTGGTGGCTGAATAAGCCTCGTCCATCACGATCGGGATGCCGACCGCCTTGGCGTGGATCGTGTCGGCTTCGCCGCAATCGGAGCCATACGGCCCGTCTTCGTGAATGATCGCGCATTTGAGCTTCTTCGGGTCGATCTTGAGCTGCGCCTGCGAGTGCTCGGCGAGAAACGCGGTCGCCGCGGCGCCATAGTGGTCGGCGGTGACGCCAGCGCGGAACGTATAGGTCAGGTTCTTGCCCTTGAGCACCTTGGTGGCGACGGCGATGGTGATCCACAGGATCTTCTTCGCCTGCTCCATCTTTTCCGCGAGCGGCACGGCATGCGCGCTTGAATAAATGCCGAGGACGGTATCGACGTGTTCCTGGCTGATCAGGCGCTCGGCCTCGTTGAGGGCCACTTCCGTCTTGCTCTGGGAATCGCCCTTCACCGGTTCGATCTTGTGCTTGCCGAGCACGCCGCCGTGTTCGTTGACGAGGTCGATCGCGATCTGCGTACCGATCGAGCCCGGCACTGAGCCTGCGCCGGTGAACGGTCCGGTGAGATCGTAGAGCACGCCGATGCGGATCGGCGACGACGCGGCTTGGGCCCAGGCACGGCCGCCGGCGAGTGACCCGGCCGCCGCCAACGCGGCGGTTGCCGCGGAATATTTCAGCACCGAACGCCGCGTGGTTTTGCCCATGATGCCTCCCCGGTGGCGGCGCGTGCGGCCGCATTTTGATCGGCCGCGGGCGCGGCCTGTTGGTGGCAGTGTTGGGCAAGTCCCAGGGACTGTCAACGCACGGCGGCCATCGTCAGGCATCCCACGACGGCAAGAACGCGAGCGCGGTCCGCGACAACAAACACATTGATTCCAATTGGTTAGTCCTGACCGACGGTTGCTTGACAGCCCGGCAAGGCAGTCCAATATGGCGCTCGTCGCGACGCGGTTCGATTGCAAAGGGCGCAGGACATGGACAGCACGAGCGCGATGGCACACACCGTCAATCCGGCGAACGAGCGCGGCCGCGAGGGCTTTTATCAACGCGCCGGCGGGCAAAATCTGGCGCCGTTGTGGCGCGTGCTTGGCGCGCTCGTCACCGACGAACCGGTGTCGCCGGTCAAAGCGACGATCTGGAAATACAGCGACGTGCGCCCGTACCTCATGGAGGCGTGCAAGCTGATCACCGCCGCCGAGGCCGAGCGGCGCGTCATGATGCTGGAAAATCCCGGGCTGCCGGGTCAATCGCGCATCACCCACAGCCTGTTCGCCGGGCTGCAGATCATCCTGCCCGGCGAGGTCGCGCCGGCCCATCGCCACGTCGCCTCGGCGCTGCGCTTCATCATCGAAGGCAAGGACGCCTATACCGCGGTCGCGGGCGAGAAGACCTATATGCTGCCCGGCGATTTCGTGATCACGCCGTCGATGACCTGGCACGACCATGGCAACGAAGGCAACGGGCCGATGGTGTGGCTCGATGGGCTCGACGTTCCGATCGTCAATCTGATGGATGCGAGCTTCCGCGACGGCTACCCCGAAGCGAACCATCCGGTGACCCGGCCGGAAGGCGCGGCCGAGATCGAATACGGCTACAACATGCTGCCCATCGATCATGAACCGGGCGCGCAGACCTCGCCGATCTTCAACTATCCCTATGCGCGGACGCGCGAGGGTCTCGAGAAGCTCAGCCGCTTCCGCAAGCCCGATGCGTACGCCGCGTTCAAGATGAAGTTCATCAATCCGGTGACCGGCAGCTGGGCGATGCCGACGATCTCGACCTGGATGCAGCTCGTGCCCAAGGGTTTCAAGACGCAGCCCTATCGCGCGACCGACAGCACGGTGTTCACCGTGGTCGAAGGCAGCGGCACCAGCACCATCGGCGGCCAGCGCATCGACTGGCAGCCGCACGACATCTTCGTCGCGCCGAGCTGGCACTTCCAGGAGCATGCCGCGAGCGCGGACGCAGTGCTGTTCGGCTTCTCGGATCGGGTCTGCCAGGAAAAGCTCGGCTTCTTCCGCGAGCAGCGCGGCAACGCCTGATACCGGCCGCTGGACGCGGCCGCTGTCGCATTGCGATTACTGGATCGGGAACGGAACCAGGCACGGCGCGTCGGCCGGGCAGGCGGACTCGACGCTCTCCAGCTGGCCCCAGTTCATCGCGATTTGGTTTTCGATGCGCTGAGCGACCGCTGGCTTCAGCGGATGGGTCGCCAGCATCGCGGTGACGATGAGCAAGGCACCCACGGCGTTCCACAATTCGTTCGACACGGTCGACTCCGATCCACTCCGCGCCGGCGTTCCGGCGGCCAATCCGTCTCGCCACCAGGAGTAGCCGAGTTCGGTTAACCCTGCGTTGAAACGTGCTTAATTCTCGCTTAACGGCCTAACGGCTGGGTGCCGCGGCGGTTCCGGCGGTGCGGCAAACGGCCGCCGGCTTAAGACGGCGGCCGCATGCCGACGGCGCGCTCGGTCAGCCAGGCAATTACGGCGATGGCGAGACCGGCAGCGATGAACGAGACGCCCAGCAGCCGCAGCCCCAGGCCGATCCAGAAATGCGCCACGATGCGCATGGCGAACCCGATGGCGATGGCCACCGCCGCCAGCAGCCACAAGGCGGTAATGACCGGGTGCCGCTTGCGATTGGCACCGCCTGTCTGCGCCATCCGACCCTCCCCTCCGGAAGCCGCTCCGGTCAGGATCGGGCCATCCTAGCGCTAAACGTCGAGATTGGCGACTTCGAGTGCGTGGTGCTGGATGAACTCGCGCCGCGGCTCGACGATGTCGCCCATCAACGTCGAGAAAATCTCGAGCGCGGAATCCTCGTGCGTGACCTTGACCTGCAATAGCGAACGCACCGACGGATCGAGCGTCGTCTCCCACAGCTGCTCGGGATTCATCTCGCCGAGACCTTTGTAGCGTTGGATATCGCCCTGCTTCGGCCCGAGCGCCAGAACCGCCTCGACCAGCGCCGTCGGGCCGTTGACGACGGCCTCCTTGTCTTTGGCGATCAGCTTGCCGGGCTTGCCGTAGATTTTTTGCAGCTCCGCGGTGCGCTCGTCGAGCCGACGGGCTTCGGCGCTCTTGAGCAGCGCGGCGTCGAAGACGCGGCGTTCGGTGACGCCGTGGCGCTTGCGCGTCAGCACCAGACTCTCGCCCGGTACGAGCTCGCCCTTCCAGCCGCGCGCGTCGGCGGGCGCCAGCAGATCGAGCCGCGACGCCAAGTATTTGGCGGCTTCGGCGCCGTCCGTGGGCTTGTCGAGCAGCGTCGCTTCGAGCACGCCGGCGATCGCCGCCTGCTCGACCACCTCGAGGCTGCCGACCTTGCGCCACAGCGGCAGCAGCAGCGTGCGTACCAGCCGCGCGCGCTCGACCAGGTCCTTGAGGTCGTTGCCGGCGCGTTCGACGCCGTCGTGCTGGCGGAACTTGGCGTCTTTGATGCCGGCGGTGATGCGATATTCCTCGAGCGCCGGACCGTCCTTGAGATAGACCGATTTGCCCTGGCCGCGCTTCACCTGATAGAGCGGCGGCTGCGCGATGTAGAGATAGCCCTTCTCGATCAGGTCGCGCATCTGGCGGAAGAAGAATGTCAGCAACAGCGTGCGGATGTGGCTGCCGTCGAC
>JAGXBG010000174.1 GCA_018971215.1 Alphaproteobacteria bacterium
CGGCCGAGATGTGCACGAACACATCCTTCGAGCCGTCTTCCGGCTGGATGAAGCCGAAGCCCTTCTGGGGGTTGAACCATTTTACGGTGCCGATCGTCATAGGGTCGTTTTCCATGTCGCAAGTGGTGCCGCCGGGCGGGATCGCGCGGCGGATCGGACATCGGTGAAGGATCGGAAAGCAGGTCCGGCGCTCTTGAGAGCGAAGGCAGCGTGCCGAGGACCCGCAGCGAGTCGATAACGGCAGACATAAGCGCTTGATCGTGGGATTGCAAGCAAGGTCTCGACGTCCGGGCCCGCGGGCGAGTTGGCACGTCATCGCGGCCTTATGCGCGAGGCTTGGGCGCATTAACCAGCAAAGAGTGCCCGTGCGTCACGGATCGATGGCGACACACATCATACGTTCGGTACGCATGCTGGGTAAGAGTTGGGAAGACGTATGCGCCCAGAACCGAAGCATCTGAGATCATTGGCGTCCCCAGCGGGATTCGAACCCGCGTTACCGCCGTGAAAGGGCGATGTCCTGGGCCTCTAGACGATGGGGACGCGTCGCTTCATGTAGCGGCCCGCGCCGGATAAAGCAACCTCAGCCGCGCATCAGCGCGAGTCGAAAGCCCTCTCGACGGCGGCGTATCGCCTGGGCACACTCCGCCGCAATGCGTTTCCCTCGCCTGCTTCCGGCCACCTGATGTGCGGCGTTGCCGGCTTGTTCGACTATCGCGCGCGGCGCGCGCCCGAGGCGCTTACGGCGCAAGGCCGCGCCATGGCCGACGCGCTGTTACATCGCGGACCCGATGCTGGCGACGTCTGGGCCGATGCTATCGCCGGCATCGCCCTCGGGCATCGGCGGTTGTCGATCATCGATCTGTCGCCCGCCGGTGCGCAGCCAATGGCGTCGTCCTGCGGCCGTTTCGTCGTCTCATACAACGGCGAGGTCTATAACGCAGACACGCTCAAATCCGAACTCGAAGCCGCCGGTCGGAAATTCCGCGGCCATTGCGACACGGAAGTAATCGTCGAGGGTTTCGCGGTCTGGGGCGTCGACGCAACGATCAAGCGTCTCATCGGCATGTTCGCCCTCGCCTTGTGGGACCGGCAAGACCGTGCGCTCTATCTCGTGCGCGACCGGCTCGGCATCAAGCCGATGTACTGGATCGAGACCGGCGAGCAATTGCTGTTCGGTTCCGAGCTCAAGGCGCTGCGCGCGGTGAAGGAATGGTCGCCGTCGCTCGACCGCGACGCCGTCGCCGCCTATTTGCGCTTCGCCTACGTACCGGGATCGTGTGGCATCTATCAGGGTGTGCGCCAACTTGCGCCCGGCACCATCCTGGTGGCGCGCGGCGGTAAACCGGTCGAAATCCGTACCTACTGGTCGCTCGACGAGATTGCCGCCAAGGGCCAAGCCGATCGCTTCGCCGGCAGCGAGGACGAGGCGGTGCAGATCCTCGATGCGCTGCTGAGTGACGCGATCAAGCGCCGCATGGTCGCCGACGTGCCCCTGGGCGCATTCTTATCGGGCGGCATCGATTCATCGACCGTTCTGGCGCTGATGCAAAAGAGCAGCACCCGGCCGGTGCGCTCGTTTTCGATCGGCTTCCGCGAAAAAGGCTTCGACGAAGCGCCGCATGCCGCGCGCGTCGCCAGGCATCTTGGCACCGACCACACCGAGCTTTATGTCGAGCCCGGCCATGCGCTCGACGTGATTCCGCGGTTGTCGGACATGTATGACGAGCCGTTCGCCGATCCGTCGCAGATTCCGACCTTCCTGGTGTCGGAGATGACGCGCCGGCACGTCACCGTCGCGCTGTCGGGCGACGGCGGTGACGAATTGTTCGCGGGCTACACGCGCTATTTCCGGTCCGAGGCGGTGCGTCGCGTGCTCGATGCCGTGCCGCGCGGCGCGCGCGGCCTCGCCGCGGCGGCGGTGAAGAGCGTCGCGCCCAGCACCTGGTCGGCCCTCGGCTCGTGGGCGATGCCGCAATTCGGCGATCGCGTGCACAAGCTCGCCGGCGCGCTCGCCGGCACACCGGGCGATTTCTATCGCCTGATGGTGACGCATTGGGACAATCCCGACGCTATCGTGCGCGGCGGCGCCGAGCCCAAGGGTTTGCTGTGGGACGATAGCCTCGCCGGTCGCGTGTCCGATCCGGTCGAACGCATGCAGTATCTCGACACCCTCACCTACTTACCGGACGACATCCTGACCAAGGTCGACCGCGCGTCGATGGCAGTGTCACTTGAAGCGCGCGTGCCGCTGCTCGACCATCGCGTCGTCGAGTTTTCCTGGCGCTTGAGACCGGCGCTCAAGGCCAGCGGCGGCATGGGCAAGCGCGTGCTGCGGCGCGTGCTCGACCGCTACGTGCCGAAGGCGCTAATCGACCGCCCGAAGATGGGCTTCGGCGTGCCGATCGATTCCTGGCTGCGCGGCCCGCTCAAGGATTGGGCGGAAGATCTGCTCGGCGAGCACCGCCTCGCCGCCGAAGGCGTGTTCGATCCGGCGCCGATCCGTGCCAAGTGGCGCGAGCACCTCTCGGGCGAACGCAATTGGCAATATCCGCTGTGGACCGTGCTGATGTTCCAGGCGTGGAAGGCCCGCTGGCTGCCCTGACCGGGGCGTGACATAGTGTCGTCACTGCCGAAACAGGGCGGCTATCCATGAGGGTTGCCATGCCAAAGATCTTCAGCGCGGCTGTGTTGGCGGCGATCATGGTCTGTGCCGGCGCGGCGCAGGCGCAGTTTCTGGTCGTCGGCAATGACGAGAAACTGGCGTTCAAGGACGGTAAGCCGGTCTTGAGTCTGCCGGGCAAGGATACGGTCACGATCGTCAGCATTCGCGATCGCGCCAAACCCAAGATTGTCGTCAGCCTGCCGCTGGAAAATTCGATCGTCGGACCGCCCACTAACCTCGCCGTTACGCCGGACAACAAACTGGCGCTGGTGGCGAACTCGCTCGACGTGGTCAAGGAAGGCGACAACTTGAAGAACGTGCCGGATAACACGTTGTTCGTGATCGATTTGACTGCTTCGCCGCCCGTCGTGCTCACCAAGGTCCAACTCGGCAAGCAGCCGTCGGGTATGGCGATCAACCGCGCCGGCACGCTCGCGCTGGTCGCTAACCGCGCCGACAACACAGTCAGCGTCCTCACGATCAGCGGCAAGAGCGTCTCGCTCGTCGGCAATGTGGCGCTCGCACCGGCAGGCGCACCGAGCCAGCAGTTCTCGGCCGTGGCGATTACGCCCGATGGAAAACGCGCGTTAGTCGCCAAGACGGGCATCAACAAAGTGGCGGTGCTCGACATCGACGGCACGACCGTGACCTACAAGGGCTACGACATGATCACCGGCGTCTTTCCGTACAACGTCCAGATCACGGCCGACGGCAAGCTTGGGCTGGTCGCCAACAACGGCAATGCCGGAGTGGCCGACGGCCAAGCGGATTCGGTGGCCGTGATCGATCTGGAGATGAGCCCGCCGCGCGTCGTCGATCAGGTAATGGTTGCCGACTCACCGGAGGGATTGGCCGTGAGTCCGACGCGCGGCCTAGCGATCGCGCTGGCGACCAATGGTTCGGGTGGTTCGGCGCCGAACAACTCGTTTTTTCACAACGAGCATTCGATCGCAGTGGTGCTGCGGACCGACGGCAAGAAAGTCCGCAAAGTCGCCAATGTCGAGGTCGGCCCTCTGGCTGAAGGCGTCGCCTTCAGCCCGGATGGCCGTTACGTCTATATCGAGAATTGGGGCGGCCAGGCGCTCGACGTGTTCCGTGTCGAAGGCCTAAAGCTGGTACCGGCGGGATCGCTCAAATTGCCCGGCCATCCTGCCTCGTTGCGTGGCAGCACGCCCTGACGGTTGGTCGCTAGGCGCCGACGATCTCGAATTGCACGTCGACGTTGTTGCGGGTGGCGTGCGAATACGGACAGATTTTCTCGTGTGCCTCGCGCGTCAGCGCTTCGAGATCGGCCTGCTTCAGGCTTTTGTCCTCGACCCGCAGCTTGGCAGCGATGCCGAATCCGCCGCCTTCGCGCGGCCCGATCGACACGGAGCAGGTCACGGACGCCTTACTGGCATCCTGTTTACGCTGCCGGCCGACGAAATCGATTGCGCCGCCGAAGCAAGCGGCATAGCCGGCGGCAAATAAATGTTCGGGCGTTCCGGTGTTGGGCTTGCCCGGCCCGCCCATCGTCTTCGGAACCGACAGGTCGACCGAGACGATGCCGTCGGCCGACTGGGTGTGGCCGTTGCGGCCGCCGGTTGCGGTTGCTGTCGCCGTGAACAGTGGATTGATCTTGTCCATGATGCCTCCTCGTGGCGATGTTTGGCGGTCAGTTTAGCCGAGCGCCGGTGCGGCGTCGTCGATCAGCAACTGCACGCCCTCACGGCCCTGCCAGTTGTCGGCGCGGATATGACCGGCAATGTGGAACCCGGTGCCCTGCGACCGGAGCAACGCCGGACCGAGCGGACTTTCGAGCGCGCGGAACGCGATCGCCTTGAGCCGGCCGGTACCGGCGCCGTCGCCGAGCGCACAGCTCACATGCGCCTGGTCCTGCCCGACCACCGTCGCGCGTAGCACGCGCAGGTTGGCGAAAGCGAAGCGCGGCTCGGCATTGCCGGTGCCGAACGGCGCCATGCGCTCGATCAGCGCGGCGAATTCCGGCGTCGCCGCGGTGCAAGCCAGCGCGCCGTCGATGCCGAGCTCTGGCGTCGGCTCTTGCCCGCCGAGTGCTTCGGCGACGCGCGCAGCCATGAAATCGCGCAGCGCCTCGAGCTTGCCGGTCTCGACCGTGAAGCCGGCCGCCATGGCATGGCCGCCGCCGTTGACCAGCAGCCCCACCTGGCGCGCGGCAATGACCGCCGCGCCGAGGGCCACGCCGGCGACCGAGCGACCCGAGCCTTTGGCGATGCCGTTTTCGATTGCCGCGACCAACGCTGGCCGGCCATAACGTTCCTTGAGGCGGCCGGCAACGATGCCGATGACGCCGGCATGCCAGCCCGCTTTGGCGACGAAGATTAGCGGCGCTTTCGTGTCGCCGGCCTCG
>JAGXBG010000175.1 GCA_018971215.1 Alphaproteobacteria bacterium
GCGCAGCTCGTTGCCACAGACCGACGGCACGGTCGTCGTTGGCGGTTTGAGCGCGCCGGTTTCGATCACGCGCGATGCGCACGGCATTCCGACGATCGTCGCCAAGACCGACACCGACGCCGCCTTCGCGCTCGGCTACGTCCACGCGCAGGACCGGCTGTTTCAGATGGATCTGATGCGCCGCTACGGCGCCGGCCGCCTGTCGGAGTGGTTCGGCGCCGTTGCCCTGCCCGCCGACCGTTTCACGCGCACGTTCGGTTTTTATCGCGCGGCCAAAGCGCAATATGCGCATCTCTCGCCAACGATGCAGCGTGTTCTCGATGCCTATGCCGCCGGCGTAAACGCCTGGATCGCGACGCGGTCGGGCGCGTTGCCACCCGAATACGCCGTGCTGCGCGTCGGCGTCGAGGCGTGGAAGCCGGCGGATACGCTGGTCTGGGGCAAGATCATGGACTGGCAGCTCGCGGCGAATTTCCGCGGCGAGCTGTTGCGAACACGGCTGTTGCAACATGTGACGCCCGCCGAGCTCGCCGTGCTTTATCCACCCTATCCAGCCAACGCGCCGGTGACCGGCAAACAAGCGGCGCTCAGCCGCACGCTGCTCGACCGGCTCGCCGCGGCTTTGCCGCCGGGCTCCGCCGAGCCGACACGTGCGTCGAACAACTGGGCGGTCGCCGGTTCGCGCACGGTATCGGGCAAGCCGCTGCTCGCCAACGACACCCATCTCGGTTTCAATTCGCCGGGCGTGTGGTACCTGGCGCGGATCGAGGTCGGCGGTCAGGTGCTGGCCGGCGTGACCGCGCCCGGGGCGCCATTCGTCGTCGTCGGCCACAACGCGCGCATCGCCTGGGGTTTCACCACCACCGCCAGCGATGTCGAGGATTTGTTCGTTGAGCAAGTCGATCCGCACGACCCGACGCGCTATCTCGCGCCGGACGGCGCGCTGTCCTTCGTCACCCGCCGGGAAATCATCACGGTCCGCGGCGGCAAGCCGGTAACGCTGACCGTGCGCTCGACCCGACACGGGCCGGTGGTCTCCGATCTGGCGGATTGGAACGCCGGCGACGGCAAAGTGTTGGCGCTTGAGACCACTTGGCTCGACGCCGACGACACCACGCCCGACGCGCTGTGGAATTTATCGCACGCCGGCAGCTGGACCGAGTTCTGCACGGCGCTCAAGGATTTCGTCGCGCCGCAACAGAACATCGTCTACGCCGACGTCGACGGTAACATCGGCTTCATTGCGCCGGCGCGCGTGCCGATCCGCGCCAAGGGCGACGGCTGGCTGCCCGAGCCGGGGGCAACCGGCGCTTACGACTGGACCGGGTTCGTGCCCTTCGACGATCTGCCGCAGGACTACGATCCGCCGTCCGGCCGTCTGGCCAGCGCCAACAACCGGATCGTCGCCAAAAACGGCTATTTCCTCGGGCGCGATTGGGACCTGCCCTATCGCGTCGAGCGCATCCGCGCCCTGCTCGACGCGACGCCCAAACAGAGCATCGCGAGCGCCGAAGCGATGCAGGGCGACGTGCTGTCGTCGATGGTGCGCGACCTGATGCCACTGATGCTCCGCGGGTTGCCGCATCTGACGCGCGACGCGGATGTGATCCATCGGCTTGCGGCGTGGGACGGAAGCATGGATCGCACACGCAGCGAGCCGCTGATCTTCGCCGCCTGGCTGCGCGAAATCACGCGGGCGCTGTTCGCGGCCAAGCTCGGTCCGCTGTTTCCGGATTATTGGGCGGTGCGGCCCAACGTCGTGCAAGAAATTCTCGTCGACCATCCTGACTGGTGCGGCGCCGACGGTTGTCCGGCACTCCTCGCGGCAGCGCTCGACCGGGCGCTCGCCGATTTGCGCCGACGATATGGCGACGACATGAATGCATGGCGCTGGGGCGAAGCGCATCAGGCGCGTTTCGGTCATCCGCTATGGTCGCGCTTGCCCTTGCTAGCCGACGTTCTGACGCCGACCATTGCCGCGCCGGGCGCTAGCGACACGCTCGACGCCGGCGCATTCACGCTGAGCGACGAGGTGCATCCTTTCGGTGCCCGGCTCGGGCCGGTGATGCGCATGATCGTCGACCTGGCGCACCCGGCGGCGGCGCAGTTCATGGTCGTCCCCGGCCAGTCGGGCAATCCGCTGTCGCCACATTGGGCGGATCTGCTGACGCCGTGGCGCGACGTGCGCTACGTCGCGTTCAGCGACGATGCCAGCGGCGGCCGTCTCATTCTGACGCCGCGTTAGCCTTCGACGATATAGAGGCGACCTTTCGACACCTGCTGCCGAACTTTCGCCGCCGCCTGATAATCGGGCGAGTGATAGAAATTCTCGGCCGCCTCGACGTTCGGAAACTCGATCACCACGACGCGCTTGGGCTTTTCGCCTTCGAGCGAAACCGTGCGGCCGCCACGCGCGAGAAACCGGCCGCCGTGGCGCTGAATGGATTCACCGGCCATCTTCTTGTACGGCTCATAGCCGCCTGCATCGGTCACGTCGATTTCGGCCACGATGTAAGCTGTCATGCCGCTCCTCCCTATGAATGGCGGGAACTGTAATGCGACGAAGCCGCAGGTTGCTATCGCACGGACCGCATGACATGCGCGCGCGAATCGCCGGTGTGACCAGTCCGGTCACAAGCGAACGAGTCGCTGCAATTTTGCGCAACTCGACTTGCATCGCCTCCGCCGCAAGTCATAATCGATGCGTCGCAGAGGTTTGATCGCATGCCCGAAGGCCGTTCCGATGGCATACCAGGCGTCGTAACCAAAGCCGCGCCGGCGCACATCACGACGGCGCTCGCGCCGCCGCATCACTTCTTCGCCACCAGCACGCTGCCCTGCCCGTATGTCGACGGACAGCACGAACGCAAACTCGTCGTCGAGCTGTTCGGACACGACGCGCCGGATTTCTACAACAATCTGTCACGCGCCGGTTTCCGCCGCAGTCATTCGCTCGCATACCGTCCGGCGTGTGTCGGTTGCGAGCGGTGCGTGCCGGTACGCATTCCGGTCGCGGCGTTCGTCGAACGCCGATCGCTGCGCCGCATCCGCAATTTAAACCGCGATCTCGATGCTGGCGCTGGCGTCGCTCGCGCCGATCACGACCAATTCCGTCTGTTCCAGCGGTATCAGCGCTCGCGGCATGCCGAAAGCGACATGGCGGCGATGACCTACACCGACTATCGCGCCATGGTCGAAGACACGCCGTTGACGACGGCGCTCGTCCGGTTACGCGATCGCGACGGCATGCTGCATGGCGCCTGCCTCGCCGATCTGCTCGATGACGGCGTCTCGGCGGTCTATAGCTTCTACGATCCGGCCGAAAGCAAACGCGGCCTCGGCACCATGCTGATCCTGTCGCTGGTGGACGAGGCGCGCCGCCGGCATCTGCCGTATGTCTATCTGGGCTATTGGATCGCCGAGAGTCCGAAGATGGGCTACAAGGCGCGCTTCCGACCGCTCGAAGCGTTACAAGCCGAAGGCTGGCGCCAGATTCTAACTTAAGCTGCAAAGTTCGCGTGGTTACGGCCGAATTTCAGGTGAAACATCACCTGAATCGACTCTAACCAGACGATTGATCTTAAAGTATTTTACTCGGCAGCCTGCCGACGGCCGAGTCGACGCAAGCCGCGGTCGATCCACAGCGCGGTGAGTTTTTCTTCCAGCGTGTTCTGGCCGAGTCGCTCGCGCAGCACGCCGAAATCGACGCGCTCCAGCGACTGATCCTGGTTGAAGCAGGTGAACACCACGGTTTCGTCGCCAGTGATCGGGTTTTTCTGCACCTGCAGGCACTGGGCGCAAATTTCCTTCATCATGCACTGCATCGGCGAGTTGATCGACGCGATGCCGATAGCCTCCGGCCGGATATAGGGCTTGAGCGCGCCTTCCCGCGCCCGCGCCACCGCCGCCATCATGCCGTCCGAACCGATGACGATGAGCCGGTTGACCTGCTGCAGTGGGATCGGCGCGGTGCCGAGCTTACCGGCGCCGTAAGCTTCGATGCCGGCGACGATGTTGCCAACGAAGGCGCGATCCTGCGGTCGCGTCGGCGTGAAGCCCGGCGCCTGATCGCAGCACCAGACGACCGCGTCGGCGCAGGATTCGATCTCGGCTACCTTGTAGCGGTCCTGCACGTGCTTGTAGCCGGCGAAATAGAGCACGCGCGAGCCGGCCTCGCGCAGTGCCTTGCCGATCGATAGCAACACGGCATTGCCCAGGCCGCCACCGACCAACAGCACGGTCTCGCCGCCCGGCGTCTCGGTCGGCGTGCCGGTCGGCCCCATCAGGATCACCGGCTCGCCTTTTTCGAGCAGCGTGCACAAGTCGGACGAGCCGCCCATTTCGAGCACGATGGTCGAGAGCAGCCCTTTCTCGCGGTCGACCCAGGCGCCGGTCAACGCCAGCCCCTCCATCGCCAGGCTGGTGCCGTCCACCCGTGGCGCCAACGCTTCGTAATTTTGCAGGCGATAGAACTGGCCGGGGCGGAAGGCGCGCGCGGCGATCGGCGCTTGGACGACGACTTCGACGATGGTCGGCGTCAGTCGCTGCACATCGTACACGGCCGGCCGCAATTCGCGATTGAGCCGCGCCACCAGCGGTTCGGGCGACGGCGCCGATGGCTTGCGCCGCGCCAGCACGCGGCTGACCACCGGATAGCCCTGCTTGGCGCCGCCCATTGCCTTGACGACGTTGCCCGCGAACGACGGATGCAGGTCGCCGAAGAAGCTGATGGCGCGACCGTCGGACCGCGCGCTCATTAACACGCGCACGTCCGTCGGCTTGGCGACGGTTTCAGGCTTCGCCGGGTGGCCGTGCTCGTCGTAGGCCTGGAAATAGCGGCCGTCGAGCCTGACGTTGTGCGGATCTTCGCGGCCGAGCACCGTGTTGGGCTGTGTGCCGGCGGCGACCAGGATGGTCTTGGCCGGCAACGTCACGCGTTCGTCGGTGGCGACCATCTTGCGGATCGCCTCGTCATAGCGCCATTTCTGCAACGTGAGGGTCGCGGCGTGACCGAAGCGGTCGAGACCGA
>JAGXBG010000022.1 GCA_018971215.1 Alphaproteobacteria bacterium
GGTGATGCCGATCTACGACGCGGCGATGCTCTACAAGAAGGAGGGCGTGCCGCTGGTCATCGTGGCCGGTAAGGAATACGGCTCCGGCTCGTCGCGCGACTGGGCGGCGAAAGGCACGCTGCTGCTCGGCGTCAAGGCGGTCATCGTCGAAAGCTTCGAGCGCATCCACCGCTCGAACTTGATCGGCATGGGCGTGCTGCCGGCGCAATTCAAAGACGGCATGACCCGCCAGAGCCTCAAGCTCGACGGCAGCGAGTTGTTCGACGTCGCCGGCATCGCCTCAGGCCTGAAGCCGCGCGCCGACCTCACCTGCCGCATCACCCGCAAGGACGGCAAAAGCGAGGAGATCAAGCTCCTCTGCCGCATCGATACGCTCGACGAACTGGAGTATTTCCGCCACGGCGGCATTCTCCAGTACGTCCTACGCCACATGATGCAGACGAAATAGGGCGCCGCCGGCGCCCTACTTCACTTCAGCGGCGAGAACGCCACCGGATTGATGATCTTGGTTTCCTGCGCGATCAACGCGCCGGCCGGCTGATTCTTCAGATAGTCCTGCCAGCGCGGATCCTTGGCCATGGCGCCGCGCTTCTGCTCGCGCTCGGCGAGCGAGTTGTAGGCCCAGATGTGCGTGATCTGGTTGAGCGGGCCGATCTCGGCGGTGCCGAAGAAGATCAGCTTGCCGAGCATCTCCTGCTGAATTGGCAGGCCGTTCTTGCCGTAATAATCGAGCCACTGTTGCGTCTTGCCGACGGCGGCAGTGTAGGTGCGGATTTCGAGGATCATGCAATCTCCCTAAGCGCCGCAATAAGGCGCGAGTTTGAGCGTGAGTTCGAGCAATGTCTCGTCGCCGCGATCCCAGCCGATGAACGACAGCCCGACCGGCAGGCCGCCGACCTGCGCCGCGGGGATCGTTACCTGCGGCAGACCCGACACGCCGGAAATGCAGGTCAACGCCATGACGCGGGCGCGGAAATCGTCGAGCGTTGGCGCGTCGGCGTCGGTTTCGGGCGCGACGCACGGCACCGTCGGCAGGCAGAGAACGGTGCCCACCGGCACGCGCGCACGAATGGCCTTGCGCGCTGCCGCTCTGACCCGGCGCGCGGCATGCGCTTGGTCCGCAGTCACCGTGGCGGCGAAGGCGAGCCGTTCCTTGATGCCTGGGCCGAGCGCCGGCCGGTACCGTTCCAGCCACGCGCCATAGGCTGACCAGATCTCGCGGCCCTGGATGGTGCGGAAGGCGTCGCGCCAAGCGCCGGTGCCGGCGGGCGCAACGACAACGTCGTCGGTTGCCGGCAGCAGCGGCGCAGCCCGTGCGAGAAAATCGCGCAGCGCCTCGGCTACTTCGGTGTCGGCCTGGGCCCAGGCGTCGGTGGCCATCAGAACGCGCCGAACCGGCGCGCGTTTGTCCTTGCCGCCGAGCAGTACCGGGCCGACGCGCGCCAGAATTCCGGGTGTCGCCGCAAACCAGCCGATGCAATCAAAGCTCGGCGCCATCGGCATCGCGCCGACGGCGCTGACGCGGCCGTGGCTCGGCCGCAGACCGTAGACGCCATTGAACGAAGCCGGCACGCGCACCGAGCCGCCGGTGTCGCTGCCGAGCGCGAAGTCGCACGCACCCGCTGCCGCGGCAACCGCCGAGCCCGACGACGAACCGCCGGGCAGCCGCCCCGGCGCACGCGGATTGACCGGCGTGCCGTAATGCGCGTTGGCACCGGTGACGCTGAAGAAGAATTCGTCGCACACCGTCTTGCCGACGATGGTGGCGCCGGCGGCGAGGACGCGCCGCACCGCCTCGGCGTGGCGCCGCGCCGGCTTTGCCGTCGCCAGCCACGTCGGATTGCCGCCACCGGCGCGCTCGCCTTTGACGTCGAACATGTCCTTGATCGCGCAGGTCAGTCCGGCCAGCGGTCCACGCGGCGCGCCGCCGAGCGGCTGCGGCAGGTCATGCGGCACAAAAGCGCTGCTGCGGCGGTTCGGGGCGGTAACCGCCATTCGCGGGGGCGACATCGGCGACCTCTTCAACCTGGAATAGACCCGATCCCACGGCCGAACGGAAGCGGCAAGCGTTCTCACTGCCATGTGATAAGGCGCGACTAGCGCGCCGCGCCCGGCCGACGCAAGATGCGGCATGCGTCCGCGTTACACCCATTTGCTGCTCGTCCTGGCGTTGCTGGCTGCGCTGGTGGCGGATTCGGCGGGTGCCGCGGAGTCGGAGTCGCCGCCGGCATTGGCCGCCGCACACCCGGCGCCCGTGGTCGTCGAGTTGTTCACGTCGCAGGGTTGCAGCAGCTGCGTGCGGGCCGACGCCTATTTCGGCGCACTGGCCAAGCGGCCGGACGTGATCGCGCTCGGTTTCCATGTCGATTATTGGAACTACATCGGCTGGAACGACCCATTCGCCAAGCCGTGGGCGACCGAACGCCAGCGCGAATATCAAGACAGCCTCAAGACCCGCTTCGTCTATACGCCGCAGGTCGTGGTCGACGGTGCCGCCGAGGTCGTCGGCTCGGACGACGAGAAGTGCGACGCGCTGATCGATGCTGCGAAGGCGAAAGCCGCGCCGCGCCCGACGCTGGCGCTCCATTGGCGCGCGGATGGCGCGCTGGCCGTCGACGTCGGCACCGGCGATTCACCGGCCGGTCAGCCGGCGACGCTGTGGCTGGTCGGCTACGATTCCGCGCATACGACGCAAGTGCTGCAAGGCGAGAACGAAGGCCGTACGGTCACCGACTACCATCCGGTGCGTAGCTACAGTCAGCTCGGCAAATGGGCGGGCTGGTCGACCGAGTTCATCGTGCCCGCCGCCCAGGTCACGACGCTGGGCAACGGCGGCATCGCCGTGCTGCTGCAGGAACACGGCACCGGCCCGATCCTGACCGCGGCGCAGATCGCGCAGCGGTGACGGCCTAGGCCGCCAGACCTTTCGCCAGCAGATCGGACAGCCGCCGCGCGAAGGCCGGCGGATCAGGCAGTTGCTCGCCTTCGAGGATGCGTGCCTGATCGAGCAGCACCCAGGCAAAGTCGCCGAGCGCGTTGGCCGCGCCATCCTTGCCGGCAAGATCGGCGAGCCGCGCGATGAGCGGATGCTTCGGATTGATCTCGAGAATGCGCTTGCTCGCCTGGTCGAGTTTCTGGTGCTGGCGCAAGAGGCGTTCGAGGCGCATGTCGAGATCGCCTTCGTCAGCCACCAGGCACACGGCGCTATCGGTCAGGTGCGTCGAGACGCGCACGTCTTTCACCGCGTCGCCGAGCGATAATTTCATCAACGCAATCAAGCTGACGGTGTCGCCACCGGCTTGCGGCGGCTCCGTCTTGTCCTTCGCGTCGGTCGCAAGCCCGTCGAGCTCGGCCGCGCCGCGGGTTGCCGATTTGAACGGTGTGTCCTTGTAGGTGCCGAGCGCCGGCAGCCAGAACTCGTCGACCGGATCAGTGAGCAGCAGCACCTCGACGCCGCGCGCACGGAAGCCTTCGAGCTGCGGACTGCGGGCGACGCGTTCCGGCGTATCGCCGCTGATGGTGTAGATCGCTTTCTGGCCGGGCTTCATGCGCGCGATGTACGCGTCAAGCGACACCAGGCCGTCGCCCGCGGTCGAGCGGAAGCGCGCCAGCGCCAAAAGCTCGTCGCGATGCTCGCGGTCTTCGTACAGGCCCTCTTTCAGCACGGCGCCGAAATTATCCCAGAACTGGGCGTATTCGTCGGGCGCATCCTTGGCCTTCTTGGCCAATTCGCCGAGCACGCGCTTGGTGATCTGCGCTCGCATCCGCGCCAGCGTCGGGTTCGATTGCAGCATCTCGCGGCTGACGTTCAGCGGCAGGTCCTCGGAATCGACGATGCCCTTGAGGAAGCGCAGATACGCCGGCAGCAACGGCTGGCAATCGTCGGTGACGAAAACGCGCCGGACATAGAGTTTTACCCGGTGCTTGCGCTCGGGCTCGAAAAGGTCGAAGGGCGTGGCCGACGGCACGAACAGCAGGCTGGTGTATTCGAGCGTGCCTTCGGCGCGATTGTGGATGGTGAGCCACGGCTCGTCGAAGGCGTGACCGACGTGGTGATAGAACTCGCGGTATTGCTCGGGTGTGATCTCGCTTTTGGGCCGGAGCCACAGCGCCGAGGCGGCGTTGATGGTTTCGTCCTTGCCTTGGTCGTGCAGCACGATCGGCAGCGCGATGTGGTCGGAGTGACGCTTGACGATCGCGCGCAGCCGCGCCGGGTCGGTGAATTCGGTGGCGTCGTCCTTGAGATGGAGCGTGACGATCGTGCCGCGCGAATCCTTGGCCGCCGCGTCGACCGTGTAATCGCCCTTGCCGTCGGATACCCAAAGGTGCGCCTCGGTTTCGCCGGCCTTGCGTGACAGGACCTCGACCTTGTCGGCGACCATGAACGCCGAATAGAAGCCGACGCCGAACTGGCCGATCAGCGCCATGTCCTTGCGTTGGTCGCCGGAGAGATTCTTGACGAAGGCCGAAGTGCCCGAGCGCGCGATGGTGCCGAGGTTGTCGATCAGCTCGGCGCGGCTCATGCCGATGCCGTTGTCGGCCACGGTGAGCGTGCGCGCGGCGGTGTCGGCCGTCAGCGTGATGCGATAGGCGGCGTCGCCTTTGACGAGATCGGGCTCGGTCAGCGCCAGATAGCGCAGCCGGTCGCAGGCATCCGAGGCATTCGAGATCAGCTCGCGCAGGAAAACCTCGCGCTCGCTGTAAAGCGAGTGCGCCACGATCTCGAGCAGGCGGCTGACTTCCGCCTCGAAGTTATGTTTTTCCGCCGTCATTCCGGCACGCTCCCCATTCCGATCTAATCCCCGCCTCTCGCCGGGTCGCGCCAGATATGAGGAAGACGCTGCCGCACTGCAATAGGGCGCATGCGGCTGCAGGCTTGGACGGCGGTCCGTGCACGGGGTATCCTTACGTCGTGGAGTCAAACGGCGGACCGGTTTAAGGCCGCCGACGAGCCCGGGCAACGGGCCCCTCGCAACCCAGGGGAGGGCACCACTATGGCCACAACGGCCACTTACGGAAAACTGTCGGACAGCCAGCACAGCGTTGAATTGCGCAAGGCGGTGATCGCGGCCACCGTCGGTACGACGATCGAATGGTACGATTTCTTCATCTACGGCACCGCCGCCGGTCTGGTCTTTCCCAAACTGTTCTTCCCGCACGAAGATCCGTTGACCGGCACGCTCGCCGCTTTCGGCACCTATTTCATCGGCTTCGTCGGCCGGCCGATTGGCGCGGCGATCTTCGGCCATTACGGCGACCGCATCGGCCGCAAGGCGACGCTGATCGCGACGCTCCTGTGCATGGGCATCGCCACGGTCCTGATCGCCTTCGTGCCGAGCTACGCCTCGATCGGCATTTGGGGCGCGGTCATTCTGACGGTCCTGCGCATGCTGCAAGGCATCGGCGTCGGCGGCGAGTGGGGCGGCTCGGTGCTGATCTCGATGGAATGGGCGCGCAGTCGCGGCCACCGCGGTCTCGTCGCCTCGTGGCCGCAATTCGGGGTGCCGTCGGGCCTGTTCCTGTCCAACCTCGCGGTCCTGGCGTTCAGCGCCTGGTCGGGCGACCAGTTCCTCGTGTGGGGCTGGCGGATTCCATTCCTGCTCAGCATCGTGCTGGTCGGCATCGGCCTGTGGATCCGGCTCGGCATTCTCGAAACGCCGGTCTTCCAGCAACTCGTTGCACGCAAAAAGATCGAGCGCGCGCCAATCGTCGAGGTCATCAAGAAGCAGCCGCGCGAGATCATTCTCTCGGCCCTGCTGCGCATGGCCGAACAAGCGCCGTTCTACATCTTCACGGCGTTCGTCTTCGCCTACGGCACCGGCACGTTGAAGATGTCGCGCGACCTGATCCTGTCGGCGGTGCTCGTCGCCTCGGTCGTGTCGTTCGTCACCATCCCACTCTCGGGTCACATCTCCGACCGTATCGGCCGGCGCAAGATGTACCTGATCGGCGCGGCGGTCTGCGGTGTGTTCGGCTTCCTTTATTTCGGTATGCTCGGCACCGCGCTGCCGTCGGCGGTGTTCATCGCCATCGTGCTGTCGCTGATTCCGCATGACATGATGTACGGACCACAGGCGGCGCTGATCGCCGAATCGTTCACGCCGCGTTTGCGTTACAGCGGCGCGTCGCTCGGCTATCAGCTCGCCTCGATCATCGCCGGCGGTCCAGCACCGATCATCGCCACGGCGCTGTTCGCCGCCTATCACTCGGGCTATGCCATTGCGATCTATATCGCCGGCTGCGCGGTGGTCAGCTTGGTTTCGGCGGGCTTGATGCCGGATTACACCGGTAAGGACATCTCGACCGAATATGACGAGGGCGCCTAGGCGCGACTCGACAAGTCGGGTGTTTCGACATCGGGGCGGAGGCGGCGAGCCTCCGCCTTTTTTTCAATTGGTCGGGTCGGGCGGACAGTGGCTGGCGGCGAGCGTGGCGCCGATGGCCGCGCCGGTGATGACGCCGAACAGCGTCGCGCCGGGATCGACTCGGCCGTGGTGCTCGCTCAGGGCCGCGGCCAGCAATCCGCCGGCCGAGGCGCCGAGGATGCCGCCGAAAATCGGCTCACTGCCGTCGCAAGCCTGGGCAAAGCGCGGCGCCGGGGCGGGCGCGAATGGATTGAGGAACGGCGGCGCGGGCAGCGGCACGCCGTAATAGGGCTGCGGACCGGGGCCGGGCGCTGCTGCCGCGGGCGCGGCTGCGAGGGCGAGCGCGGCCAAGCCGACCAACGTTGCCACGGCCACACGCAACAATCGTACGTGCAATGCGGAGTCCGCCATGGCCGATTCTCCTAGGCCGCTGCCCGTCCCTCGTCAAGAAAACGCCACAGACGCCCGTCTATTCCCCGACGGTTGCGTTTCGCGGCGCGATGACTCATCATCGCCAGGCATGGGACTGGTTTCCCGTCCGTCGCGCATCCGGGCCGTGCTTGGCCCCACCAATACCGGCAAGACCCATCTCGCCATCGAACGCATGCTCGGTCACCAGACCGGCATGATCGGCTTTCCGCTGCGCCTCTTGGCGCGCGAGAATTACGACCGGGTGGTGCGGCTCAAGGGCGCGCGCGCCGTCGCGCTGATTACCGGCGAAGAGAAGATCGTCCCGCCCAATCCGAGCTATTTCGTCTGCACCGTCGAATCGATGCCGTTGGACCGGCCGGTCGATTTCCTCGCCGTCGACGAGATCCAGCTCTGCGGCGACCGCGAGCGCGGCCACGTCTTCACCGACCGGCTGCTGCATGCGCGTGGCCTCAGCGAGACCATGTTCCTCGGCTCGGACACGATCGCGCCGCTGCTGCGGCGTCTGGTGCCGGACGCCGAGATTTCGTCGCGGCCGCGTTTCTCGACGTTGTCCTATACCGGCGCCAAGAAGCTGACGCGCCTGCCGCCGCGCACCGCTGTGGTCGCCTTCGCCGTCGCCGACGTCTTCGCGCTCGCCGAGATCATGCGCCGACGCCAGGGCGGCACCGCCATCGTGCTCGGTGCCTTGAGTCCGCGCGCGCGCAACGCCCAGGTCGGCCTGTTCCAGTCGGGCGAGGTCGATTACCTGGTCGCGACCGATGCCATCGGCATGGGCCTCAACATGGACCTCGACCATGTCGCGTTCGCGCGGCTGGTCAAATTCGACGGCCACGCGTCGCGTCGGCTCGCGCCGGCCGAGATCGCCCAGATCGCCGGCCGCGCCGGCCGGCACATGAACGACGGCACGTTCGGCGTCACCGACGAGATCAAGGCGCTCGACGATGCGGTCGTCGAGGCGGTCGAAAACCATCGGTTCGATCCGCTGTCGCGGCTCTATTGGCGCAATGCGCGGCTCGACTATCGCTCGCTCGGCGGCCTGATCGCGTCGCTCGAGCGCCGGCCGGATCTTCCGGGCCTGGTCTCGGCGCCGCAGGCCGACGATCACGGCGCGTTGCGCGCGCTGGCGCAAATGACCGACGTCGCCAGCTTGGCGACCAACCCCGCGGCGGTACGCTTGCTCTGGGAGGTTTGTCAGATCCCGGATTTCCGTAAAGTGCTGAGCGATACGCATGCGCGGCTGCTGGCGCAGATCTACCGGCACTTGGCCGGCCCGACAGGCCGCTTGCCGACCGATTGGGTGGCGAGTCAGGTCGACCGGCTGGACCGCGTCGACGGCGACATCGACACGCTGATGATGCGCATCGCGCATATCCGGACCTGGACCTACATCGCGCATCGCGCCGATTGGCTCGACGATGCCGGCGGCTGGCAGGACCGTGCGCGCACCATCGAGGACAATCTGTCCGATGCGCTGCACGATCGCATTACCCAGCGTTTCGTCGACAAGCGCGCGGCCTATCTCATGCGCCGCTTGGCCGATCCGCGCGAGCTGCTGGCATCGGTGAGCGAGGCGGGCGAGGTCAAGGTCGAAGGCCACTATGTCGGCCGCCTCGACGGCTTCCGCTTCCGGCCCGACGTCGCGGCTTCCGGCGACGCCGCCAAGACCCTGCTGGCGGCGGCGCAGCGCGTTTTGCGCGGCGAAATCGTCCGCCGCGTCGCGCGCCTGGCGAACGCGCCCGACCGCGAGTTCACGCTCGCTGCCAACGGCACGCTGGCATGGAACGCCGGCACGGTCGGCCGGCTGATCGCCGGCACGCATGCGCTCCAGCCGCGGGTCGAAGCGATCGCGAGCGACTTCTTCGAGGGCGAGCAGCGCGAAATCGTGCGCCGGCGTCTGGCTGCCTTCGCCGCCGCGCATTTGCGCCAGTGCCTCGCGCCGTTGTTCCGCGCGCGCGATGCCGCGTTGTCGGCGCCGGCGCGTGGCCTCGCCTTCCAGCTTGCCGAGGCGCTCGGCAGCTTGCCGACGACGGCGGTGGCACCGCTGTTGCGCGCCTTGTCGCATGCCGACCGCAAGGCACTCGCCCGGCTCGGCATCCGCCTCGGGGTCGAAAGCGTCTATCACGCCGGATCGTTGACGCCCGAGGCGGTTGCCGTGCGCGGCTTGCTGTGGGCGGTGGCGGCACGCGAAGCGGTGCCGGTCGCGCCGGACGCGGCGGGCGCACCGTGCGATCCCGGCATCGGCACGCCGGCTTATGCGGCAATGGGCTATCGCGTGCTGGGGCCGCGTGTGTTGCGGGTCGACCGGCTCGAAACGTTCGCGGCCCGGCTGCGCGGCCTGGCGCGGCAAGGCGGTTTCGCCGTGACGCCGGCGCTCGCAGAGCTCGCCTTTTGTCCGGTCGACGAGCTCGCGGCGGTGCTGGTGGCGTTCGGCTATCGCGCGACGCGCCATGTCGACGGGGTGCAGTTCGCGGCGCGGCGTGCGCCGGCGCGGCATCGGCGGCACCGGAATCGGCGTCCGTCGCCGGGCGAAACCGCCGACAGTCCGTTCGCCAAGCTCAAGGAGCTCAGTCTTGTCCGCTGACGGCGGCACATTATCGACTTTGCGGCTCGACAAGTTCCTGTGGTTCGCGCGCGTGGCGCGCACGCGTTCGGCGGCGGCGCGACTCTGCGCCGAAGGCCATGTCGCGATCGCCGGCGTGATGGCGTGCAAGCCGCATCAGCCGGTTCGGATCGGCGACTGGATCACGGTCGAACAGGGACGGTGGCGGCGCCGGCTGCACGTCATGGCGCTCGGCGAGCGGCGCGGCGGCGCGGCGGATGCGCACCAGCTTTACGACGAGCCCGAGCCGCCGCAGCCGATTCCGCGCGAGCCATGGATCGCGCTGCTCGAGGAAGAAGCCGGCGCCTGATGCCGTCGCGTCACACGCTGCAATCCTTCCACGGGCCGATGTCGAGATGAATGTGATTGCGGTGGTCGTAATTGGTGTTCGGCGTCAGCACGACGCTGAACAGGCTGCAGGCGCCGCGCGCCACCGCGTGTAGGAAGTCGGATTTCGGTCTATTGCCGCGCCAGTCGCTCTCGACGATCACCGCGTCGCCGGTGTCGAGCACGAAGCCGGCGATGTCGATGGCATCGCCTTTCGCGTGCTCGCTCCATTCGCCGTTGGGCTGGCTACGGCACGAAAAGGTGCCGAAATGGCGGAGTTGGCTGACCGACGCGTGGAGGTAACGCTGCGCCGCCGGTTGGACGATTTCGCGGTTGAACCGTTCAAGGCGGAGCGCCAGGTCGCAGGTGACGAGGCCCGGTTGATTCCACGGTACGCCATCCGTGCTAACGCGCACCGCGTCGTAGACCGGACATGGACCTTCGGGCGCTGCGGCGGCGATATATTGGACGTGCAGCCGGTCGAGATCGGCTCGGCAGACGGCCGGCGGCAGATAAGTCACCGGCGGCGGGCGATAATGCGGCCCACCGCATCCCGCCGGCGCCAGCATCGCGACAGCCAACGCCACCCACCGTGCCGAGACACGCCATGACGGCATGGCATTGAGGGAATCACAGCCGCGCCTTGCGCGGCAAGCGCGACTCGCGGAACCGCGCGGCGGAGAAAGCGCCGCTCTAGGGTGTACCGGCGGCCTGCATCGGCGGGCACGGTACCGAACCGTACGAACAGAAAACGCA
The DNA here is from genome assembly GCA_018971215.1 of Alphaproteobacteria bacterium. GTDB lineage: Bacteria > Pseudomonadota > Alphaproteobacteria > ATCC43930 > CGMCC-115725 > REEB95. The sequence goes on from JAGXBG010000022.1 coordinate 10,480, forward strand.
GCACGTACCTGGCTTTGGCCGGAGCCGCGCGCCGCAAGTAGCGCACTGGTACACGACCACGCAGGCGTTGGCCGGCATCGTCGCGCGCCGCGCGGCGCCGCAGGCCGGGCAGGTGAGCGTCGATTCGACGGTCACCGGATGTTGCATGCCCTCAGACCTCGTGCAATTCGCCGCGTTTGACGCGAGCGACGAGATCGTTCCACTCGGCGTGCGTCAATCGCACGATATTCCGGTCCTCGCCGATGGCGACGCCGTCTTCGGCGATCTCGACCGACGGACAACCACCGCAGGCCGGGCAGAGCGTCACTTTGATCGTGTCCATGGTTTTCTCCTCTTGCCGTTACAATCCGTTCAAGTCTCCGGCCGTCAGCCGTAGACGAAACCCAGCGCCAACAGAGCGGTGCCGAGCGCCAACCCGATCAGCGTGATCATGGAGGCCGTTCGTGCGCCGCGGCGAGCACAAGACTGGCGTCGCCATAGCAGCACGCCGCTGGCGGCGAGGCAGCCCAACGCGGCGGCAAGCAGATAGGACTGAAACGGCACCAAAACCGGCATGAAAAGCGCCGAGCCAAGGCCGCCCAGGCCGATGCCGCCAAGCAGCACCGGGATCGCGCAGCAGGACGCCGCACCGAAGGCTGCGGCCGCGCCGCCGACCGCGAATGTGATTGGTCCGATTGCGAGCAGCGATGCACGTCGCGACGCCGAAACGGCTTCCGAGCTTATATCGTCGGGCATCGACCAGCTCCTGGAAATCCAGACGCCGTCACGCTACACTCTGTAGTCGCTACAGACTCAAGCGGTTATTTTCGGAGGCGTGCCGTGCGCGAACCGACCGCGATCACCATCGGCGAGCTGTCACGGCGCACCGGCTGCAAGGTGGAAACCGTTCGCTACTATGAGCGCGTCGGATTGATGCCGCCGGCGCCGCGAACGGCCGGCCGTTACCGGCTCTACCACGACGGCGATGTGCGCCGGCTGGCGTTCGTACGGCGCGCGCGCGAGCTGGGCTTCACGCTCGACGACGTGCGCACGCTGCTGACGTTGGCGCGCGAACAGGCCGACGGCCCTTGCGCCGAAGCGCGCGCGCTTGCCGCCGCGCATCTCGCCGCGGTGCGCAGCAAGATCGCAGACTTGCGGGCGATGGAACGCGTGTTGGACGACGCCGTGGATCGGTGCGCGGCGGGCGCCGCACCCAACTGTCCGGTGATCGACGCGTTGGCCGGCGGCGCCAAGGCGCTGCGGTCTAGGCGCGCTGGAGCAGCGCGACGCCGGCGAGGATGAGCAGGACAGCGACGACTTTGCCGGCGGTCAGCGTCTCGTCCCAGAAGAAATGCGCCACCAGCGCGACCACGACATAGCTGACGGCGACCGACGGATAGGCGATCGACAGCGGAATCTTGCGGATGGCGATCAGGTAGAGAAACGCCGCGCAGCCGTAGAAACCGACGCCGACGATGGTGAAGCCGTTGGTGATCTGCGCGACGATGTCGGGCGTACCTTGCACGCCGGCCTTGAGCAGAAGCTGGCCGCAGACCGCGATCAGGATGCCGCCGAACAGCGCGGCGTAGTAAGGCAGCAACGTTGGCATCACACCTGCCGTATCGCGCTGCCAGCGTTGCGCCGCTGACCGGGCAGGGCCGCCTCGCTGTGCATCACCGTCCGCACGACGGTTTGCGGCCGGCGATTGACCGTGAGGTAGAGGCGACCGAGATATTCACCGAGCAGGCCGAGGATCAGGAGCTGCACGCCCGATAGCAGCATCACCGCGACGGTAAGCGATGCCCAGCCCGGTGGCGTCCTTTCGAAGAACAACGCCGACGCGGCTGCCCACGCCGCACCCGCGAGACCCAGGATGCTGAGTCCGATGCCGGTGAAGGTCGAGAGCCGCAACGGCATCACCGAGAAATTGACGAACATGTTAAGCCACAGCCGCACCAACCGGCGCAACGTGTAATTGCTGCTGCCGTGCGCGCGCGGCAGATGCTCCACCGCTAGACTGTCGACTCGCTGCGTGGTTTGCAGCAGCAGCCCGTCGACGTACGGGAACGGCCCTTCGTAGGCGATCGCCTGCTGTACGGCGAAAGCGCTGATGCAGCGGAAGCTCGACAAATAAAGCCCATGCGGCTTATCGAGGACCAAATCGGCGACCCGGTTGGCGAAGCGGCTGCCGAGTTTGCGCCAGCCCGCATGGTGCTTTTCGAGTGGCCGGGCATAGATCACGTCGGCGCTGCTGCGCTGCGCGTGTTCGAGCAGCCGCAGCACTTCGGCCGGCGGGTTCTGCAAATCGTCGTCCATGGTGATGACGTGCGCGCCGCGCGCTTCGCGCAGCCCGGCCATCACGGCGTTGTGCTCGCCGAAATTGCGCGCCAGGTCGACCAACGTCATCGGCACTCGGGCGTTCCCAACCAATCTGCGGCAAACCTCGAGGCTGTCGTCCGAGCTGCCATCATTGACGAGCACAATCTCGTGGCTGCCTGGCACGGCGAGCGCCTGAAGGGCGGCCACCAGCGCTCCGATGGTCTGCGCGCCGTTATAGACAGGGATGACGATGCTGAGCGCAGGCGCGGTCATGGGCGGGTTCCGACGGTCAGAATCGAGCCACCGAAGGGAAGACGCAAGCCCGATCTGAGCAGCGCCGATTCGAAAGATGCCACCGCATCGAAGAGGCGCTCGAGCGGCGCCGGCAACAGACCGACCTCGCTGCCGCCGCCGGGTAACAGGCGGCGCGCGACCATCAACGGAAACAGCAGCGTGTTCCAGTAGGTCGTGCGGATACGGCCGAAGCCGACGCCGGCCATAAGCTGCCTCACTTCGCCACGGCGGTAGCGCCGCGCGTTGTCGACCGCACGGTCGTGCGCCGAATAAAGCCAGGGATAGGCCGGCAGGTTGACGATCAGCGCGCCGCCCGGCCTGAGGCAGCGGTACATCTCGCCCAGCGCGCGCTCGACGTCGACGCCGCGATGGCACAGCACGTCGGCACTGACGATGACGGCGAAAGCGCCGTCGCGGAACGGCAGCGCGTCGACTGAACCTTGCGCGATCGGCCTGCGCGCCTTGCCGTGCGCCAGGCGGCAGGCGAAACCGTCGCGGTCGAGTCCGAAACTCGCGCCGTGCGCCAGCGACGTCAACAAGCCGCCGGCGCCGCAACCGGCGTCGAGCAGCCGCGCACCCGGCGTGCCGGCGAACGGCGCCGCGGCGGCGCGCAGATTGCGGCGCAGCGCGCGCATCCACCACATGCGGTCCTCGACCGCGGCCAGCCGTTCGTATTCGCCGCGCTCCACGCGACCTCAGCGGACGGCGGCGAGCGTCGCCGCGCGCGATCCGTGCGCCAACACCGCGCGCCGGTCGATCACCACGGACAGCAAGGTGCCCAGGCGCGTGACGCGGTAGATCGTGCGTCCGGTCACCGATTCGTTGCACGCGTCCTTGGTGAAAGCGATGACGAATTCGGCGTTGGCGCGATCGGGTGTGAAGGCGAAATTCGGCGGGAAGTAATAGGCCGCCGATTCGGGCGGTCCGCACACGAACACGGTGAAATCATGATCCATGAAATCGTCGCCATATTCGGCGCGCAGATCGTTCTCAAGCGCGGCGACGTCCTCGGCGTAGGAATTCGCCCAATAATCGAGCTTGAACAGGCCTTCGGCGCCGCGCGTGCCGCCGATGAAGGCGTTGTAATAGACGTATTCGTCGGGATGCAGCATCGCCATCACGGTCACGTGGTAAAAGCCGTAAGCCGCAAGCGCGCCATAGACCCATCGGCGCCATGCTTGGTGCGCGAGCGCGGCGAGCGCGCGCTCGGCCGCGAGCGCGGCGGCCACCGCGATCGGCGGCAGGACGAAGATGAAATGCCGCATGCCGTCGAACAGCACCGCCTTGATGGCAATCGCGTAGACCACCGGAAAGACGATGGCGAAACCGAGGAGGAACACGCCAAGGACGTGCGCGCGATCGCGCCGTACGTCGGCGCGACGCAGCCGTACAAAGGCGACGACCGGCGCCGCTGCGAGCAGCAGCAAGACGAGCTCCGGTAGCGCCAGGACGATGTAGGTCGGCAGATAGGTCCACGGCAGGTCGGCCGCCGATATGTAATGACCGTCGAACAGCGTGCCGTACGGGAAGATCTCGTGCGAGAAATAGAGCAGCGCGTGAACCGGGTTGACGAACGGCGATTGCTGCGCCCATGGCCAGAACAGCAGCATCACCGGATAGGCGACGGCAACCGTCGGCAGCGCCAGCCGCCAGCCGCCGGCCCAGCTTTCGCCGAACGCCCGCGTCAGGCTGCGGCTTTCGGCGAGGCGCCAGGATCCGAAAGCCAGCAATGCCACGCCGATGTAACCGAAGATCAGCAGACCGCCGACACGCACGGCGAGCGCCAATCCCGTGGCCAGGCCGAGCTTGACGCCAAGGCGCCAGTTGGGCCGCGGCAATTGCGGCACGGCGCAAACGAGATAATAGAGCGCCCAGATCATGCCCGCCGCGAAGGGCACGTCCTTCGGATTGTTGAACATCTGGCCGTAATAGTTGGGCGTCAGCGCCAGGAAGAGCGCGGCGACGAAGCCGGCGCGCGGCCCGCCGAGAACGCGGCCCAACTTCCACGTGCCGACGATGCCGACGAGGCCAATCAGCGCGTTGAGCAAATGGCGCGTCTCGAACGTGCCGAATGGCGAGACGTGATCGAGCGCTGCCGCCACCGTGTCGAAGATCGACCCGTAATGGAACAGGTCGTAGAGCCGCATGTACGAATGGTCGGCGAAGCCGGAGAGGTAATAATTGAGGACGGCGATGCCGTACCAATTCTGCGCGTCTTCGTCCCAGGTGACGCCGTAGTCCTGGAAGGTGACGAGCGCCAACACCAGCAGGACGGCGAACAGCGCCAGTGCGCCGTCGTCCCAGCTCGCGCGGCCGAGCCGGCGTGCGATCGGCCGCGGCGCGCTCATAGGCCGGCGTCCGCCATCATCGCCGTCAGCACGCGGTCGGAGGAAAAATATTCCGCCGCTAGATCGCGCGCGGCGCGCGCATGGTGCGCGTAATTGGCGTTGACCGCCGCCACTGCGGCCAGCGCTTCGGCCTCGTTGGCGTATTCGAACAGACCTTCGCCCACGGGATAGAAGCGCGAGAAGCCGGTATTCATCGTGATCACCGGCCGGCCCGCCGCCAGGTAGCAGACGCTGCGGTCGCTGAACCAGCCGCTGCGCGGCCGGACATAGATGTCCTTGGCGACGGTGAACTCGCCGCGCGAGCCGCGGATGAAATCGCGATAGGCGTCGATGCCGAGCGAAACGTTGCGCGCGTCGATCACCGTCCAGCCGTGCGCCGCGACCTCGCGTCGCGCGTCGTCCGGCGCCGAGTTGAGCGCGACGGTGAAGCAGCGGTCCGCCTGCCGCGGCAGATCGATGAAGCGCACGAAGTTGACGTGCTTCGACCAGATATAGCGCTCGCCGTGAAAAGCGATGTCCTTGCCCTTGTTCTCCCAGGTGGCGATCGTCGAGAAGCATGGACCGCCGATGGCGTCCGCCGGCCAGAGGTCGAGCACCACCGGCGGCCGCGTCGGCTTCCAGTCGATGCCGCACAGTGGCACGATCCAACCCGGGCCACCGACATTCTCGCCATAGGTGAAGAAATGCGTATGCGCGTCGAGATAGCTACGCGCCGCCGGATCGGCCTCGGCGTATTTGATCTGCTCGTAAACCGGATCGGTATCGACCATCAGCCGCCGCGGGCACGTGAGATGATGGTCGCGCAGTCGCGTCGCGCCGCACAGGTTGAGCAGCGCGTCGCCGTCGCGGAACAGGGCGTGCACCGCGTCGCGCGTCAGCCCGTGATATTCGTCGCGGATCGCGTCCCAATAGGCCCAGCGGCCGTCGAAACCGAAGCGCGTCATAAGCGCCGCCAGATAGGCGATGTTCGGCGCATTGTCGGTCACGACGCTGTTGGCGCGCGGATCGTACGGATTGGCGCCGTGGTCCTCGACGTACCAGACGTCGTAGCCGAGGCGGCGGAGTCCGGCGAGATAGTGCAGCGCCTGCCAGGCGATCCCGGCGAGCGGCATCTGCCCCGCGAAATGCATCACCACCACCCGCCCACGCGCGGCCATCGTCCGAATGCTCCGCCTTCCCAAGCGCGCCGGACAATAGCAGAGCACCGCGCCGGCGGAACCGGCAGCGCGCCGGTCGCCGGCCGAATACCCGCCGTTCGCGCTGCGGCTTGACATCGCGGTCAATATATTGATTACATTGATCAATGTATGAGCAGGATGTCGATTCGCTGACCGCGGCGGAGGCGGCACGGGCACTCGGCGTCACGCCAGCGACGCTCTACGCCTACGTCAGTCGCGGCTTGATCCGCTCTGAACGCGCCGGCGGCCGCGCCCGGCGTTATGCCGCCGCCGACATTGCCGCGCTGAAGCGCGGCGGCCCGCCCAGCGGACCGGTGTTGGCGACGGCGATCACGCTGGCGCGCGGCGGCCGGATTTATTTCCGCGGCCGCGACGCCATCGAACTCGCGCAAACCTTGTCGGTGCGCGAGGCGGCGGCGCTCGTTTGGGATTGCGATCCAGCCGCGAGCTTTGCCGCCGACAATGTGCCCGATCCGCTGCCGGATGCCGGCGGACTGCATGGCGCCTTGGCAGGCGTTTCGCCCCTGGCACGCATGCTGGCACTGTTGCAGCTTGTCGCCGCGGTGGAGCCGCGTTGGCCGCACGCGACAGCCGAATTCTTCGGCTATGCCGGTGCACGGCTGCTGCGATTTCTCGCCGCGGCCGCGGCGGGCGGCGTACCGTCGGCGCGGCCGATCGAGGCCGTGCTGGCCGGGGCCTGGGGCCTTGATCGCGAAACACGGCCGCTGCTGCGCGCGGGCCTGATCCTGTCGGCCGACAACGGCATCGATGCCGCCGCGCTAGCGGCACGGGCCGCCGCCGCCGCCGGCTTGCCGCCGTGGCGTTCGGTCGCAGCCGGATTGGCGGCGCTCGATTTCGACGGCGAGGGTGCCGCCGATGCGCGTGCCGGCATGCTGGCCACGCTGCTCCCACAGCGATCGACCGCGCCGCGTAGTTTGCCGCAGGCGGTGGCGAAACTCGGCGCCGCGCTGGGCTTTCCCGCTGGCGGCGCGACGGCGCTCTACGCCATCGGCCGTGTCATCGGCCTGATGGCGCATGTCGCCGAGGAACATGCGGCAAAGCGGCCATGTCGGGCCCGCGGCGCCTATGTCGGCTTGGCGCCAGAGACCGGCGCAAGTCCCCAATCCGGCAGGGGTTGAAACCGGCTTCGCCTGCGTGGTACGAGCGGCGATTCCTAGCCAGCGATCGAGTTTCCCCGATGACCTATGTCGTGACCGAAGCCTGCATCAAGTGCAAATACATGGACTGCGTCGAGGTCTGCCCCGTCGATTGCTTCTACGAGGGCGAGAACATGCTGGTCATCCATCCCGACGAGTGCATCGATTGCGGCGTCTGCGAGCCCGAATGCCCGGCCGAAGCCATTGTTCCGGACAGCGATCCGCAGGCCGAAAAGTGGGTTGAAACCAATCGCCAGTATTCGACGTCATGGCCGAACATCACCCGCAAGGCCGAAGCGCCGGCCGATGCCGACGCGTTCAAAGGCGTTCCCGATAAGTTCGCCAAGTTTTTCAGCGCAAATCCTGGCAAGCGCTAGAAAAAACCCAGGGAAATCCGTGTGTTGCGGCCCGGCCTGCATCCGATGCATGGCTCTGGCGCTGGCTTTATCCGACTATTTGTGGTATTTATGACACTAGATGCACGACGGGTGCGTCTCTCCCGGGGATAAGAATCCGGCGCCGCAGGCTTTTGAGCGGCCGGGGGTCACTCGCGTTTTCGGCTGAGGGCTGTTCCGAACATGGCTGCCGCACGCAAGAAGGAAGAGAAAACCCTGGCGGAAACGCTCGGCTTTTCGACCGGCGATTTTGTCGTCTATCCGACTCATGGAGTCGGCAAGATCCTCGGCATCGAGAACCAGGAGATCGCCGGTTATCAGCTCAAGGTCTTTGTCGTCCATTTCGACAAGGATCGCATGACGCTGCGCGTGCCAGTGGCCAAGGCGAAGAACTCCGGCCTGCGCCGCCTGTCGACCCGCAAGGAGATGGACGCCGCCTTGTCCAAGCTCAAGGGCCGTTCGCGCGCCAAGCGCACGATGTGGAGCCGCCGCGCCCAGGAATACGAGGCCAAGATCAATTCGGGCGATCCGGCCTCGATCGCCGAAGTGGTGCGCGACCTCTATCGCAACGCCGGCCAGCCCGAGCAGTCCTACAGCGAGCGCCAGATTTACCAGGCGGCGCTCGACCGGCTGGTGCGCGAATTTGCGGCCGTCGAGAACATCGACGAGGCGTCGGCGGCGAAGCGCGTGGAACAGATGCTGAGCGCGGCGTGAGCCGCGTCATCCCCGGCATTTAGCGCCGGTGGCGTTCTCCAGCGACAACGAGATCTACGCCCGCTTCAATCGCGCGCGCCGTGTCTGGGCGGTGGCGCCGATCAACGGCGAAGCCAAGCGGTTGATCGCCCTGCATCGTCAGCTCATCGAGCGTCTCGAGCCCGGCGATCGCATCGTCTATCTCGGCAACTATCTCGCGCCCGGCGCCGACGCCGTCGCCACGGTGGACGCGCTGCTGCATTTCCGCGCTCTGGCGTTGGCACGCCGGCGCGCCTTTGCGTGCGAGCTCGCCTACCTGCGCGGCACGCAGGAAGCGATGTGGCAGAAGCTGCAGGAACTCCAGTTCGCGCCCAATCCGCGTGAGGTGCTGCCGTGGATCCTGGCGCGTGGGTTGGATGCGACGCTGCGCGCCTACGGTGTCGATCTGCGTCACGGCGAAGCAGCATGCCGCGAAGGCACGATGGCGATCACCCGCTGGACCGGCGCCGTGCGCAATGCCATCGACGCGCGGCCCGGCCATCGTCAGTTGTTGAGCGCCTTGCGGCGCGCCGCCTTCACCGAGGACGGCGCCCTGCTGTTCGTCCACGCTAGCGTCGATCCCGAAAAGCCGCTCGAGATGCAGCGCGACGCGTTCTGGTGGGGCGCCGCCGGCGCCGACATGCTGGCGCTGCCGCAGCCTTACGCCGGATTCAAACGCGTCGTCTGCGGCGTCGACGGCGCCCGTCGCGGCATCAGCGAAGGCGAACACGCTGCGCTGGTCGACGGCGGCACCGGCCCGGACGGCGCGCTCGTCGCGGCGTGCTTCGGCATTGACGGCACGGTGCAGGACCGGCTCGCCGCCTAAAAAAAAGAGGCCCAGCGCCGCTGGGCCTCGCGTGTTGCCGCTGAAGAATCGGGTCAGTACGGCACCTGGCCGCCGACCTCTTCCCAGATCTTGCGTTGATGCGTCGGCTCGCGTACGCCGGCGAGGCCGACGACGATGCCCACCGCCGCCACCGCCATCGGATAGAACAGTCCGACGAACGGCACGCCGGGCAGCGCCGCCGCGAGCGAGTTGCCGATGAACGGCACGCCGCCGCCGAAGACGCCGTTGCCGACGTGATAGGGCAGCGACATCGAGCTGTAGCGGATCTTGGCCGGGAAGAATTCGACCAGGAACGCCGCAATCGGCCCGTACACCATGGTGACCAGGATCACCATGTACCAAACCAACATGGTGAGGACGACCGGGTTGTCCTTGTAGGTGGCCATCGCCTGGAACACCGGAATGTAGGTGATCACGGCCAGCGCGAAGCCCGCGATCATGATTCCCGTGCGCCCGATGCGATCAGACAACCAGCCGAAGACGACGAAGAACGGCGCGCCCAGGATCAAGGCCAGAACCAGGATCATGTAGACTTCTACATAGGCCAGCTTGAGCACGGTCAGCATGTAGATCAGGGCGTAGAACTGACCCGTGTACCAGACGACGCCTTCCGGCGCGGTGAAGCCGAAGAGCGCGATCAACATGTAACCCCAATTGCGGCCGCTGCCGAACGCATCGAGCGCCGGATTGTGCGAGGTCTTGCCCTGCGCCTTGAGCTTGGCGAACAGCGGCGCCTCGGCCAGCTTGTAGCGGATGTAAGCCGAGAGCGCGACCAGCACGGCCGAAAGCAGGAATGGAAAGCGCCACGCGTAGGCACGGAAGGCGTCGTCGCCCAGACCGACGCGGAACGCCATGATCACCAACAGCGCCGCGACGATACCCATGGTCGCGGTGGTCTGGATCCAACTCGTGTACAGTCCGCGCTTGCCGTCGGGCGCGTGCTCGGCGATGTAGGTGGCGGCGCCGCCGTATTCGCCGCCGAGCGCGAGGCCCTGCACGACGCGGCAGGCGACGAGCAGAATCGGCGCCAACACGCCGATCGTGTTATAGACCGGCAGGCAGCCGACGACGAATGTCGCCATGCCCATCAACACCAGAGTCAGCATGAAGGTGAACTTGCGGCCGATCAGGTCGCCGAGGTAGCCGAAGAACACCGCGCCGAACGGCCGCACGACGAATCCGGTCCAGAAGATGCCGAGGCTGGCGAGGAAGGTGAGCGTCACGTTGGCGTTCGCCGGAAAGAACTGACTGGCGAAGAAGCTCACGAGAACGCCATAGAGGTAGAAGTCGTACCATTCGATCAACGTGCCGAACGACGATGCCGCGATGATGAACGGTAGGCTTTGCGTGCCGGTCGCACCCATGCGGCCGGCGGTGGCTGTTGAGACAGACATGGGCGTTTACCCCTGTGTGTGGTGAATGGGGCTCTTGCGGCCCGGCGCCGGTTTCGCGCGCGGCTTCACGCGCGCCGGTCGTACAGCAGAAAGACTAAACTCAATGACAGGTTGCGGCAACGCGCCGGCTGTGCGGGGAAGGGCATTTTTCGCTTGCTGGTCAATTCGATAGCTATAGCCAACGATCGCGGCGGCGGGCGCGTGGCGGCAGTCCGGGGCGCTTGCTATAAGGGCGGCCAGCGTCCCCGTAGCTCAGCTGGATAGAGCATCAGTTTCCTAAACTGAGGGTCGGGTGTTCGAGTCACCCCGGGGACGCCAATGCTTGCGGCTTTGCTATAGTCGGCGGGTGAAAGCGAAAGTTCTCGCCGGCGTGGTGGCGGGGTTGACCCTGGCGCTCGGCGTACCGGCGGCGCACGCGGCCCCGCTCACACTCGTCGTTGACAATGTCTGCAGCGCCAAGGGCGAAATCGACCTGACGGTCTTTGTTGCTGCCAACTGGCTTTCCGACCAGACCGAGGGCCGCGACCGCCAGCTGCCGGCGCGGGTCGGATCGGTGACCTTCCATTTCGATTTGCCGCCCGGCACTTATGCCGCCGCCGCCTTTCACGACGCCAACGGCAACGGCAAATTCGACCAGAACCTCCTCGGCTGGCCGCTCGAAGGCTTCGCCTTCTCGAATAATGCCCATGTCAGGTTCTTCCGTCCGCCGAGCTTCGCCGCCGCGAGCTTCAAGCTGCCGCCCGAAGGCGCGACCGAGACGCTCCATCTCGATTATTGGAGCAAATGTTGAGGCGGCGCGGCTACATCTGACCGTTTACACACTCGCAAATCTGCCGAAATCTCGCGGAGGTCGAGTTGGCCGCGGATCAACTTGTCGGCCAGGTGTCTGAGCACATCGAGGGCCTCCAGCCGGGCTCTATGCAAGGTGCTGGCGCCGGTCGCGGCGGTCAACGATGGCTAGGGAAGACCGCAGCCTCCTTTCACCGAACCGTGATTTCGTCAGATTAAAATTTTGTAATATTTTCACAACAAGGCGTTCAAGACGCCGGCTAACCACAAGGGGCATTCACCATGACAAAGCTTGGTCTTCTAGCGACCACGGCCGCTCTGATTGCGTTCTCACCGCTGGCGATGGCGCAATCGAACACCGGTTCCCTATCCAACAGCGGCGGCATCATCTTGGCTCAGGCTCAAAGCGAACCGATGCAAGGGCAGACGGCAAATCCGCCAGACGCGAAATACGAACAGCCGGACACGATGCCCACCTACCAAAAGAACGACGGCACGGACAAGGACTGATCAGACCTGTCGAGGGTCGATAAACGGGCGCGACCGGCCGGGGATTCCCTCAGCCGGTCGCGCTTGCGCGATCGGCTAAACCGTGCACCGCAAGCGGCCGGAAGGTTAGTCAGGAACGCGTGCAACCGAATGTCGACCCGGCAATGTCAGTGCGGCTCACCGAACCGTTCGGTTGCCGCCGCTTTGGCCTAGTGGCAATTTAATTACGAGGAACCAAGAGTTCTCAGGTTCGTGCCGTACGGCACGCCAACATCCCGATCATCGCCATCGGCCCCTCTATGGAACAGGTCGTTGCATGCCACACCCATGTGTCATGTCGTCCGTTGCGGGCGTGCGGCGCCGAAACGCAGGCCCGTACGCGGTTGTGGATTAGACGCCGCCCCAGATTTCGCGTGCGGTCTCGACCACCAGCCGGAGCTTGGCGATCTCGTCGGCGACGGTGAGCTTATTGCCGCGCTCGCCGCTGGCGAAGCCGCATTGCGGACTCAAGGCGAGCTGCTCCAACGGCACAACCTTCGCCGCTTCATCAATACGCCGCTTGAGTTCGTCCTTGTGTTCGAGCTGCGACAGCTTGGTCGTGACCAGGCCCAAGACGGCGGTCTTGCCTCTGGGCAGGAAGCGCAGCGGCGCGAAGCCGCCGGCGCGCTCGGTGTCGTATTCGAGGAAATAGCCGTCGACGTCGATCTCGTTGAACAGCGCCTCGGCGACCGGCTCGTAACCGCCTTCGGCAATCCATGCACCTTCGAAATTGCCACGGCAGAGATGCATGCAAACGACCATGTCCTGCGGCCGTCCCGCAATCGCGCCGTTGATCAGCTTGGCGTAGGTGTGCGGCAATGCGTCAGGATCTTCGCCAAGCGCGCGCACCTGTTCGCGCAGTTTGGGATCGCAGAGATAGGCGAAATTGACTTCATCGATCTGGAGATAACGGCAGCCCGCCGCCGCCAGGTCGCGCACCTCTTCGCTATAGACGCGCGCGAGGTCGGCATAGAACGCCGCCAGGTCTGGATAGGCATCGCGGTCGATGGCGTCGCGGCCGCCGCGAAAATGCAGAATGCTGGGCGACGGAATGGTGAGCTTGGGCATCACCTTCGTCACCGATTTCACGAATTTGAAATGGTCGACGAAGATCGGCCGCGGCCGCGACAGCTTGCCGGTGACCGCGAGCGCCGACGGCGTGCGCTCGATTTCGCCCGCGTGGGTGTGGAACTTGGCGGTGACCTTGCCCGGGACCGATTTGACGTTGGCGAACGAAGTCAGGAAATCGACATGCCATAGCGTGCGGCGGAACTCGCCGTCGGTAACGGCTTTGAGGCCGATATCTTCCTGCAGCTTTACCACGTCGCGGATCGCGGCGTCTTCGATCGCGGCGAGCTGCACCGCATCGATCGCGTTGCTTTTGCGTTGCGCGCGAGCGTCGAGCAGCGTTTGCGGTCGCAGCAAGCTGCCGACGTGATCGGCGCGGAACGGCGGCGTTTGACGGGCAGTCATGATTTTCCCGAACGTTGACACAGTTTGGCGCAGCGGTGATTCTGCGTCCCGGGGAGGGCACAATGAAAGCACCGCTTGAAATGATAAAGTCGGGCCGCGCCGCCGCCTATGGCTTGGTGCTTGTCGCCGCGGCGACGACCGGCTTCGCTCCGGTGTCCCACGCCGCCGGCACCTACGACGTCAACGTCGTCATGCCGCTTACCGGCGGTGCCGCGTTCGTCGGCCAAGGCCAGAAGGACGCGCTGTCGGCGCTCGAGGAAGAGGTCAACAAGACCGGCGGCATCCAGGGCGCGAAGCTGCATT
>JAGXBG010000176.1 GCA_018971215.1 Alphaproteobacteria bacterium
GTCGCCGAGACGCTGCAGGAATCCGGCGCCGATATGCTCATCGTCATCAACGGCTCGCCCTTCGAAACCGACAAGCTCGGCGAGCGCGTGTCGCTCGCGGTTGCGCGCGTCAAGGAAACCGGTCTGCCGCTGCTCTATGTCAACCAGGTCGGCGGCCAGGACGAGCTGGTGTTCGACGGTGCTTCGTTCGCGCTCGACGCCGCGTTCAATCTCCGCCTCCAGGCACCGAGCTGGCGCGAGGCGCAGCCGCTGACCCGGTGGCAACGCGCGGGCCGGCGCTGGACGGTTGAAGCGGGCGCGCTCGAGAAACCGGAAGAGGGCGCGGCCGCGATCTATCACGCGCTGGTGCTGGGCCTGCGCGATTACGTGCGCAAGAACCGCTTTCCCGGGGTCGTCATCGGCTTGTCGGGCGGCGTCGATTCCGCGCTCACCGCTGCGGTCGCCGTCGACGCGCTCGGACCCGACAAGGTGCACGGCGTCATCATGCCGTCGCCGTATACGTCGGCGGCGAGCGTCGAGGACGCGACCGAGGTCGCGACGCTCCTGGGCTGCGAGCTGCGCTCGATCGACATCGCGCCGGCGATGAAGGCGTTCGACAAGACGCTCGCGGACTCATTCAAGGGCCACGCGCCCGATGCGACCGAGGAGAACATCCAGGCGCGCGCCCGCGGCATCACGCTGATGGCGCTTTCCAACAAATTCGGCTGGATGGTGCTCTCGACCGGCAATAAATCGGAAATGTCGGTCGGTTACGCCACGCTCTATGGCGATATGTGTGGCGGCTACTCGGTGCTCAAGGACGTCTACAAGATGACGGTCTACGCGCTATGCCGCTGGCGCAACGCCAACCGGCCCGACGATTTTCTCGGGCCTGCCGGCCGCGTCATGCCCGAACGCGTGCTGACCAAGGCGCCGACCGCGGAACTCAAGCCCAATCAGACCGACCAGGACACGCTGCCGCCTTATGCGACGCTCGACGGCATTCTCGAATGCCTGATCGAGCGCGAGATGGCCGCCGCCGATGTCGTCAAGCAGGGCTTCGCCGAGGACACGGTGCGCCAAGTGTGGGCGATGCTCGACCGCGCCGAATACAAGCGCCGCCAGGCGCCGCCGGGCGTCAAGATCACGCGCCGCGCCTTCGGCCGCGACCGCCGCTATCCGATCACCAACGCCTTTACCGCCGCGGCGTCTGCCGTCGAATTCGATCCCGGCGAAACGCCGCGCGCGCCCACGCCAGCACCGTCGACATAAGAAGAAAGTTCATGCCGCCAGACCAGACCGCCGCCGCGCCCGGCCGCGATTTCATCCGCGACATCGTCGAGGCCGATCTCAAATCGGGCCGCGTCAAGAGCGTGGTGACGCGCTTTCCGCCCGAGCCCAACGGCTATCTCCATATCGGCCACGCCAAGTCGATCTGCCTCAATTTCGGCATCGCGAAGGAATACGGCGGCGTCTGCCACTTGCGCTTCGACGATACCAATCCGGCGAAGGAAGAGCAGGAATTCATCGACGCGATCGAGCGCGACGTGCGCTGGCTCGGCTTCGATTGGGGCACGCATCTCCATCACGCCTCGGACTATTTCGAGCGGCTCTACGAATGGGCCGAGCACCTGATCCGCGCCGGCAAGGCCTATGTCGACGACACGCCGCCGGATGAGATGGCCAAGATGCGCGGCACGCTGACCGAGGCGGGCAAGGAAAGCCCGTTCCGCAACCGCAGCGTCGAGGAAAGCCTCGATCTCTTCCGCCGCATGCGCGCCGGCGAATTTGCCAACGGCGCGCGCGTGCTGCGTGCCAAGATCGACATGGCCAGCGGCAACATCAACCTGCGCGACCCGGTCCTTTACCGTATCCTGCACGCCGAGCATCCGCGCACCGGCAAGAAGTGGTCGATCTATCCGACCTACGATTTCGCGCACGGCCAGTCCGACGCGATCGAAGGCATCACCCATTCGATCTGCACGCTCGAGTTCGAAGATCACCGGCCGCTTTACGACTGGCTGATCGCCAATTTGCCGGTGCCGTCGCAGCCGCATCAGTACGAGTTCGCACGGCTCAATCTCGGCTATACCGTCCTGTCGAAGCGGTTCCTCACGCAGCTGGTGCAGGACAAGCGTGTTTCCGGCTGGGACGATCCGCGCATGCCGACGCTCGCCGGCTTGCGCCGGCGCGGCGTGCCGCCGGAAGCGATCCGCGATTTCGTTGGCCGCATCGGCGTCGCCAAGGCGAATTCGACCGTGGATCTGGGACTGTTCGATTTCGCGGTGCGCGAGGCACTCAACAAATCGGCGCTGCGGCGCATGGGCGTGCTGCGGCCGCTCAAGGTGGTGATCGAGAATTATCCCGAAGGCAAGAGCGAGTTGCTCGACGCGGTGAATCATCCGGACGATCCGGCCCGCGGCACGCGCCCGGTGCCGTTCGGCCGCGAGCTCTATGTCGAGCGCGACGACTTCATGGAAAATCCGCCGAAGAAATTCTATCGCCTGTCGCCCGGCAAGGAAGTGCGCCTGCGCTATGCCTATTTCGTCACCTGCAAGGACGTGGTGAAAAACGCCGCCGGCGAAGTGACCGAGCTGCGCTGCACCTATGATCCGGCGACCAAGGGCGGCAACGCGCCCGACGGCCGCAAGGTGCAGGCGACGCTGCATTGGGTGGCGGCGGCGCAGTCGGCGACGGCCGAGATCCGGCTTTACAATCCGCTGTTCACCAAGCCCGATCCCGATCCGGCCAATCTGATCGCCGCGCTCAATCCCAACTCGCTCGAAGTGATCAAGGACGCGCGGCTCGAGCCGGCGCTGGCCGACGCCGGCGATGCGCCGGTACAGTTCGAGCGCCAAGGCTACTTCGTGCGCGACCGCGACAGTGCGCCGGGCAAGCCGGTGTTCAACCGCACCGTGGGTTTGCGCGACAGCTACGCCAAGGCGTAACGCGGCCGCCTAGGGCCGCATCGGCGGGCGCGTCACGGGCGTCGTCCACCAATAAGGCGGGCCTGGCCACGCCCGGTACTGCTCGAACTGATAGCGCCGCGCCAGATTCTCCTGTTGCAGGCAGTTGGCGAAGGCGTCGGTGCCCGGCTTGAAGCCATAGCCGGCGCATCGCGCCTCGTCCTGTTGCCGCAGTTCCGCGTCGCTGACGCAACCGGCAAGGGCGGCGAGGGCGGTCAGCGCCAGCGCCAGCCGCAGCGCTCTAGCGCGCACCGATTACCCCTGTCATCGCAACCTCCCGTGTCAGCGCGGTTCGGCACGCGCGCCGGCGCGCCGATCGGTCGCTGCGGATTTTAGCGCAACACCGCGCCTGCGGCCGTAACGTTGCCGCGAGCGCCGCGCCGCTGTGTGACGGTCCGATGACTTAAGTCGTCAGTCCGGCGGCCGCTGCCGCGACGCCGTCGAGCGGATCGGGACCGAAACGGTTGGTGCCGATCGTGCCGCGCAAAAAGCCGAGGTCGATCAGCAGCCAGATGCTGCCGACGATCGGGATCAGTCCGACGAGCAGGAACCAGCCCGAACGATCGCGGTCGTGGCAACGCTTGATGCCGACGGCGATGCTCGGCCAGATGCCGGCGATCATATAGAGCAAGGTGATGACGCCGCCGCCGCCGTTCGGATTGCCGGTGCCGAGCATCATGTCGAGCACAGTCGCGACGATGAAGCCGATCACGTACAGCACGGTGTAACGCACCCAATAATCGAATCGTGTGGCACGGCCGTCGGGCGAAAGCCAGAGTTGGCTCCAGCTGAGCCGGCCATTTGTGCTGGTCATGTTTGTCCTCCGCGATGCCGCGTTGAACTCACTTGCCGACGGACGGATCGAGCGACCGCGCGTGCGCGATGTCGGCGTTGCTGCCGGCCGCGTCGCCCAATTTCTCCTTGCTGCGGCCGCGCCAGTACCAGGCGTCCGCCGCCTTGGGATCGATCTGCACCGCCACGTCGAAATCCTTTTCGGCGTTGCGGAAATCCTCCTTGTACCAATAGGCGGTGCCGCGGTTGAAATAGGCGTCGGAATAGTTCGCTTTCAATTCGATGGCGCGGGTGTAATCGGCGACCGCAAGGTCGTACTGCCCGAGATGCCGCCGGGTGATGCCGCGGTCGACATAGGCCTCGGCGTCGCCCGGCCGCAGCCGGATCGCCTGCGCGTAATCCTGCTCGGCGCGGTCGTACTGGTTCTTCTTCTCGAAGGTCAGGCCGCGGTCGATATAGGCGTCCTCGTCGTCGGGCTTGAGGCTGATCGCGGCGTTGAAGTCCGCGATCGCCTTGTCGTATTCGCCCTTGTGCTTGTACGCCAAGCCGCGATTGACGAAGGCGGTCTCGTGCCGCGGATCGAGCTGGAGCGCCTGATCGTAATCCGCGATCGCCTTGTCGTATTCGCCTTTGTCGTCGTAGGCGTTGCCGCGGTCATAGAAGGCGATGGCCAGATTCATCGTGGTTTCCTGGCCCGACTGGATGATTGCCGTACAGCCGCCGACGCTGAGATCGGCGTTATCGCCCTTGCACCAATCCCATTGTTGATCGCGGCTCTGGGCCTGGGCCGGAGCGGCCCCAAAGACCGAGGCTAGCGCCGCGCAGGCGACAAGGCATTTCCCCCACATGACCGACCCCCCTGGCCATCAAGAACGGGAACGCACGCTCACTCTAATTCCGATCGCGTCCGCCCCCGCGGCCGCGCCGAACCGTTGACCGATCATGGCGGAAATCCCTGCTTTGTGCCAGCCGGACGCGTTCGGCAACGCGCGGTTGCGATCCGCCGCCGCTGGGTGACCGGTTGCCGCGACATCCTGTCCGATAAAAATGAATCGGCCGGCAACCGCCGATTAACCGTGCTTCCGGCAAGGTGCGCAAAATTCGGGATATGTCTCCCGAGAACCATCAGGCGACACCGTGCCCGACGATACCACCGCGAACGTGTTGATCAGGGCGGCGCCCGTGCGGTGCCTGTACCGCGATTGGGACGCGCGCCGCAACGGCCGCGCCT
>JAGXBG010000023.1 GCA_018971215.1 Alphaproteobacteria bacterium
ATTTCATATAGTCGTATTGACCGCCGACGCCCGTTCGGCCGGCCGCGGGGCGTAATGACTCTACCCGCAACCGGGGACGCGTCGGCTCGACCTTGGGGGCTGTTGAAGCCGACATGCCGCGGATGAAAGGCGCCGATCTTATCGCCGAGTACTTGATCGGCAGCGGCATCAATCACGTCGTCGGGATTTGCGGCCACGGCAATGTCGGCATGCTGGATTCGCTCTACGGCGCGCGCGACCGGATCACGCTGGTATCGCCGCGGCACGAGCAGGTCGCGGCGCACATGGCCGACGCCTATTTCCGCGTCGCCCATCGGCCGGCCGCCACACTGACGTCGTGCGGTCCGGGCTCGTGCAATATCGTCATGCCGCTCGCCGTCGCGCTGTCGGATTCCTCGGCGCTGCTCGCGATCACCGCCAACGTTCCGACCGGGCAGTTCAACCGCAGCCCGTTCCAGGAGATCAACCGGCACTTCCAGGCCGACTTTCCGAACATCATCCGTCCGGTGGTGAAGCGCAGCTTCCAGCCGACGCGGGTCGACATGCTGCCGCTCGCGCTGCGCCAAGCAACCGCGACCATGCTTTCGGGCCGCCCGGGACCGGTCAATCTCGATGTGCCGTTCAACGTCTTCCAGGAAGAAGACGAGGTTGAGATACCGCCGCCGGCACCGCCCCTGAACGCCCAGCGCAGCGGCGCCGCGCCCGAGGCGCTTGCCGCCGCCGTTGACCTTATTGCAAAGGCCGCGCGCCCGGTGCTGTTCGTCGGTCACGGCGTCACTCTGTCGGAGGCCGGACCGGCCCTGACCGAATTCGTCCGTCGCCTGGGCATTCCGGTGATTTCGTCGCCGAACGGCATGGGCTGCCTCGACATGACGGACCCGTTGTCGTTGGGTTTCATCGGCCGCAACGGCGCCTATCCGGCGAACGAGGCCGGCCGCCACGCCGATCTCGTCATCGCCGTCGGCGCGCGCTTTGACGACCGTTCCGCGTCGTCGTGGATGCCGGGCTATTCGTGGAACTTCCCTCATACCAAGCTGATTCACGTCGACCTCGACCCGGCGGAAATCGGCCGCAATTATCCGGCCGATCTCGGCATCCTCGCCGACGCACGCACCTTTCTTCAGCAATTGTTGGCGGAATTCGAGCGACGCCCGCGACGCGAAAACGCACTCGCGGCGTGGCACGCCGACATACGCCGCTGGCAGAAACAGTGGGATGAATTCACGCGGCCGAATTTCGCCGCGCATGCCTCGCCCATTCGTCCCGAACGCATCGTCGCCGATTGCCAGGCGGTTCTGCCCGATGACGCGATCCTCGCCTGCGATGTTGGCGTCAATCACAACTGGTACATGCAGTTCTGGAAGGCGCGGCAGCCGCAGACCATGCTCAACTCGTGGGGATTCTCCGGCATGGGCTTCGGCACGGCCGGCGCGCTCGGCGCCAAGCTCGCGGCGCCTGATCGGCCGGTGGTGGCGATCGCTGGCGACGGCTGCTTCACGATGGTGCCGCACGTGCTGTGCACGGCCGTCGAATACGACATTCCGGTGGTTTGGGTGATCTGGAACAATTTCGGTTGGGTTTCGATCCGCGACATCCAGCTCGGCATGTTCGGCGGCCGCGAACTCGGCACGATGTTCACCCAGGGCGCCAACCATCGCCCGTACAATCCGGATTTCGCCGCGTGGGCCCGGGCAACCGGCGTCGATGCGTTGACCGTGACGAAGTCGGAAGATTTTAAGGGCGCGCTCGAGCACGCGGTGAAGGCGAACAAGCCGTTCGTGCTCGACGTGCATGTCGACGCCGAAATCCGACCGCCGTCGACCGGTGCGTGGCAGCTACCACCGACGCCCTTCAAGGAGCCGGCGTTCGGCGCACGCTGGGTTCCGGGCGATCCCGTCAGCCAGAAGTGACGGTCGACGCGGCTGTCACGACGCGCGTGATTCGGCGGACAAGGTAGTGGCGGAGAGGGTGGGATTCGAACCCACGGTACCCAGTAAAGGGCACAACGGTTTTCGAGACCGCCCCGATCGACCGCTCCGGCACCTCTCCGCAGGGCGCGGAGCCTAAACCAGCCGCCGTGTTCGCCGCAATCCCAACAAACTTGTGGCGACGCCCATGAAAAAGCCGCCGTGACGGGCCCATTTCCGCTTGTGACCCGTTTCGGGTCCGCCACGAGCTCGCCGCTAGAAAGCCCCGAATACCGGATAGCGTTGCGGTGTTACGGCACTGTGCGTGCAACAGAAGGAGGGTAGAGATGATGGTTTTTACCCGCTCGCTCTTGTTCGCAGCCGCCATGTTGTCGCTTGCGGCTTGCGGTAGTTCGCCGGGCTGTCGCGCCCTCACCGGTGGCGCTATCGGCGCCGGCGGTGGTGCTGCCTTAGGCGAGATTCTCGGCGGCAATCCGGCGCTCGGTGCCGCGGCCGGCGGCCTCGCCGGCGCCGCGACCGGCGCATTCACCTCGCCGTCCCAGGTCAACGGCGGCCCCTCGCCGGTCTGCAACTGATCGGCGGCCGCTAACCTTCGGCAAAAGCTGGAAAAATCCCCCGGGAGGCGGCGCAAAACCGTTGACACGCGCCGCTTCCCGGCTATAGTCCGCGCCAACGGATGGGCCGGTCCCGTCCGTTCTCTTTTTCAGGGCGCGCCATGTACGCTGTCATCCGCACCGGCGGCAAGCAATACCGAGTCGCCAAGGACGACGTGATCTTCGTCGAGAAGCTCACGGGCGAGCCGGGTTCGAACGTGACGCTCGACGAGGTTCTCATCCTCGGCGACGAAGGCAAGGAAGCGAAAGCCGGTGCGCCGCTGGTCGCCGGCGCGTCGGTCACCGCCAAGGTCCTCGAGCACAAGCTCGGCGACAAGGTGCTGGTGTTCAAGAAACGGCGCCGCCACAACTACCGCCGCAAGAACGGCCATCGCCAGGCGATGACGGTTCTGCGCATCACCGGCATTCGGGCCGGCTAAGGAGAGCGCTCATGGCGCACAAGAAAGCCGGCGGATCATCGCGTAACGGTCGCGATTCACGCGGCCGCCGCCTCGGATTGAAGCGCGCCGGCGGCGAGATCGTCGTGCCGGGCAACATCTTGGTGCGGCAGCGCGGCACGAAATTTCATGCCGGCCGCAACGTCGGCCAAGGCCGCGACCACACGCTGTTCGCGCTGACCGAAGGCGCCGTGCGCTTCCATACGACCAGCGCCGGACGGACGTTCGTGTCGGTCGAGCCGGGCCCGGCGGAGGCTGCGGAGTAGGCCCTTCACCCGAACCGGCGCGACGCGCTAGATTGAATACAAAGGGGGAATGGCCGCATTCCCCCTTTTCGTTTGGGGGACAGGCGGCCGAAATCCGATGAAATTCCTGGATCAGGCCAAAATCTTTCTCAAGAGCGGCGACGGCGGCGCCGGCGCGGTGAGCTTTCGCCGCGAGAAATTCATCGAGTTCGGTGGGCCGGACGGCGGCGACGGCGGCCGCGGCGGCGACATCGTCGTCGAGAGCGTCGCCAACCTCAACACGCTGATCGATTACCGCTATCAGCAGCACTTCAAGGCCGAAGGCGGCCATCACGGCATGGGCGCCAACCGCTCGGGCGCCGACGGCAAGTCGCTGATCCTGCGCGTGCCGGTCGGCACCCAGATCCTCGACGAGGACAACGCGAACGTGCTGCTCGATCTGAAGCGGGCCGGCGAGCACCGCGTGCTGCTCAAAGGCGGCGACGGCGGCTTCGGCAACACGCATTACAAAAGCGCAACCAATCGCGCCCCGCGCAAAGCCGGCAAAGGCTGGCCCGGCGAGGAGCGCTGGGTGTGGCTGCGCCTTAAGCTGATCGCCGATGCCGGCTTGGTCGGGCTGCCCAACGCCGGCAAATCGACGCTGCTGGCCGCCGTGTCGCGCGCCAAACCTAAGATCGCGGACTATCCCTTTACCACGCTCAAACCGCAGCTCGGCGTCGTGCGCGTGCACGAGGAAGAGTTCGTGCTGGCCGATCTGCCTGGCCTGATCGAAGGCGCCAGCGAGGGTACCGGCCTCGGCCATCGCTTTCTTGGCCATGTCGAGCGCTGCGCCGTGATCCTGCATCTCGTCGATGCGACGCTCGACGACGTCGTCGGCGCCTGGCGCACCATCCGCGCCGAGCTCGAAGCCTATGGCCACGGTCTTGCGGATAAGACTGAACTCATCGCGCTCAACAAGGCAGACGCGGTTCCGGCGGCGGAGATGGAAAAGAAGCGCAAAGCGCTCAAACGCGCGAGTCGCCGCGAGCCGCTTGTGATGTCGGCGGCAACCGGCGCCGGCGTCGACAAGGTGATGCAGGCCGTCGCCACGATCGTGCGCGCGGCACGCCGCGATGCGGCGCGGACGGCGACCGAGGAAGCAGAGGCCGGATGAGCCAGACCCTCGCCGCCTCGAAGCGCCTGATCGTCAAGATCGGTTCCGCCCTGCTGGCCGACGACAAGACCGGCGAGCCGCGGCGCTCCTGGCTCGAAGCGTTGCTAGCGGACGTCGCGGCGTTGCGCAAGCAGGGCACGTCGGTGGTGATCGTCACCTCCGGTGCTGTCGCCATCGGCCGCCGGCACCTGAACCTGCCTCCCGGCCCCTTGCGCCTCGAAGAGAAGCAGGCCGCCGCGGCCGCCGGTCAGGTTCGCCTCGCCCACGTCTATCAAGAGGCAGCCGCGCGGCACGGCATCGTCGTGGCGCAGATCCTGCTGACGCCCGAGGATACCGAGGAACGCCGCCGTCATCTCAACGCGCGCGCCACCATCGAACAGCTGCTGACACTCGAAGCCATGCCGGTGATCAACGAGAACGACACCGTGGCGACGGCCGAGCTGCGCTTCGGCGACAACGACCGGCTGGCGGCACGTGTGGCGCAGATGATCAGCGCCGACACGCTCGTTCTGCTGTCCGACATCGACGGCCTCTACACCGCTGATCCGCGCCGCGACAAATCCGCCAAGCACGTGCCGGAATGTCGTGAGATCACGCCCGAGATCGAGGCCATGGCCGGCAAGGCGCCGCCCGGCTCGTCATCGGGCGGAATGGTGACCAAGCTTGCCGCGGCGCGTATCTGTCTCGCCGCCGGCTGCCGCATGGCGATCGCCAAAGGCGAGACGCTGCACGCGCTGGCCGCGCTCGACAAAGGCGCGCGCGCGACCTGGTTCCTGGCGGCGGCCGAACCGCTGACGGCGCGCAAGCGCTGGATCGCCGGCGCGGTCAACCCCGCCGGCGTACTGGTGATCGACGACGGCGCCGCGCGCGCCTTGAAGCGCGGCACCAGCCTGCTGCCGGCTGGTGTGACGCGGGTCGAAGGCGAGTTCCAACGCGGCGACGCGGTGATCGTGCGCGCCAAGGACGGTCACGAGCTGGCCCGCGGCCTGTCGGCTTATTCGAGCGCCGATGCGCGCGCCATCGCCGGCCATAAAAGCGGTGAAATCGAGGCCATCCTCGGTTACCGTGGCCGCGACGAGATGATCCACCGCGACGATCTGGTGGTGACATGACGGCGCTCGAAGCCGCCGGCGAACGGTCGGGCGAAAAGCTCCGCGAGGAGATGCAGGCCTTGGGCCGGGCGGCGCGCGCCGCGGCCGCAACCCTCGCCCGCGCCTCGGCCGAGCAACGTACCGACGCCCTCAACCGCGCCGCGGCGGCGATCCGCACAGCGCGCGGCGCGATCCTAGAAGCCAACCGGCGTGATCTGCAATCGGCGCACGACAAACAGCTGTCGTCGGCGATGATCGACCGCCTGATGCTCGACGACCAACGCATCGAGGCGATGGCGAATGGCCTGGCAGAGGTCGCATCCCTGCCCGACCCCGTCGGTACCGTACTCGCCGCGTGGACACGGCCTAATGGCTTGAAGATCGAGCGCGTGCGTGTGCCTCTGGGCGTCATCGGCATCATCTACGAATCGCGGCCCAACGTGACCGCCGACGCGGGCGGCTTGTGCATCCGCTCGGGCAATGCCGCCATCCTGCGCGGCGGCTCGGAAAGCTTCCATTCGTCGCGCGCGATCGTCGCCGCGATCGAGACCGGTCTCGAACGCGCCAAGCTGCCGCGCGCCGCGGTACAGCTGGTGCCGACCACCGATCGCGCCGCCGTCGGCCACATGCTGGCGATGAACGATCTGATCGACGTCGTCGTGCCGCGCGGCGGCCGCTCGCTGATCGAGCGGGTGCAGACCGAAAGCCGGTTGCCGGTGATCGCGCATCTCGAAGGCGTCTGCCACGTCTATCTCGATCACGCCGCCGATCCGGCCAAGGCGCGCAAGATCGTGCTCAACGCCAAGATGCGGCGCACCGGCGTGTGCGGCGCGGCCGAAACGTTGCTGGTGGACCGCGCCGTTGCAGCAAAGCTGTTGCCGGCCATCCTCGCCGATCTGCGCGGCGCCGGCTGCGAGATCCGCGGCGACGAAGCGGTGCGCGCGCTCGACCGCGACGCGAAGGCGGCGACCGAGCAGGATTGGCACACCGAATACCTTGACGCGATCCTGGCGGTGAAAGTGGTCGACGGGCTCGACGCCGCGATCCGTCACGTCAATCACTACGGCTCGCACCATACCGACGCGATCGTGACCGAGGAGAAGGCGGCGGCGGAGAAGTTCCTGAACGAGGTCGACAGCGCGATCGTGCTGGTCAACGCCTCGACCCAATTCGCCGACGGCGGCGAATTCGGCATGGGCGCCGAGATCGGCATCTCGACCGGCCGGTTGCCGCCGCGCGGGCCGGTTGGTGCCGAACAACTGACCAGCTTTAAGTACGTCGTGCGCGGCAACGGCCAGGTGCGGCCCTGACCCTCGCCGCGCTCGGCATCGGCCATGCGCCGCCGCGCCACGTCGGCTTGCTCGGCGGCTCGTTCAATCCGGCCCATGGCGGTCACGTAAATTTGAGCCTCGAGGCGCTGCGGCGGCTCGGGCTCGACGAGGTATGGTGGCTGGTGGCGCCGCAGAATCCGCTCAAGCCGGTCAAAGGCATGGCGCCGCCGGAGCGGCGGCTGGCCGGCGCGCGCGCGCTGGTTCGCCATCCGCGCATCCGGGTACTGGACCTGGAGCACCGGCTCGGTACCGCGTTCACGGTTGATACGCTGCGGGCCTTGCAGCGGCGCTTTCCGCGCACCAGATTCGTCTGGCTGATGGGCGCGGACAATCTGTCGCAAATCCGTCATTGGCGCGGCTGGCGCGAGATTTTTGCGTCGCTTCCCATTGCGGTCTTCGCGCGCCCTTCGTATTGTCGGAGTGCTTTGGCCGCGCTGCCCGCCCATCGCTTCGCCCGCCACCGTCTGCCTGCCGCTTCGGCGCGGCGGCTCTCCGGCGCCAAGCCGCCGGCCTGGATTTTCCTGTGGTCGATGCTCGACCCGAATTCCGCCACCCAAATCCGCCAACACATCCGAGGTGACCGCCATACCGCGTAGCAAACCCTTGAAGGCCCGGAAGCGCCGCAGTGCCGCCCGTCACGACGCCTTGTTGCGCTTGATCGAAACCGCCCTGGACGACGGCAAGGCCGAAGAAATCGCCGTCATCGACCTCGAAAACAAATCCACCCTCGCCGATTACATGGTCATCGCCAGCGGACGCTCGCAACGCCAGGTCGTGGCGCTGGCCGAGCGGCTGCTCGATGTGTTGCGCTCGGCCGGTTACCGTCGCCTGTCGGTCGAAGGCATACAACACGGCGAATGGGTGCTGGTCGATGCCGGCGACGTCATCGTCCATCTTTTCCGGCCGGAGCAGCGCACCCATTACAATCTCGAGAAAATGTGGGGCGAGGCCTTCGCCGCGCTGGACGAATCGATCGCCTGAGCGCCGCCGCGCGCCATGCGCATCACCATTGCCGCGATCGGCAAGCTCAAGCCCGGCCCGCACCGCGATCTCGCCGCCCATTACGCCGGCCGCCTGCGCACGCCTCTCGCCATCCGCGAGGTCGAGGAGCGCCGCAAACTGTCACCGGCGGAGCTCAAGGCGCGCGAAGCCGCACTCCTGCTCGACGCCATACCCAAAGGCGCCACGATCGTCGCGCTCGACGAGCGCGGCACGGCCCTATCGAGCACCGACTTCGCCAAGCGAGTCGCCCGCTGGCGTGATTCGGGCGTAGCCGATCTCGCCTTTGCAATTGGCGGCGCCGACGGGCTCGCCGAGGCCGTGCGGCGCCAGGCGGCCTTTGTGTTATCGCTCGGCCCCGCAACCTGGCCGCATTTCCTCGTCCGAGGCATGCTCCTGGAGCAACTCTACCGCGCCGAAACGCTGCTCGCGGGCCATCCTTATCACCGCGAATAGGCACCCGGACCCTACCGTTCGCGGCGTCGTTCCTTTATATATCCGGCATGTCCACGCCGAACCGGCCGCGCCCCGTCGTGTTGTGCGTTCTCGACGGCTGGGGCGAGCGCGCGCAGCGCGACGACAACGCCATCCTGCAGGCCAAGACGCCGAATTGGGATCGCTTCATGGCGCGCTTCCCGCATGCGCACATGCAGGCGAGCGAAGGGTTCGTGGGATTGCCGCCGCATCAGATGGGCAATTCCGAAGTGGGACACACCAATATCGGTGCCGGCCGCGTCGTGAAACAGGACTTGCCGCGCATCGACGAGGCGATCAAGCACGGCGAACTGGCGCGCAATCCGGCACTCAAGGATTTCGTCGCTGCGGTGAAGCGCAGCGGCGGCGTCGTTCATCTGATGGGCCTGCTGTCGCCGGGCGGCGTGCACGCGCACCAGGATCACATCGCGGCGCTGGCAAAATTCCTGGCGGAGCAAGGCCTCACGGTGAACGTCCACGCCTTTCTCGACGGCCGCGACACGCCGCCGCGCAGCGCGGTCGACTTTGTCGGTGCCTTCGAGGCCGCGCTCAAGGGCCAAAAGTACGTCCGCATCGCCACCGTTGCCGGCCGCTATTACGCCATGGACCGTGACAAGCGCTGGGATCGCGTCGAACAGGCCTATCGCGCCCTGACATCGGCCGACGGCGTGCACGCGGCCGGTGCACGCGGCGCGATCGAGCAATCCTACCGCCAGGACAAAGGCGATGAGTTCGTTGTGCCGACCGTCGTCGGCGATTACGCCGGCATGAAAGACGGCGACGGGCTCATTTGCGCCAATTTCCGCTCGGACCGCGTGCGCCAGATCCTGCTGGCACTGCTCGATCCGAAATTCGACGCCTTCCGGCGACCGCGGACGGTCAAATTCGCCGCGGCGCTCGGCTTGACCCAATACTCGGACGAGCTCAACGGCCTGATGAAAGTCGTGTTCCCGCCGGAGGATTTGCGCGACACGCTGGGCGAAGTGGTGGCGCAGGCCGGACTGAAGCAGCTGCGCATCGCCGAAACCGAGAAATACGCCCACGTCACGTTCTTCTTCAACGGCGGGCGCGAAATCGAATTCGCCGGCGAGACCCGCATCCTGGTGCCGTCGCCGCGGGTTGCAACCTACGATCTGAAGCCCGAAATGTCCGCGTTTGAAGTGACGGACAAACTCGTGGCAGCGATCGACGCTGACACATTCGATCTGATCGTGGTCAATTACGCCAACACCGACATGGTCGGTCACACCGGCGACATCGCCGCCGCAATCAAGGCGGTCGAAGCCGTCGATCAATGTCTCGGCCGTGTCGCCGCGGCGGTCGAACGCGCCGGCGGCTGTCTGCTGATCACTGCCGACCACGGCAACGCCGAGCAGATGCGCGATCCGAATTCGGCGCAGCCGCACACCGCGCACACCACCAATCCGGTGCCGTTGCTGCTGGTCAATCCGCCGGCGGGTGTAACCGAGCTGCGCGACGGCAAACTCGCGGATATCGCGCCGACGGTATTGTCGTTGCTCCGTTTGCCGCAACCCAAGGCGATGACGGGCCAGAACCTTGCCCGCGCCGCCGCGCGTGTCACGGCCTAGGCGCGCGGCGTTTCCGGCCGCTCTGCTCGCGGCGGGGCTCGCTGCCGCCGTGCCCGGCTACGCGCAAACCTCGCCGCAGCAGAAGCTGAACGACGTCGAGCGCCAACTCGAACAAACGAAGCAGCAGCAACAGACGCTCACCAAGCAGGCGCAGGATCTCGCCGGCCAAATCCAAGCGTTGCGCGACAACGAGGTTCGGGCCGCCGCTGGCGCACAGCAGCATGAAGCGGCGCTCGATCGCCTCGACCGCAGGCTCGCGGACTTGACCGCCAAAGAGCAGGCCGAGGCGGCCGAACTTCAGGGCAAACGGCGCACTCAAGCGCGGGTGCTGATGGCGCTGGTGCAATTGGCACGCGATCCGCCGACCGCGCTGGCGCTGGCGCCGATGCCGCCGGTCGATGCGGTGCGCGGCGGGCTGCTGCTCGGCCGGGCCGTGCCACCGTTGGCGGCGCGAGCACGCGCGCTCGGTGACGCCATCGCTCAGCTGGAGGCGGTGCGCGCGCAGATCGTCGCCGCCGAAGCCGAGCATCACACCGAAGGCGATAGCTTGGTCCAGGCCCAGGCCCAGATCGCGGCCTTGATCGCGCAAAAGCAAACCTTGCAGCAGCAGACCCAGGCCGGCCTCGACCAGAATAGCCGCCGACAGGCGGCGTTGGCCGCCAAGGCGAGCAGCCTCCGCGATCTGATCGCGCGGCTCGAAGCCGACCGCCGCGCCGCCGAGCAACGCGCCGCATCGCGCGCTGGCAGCAAGACGCCGCTCGCCGTGACCGCCGCCGAATCGGTGCGGCCGCCAGCCGGCGCGCCATCCAATATCCGACCGATTGCCCAAGCCAAAGGACGCTTCGCAGTGCCGGCGACGGGCTTGCTGGTGACGCGCTTCGGCGAAGCGGAGCCCGGCGGCCTGACCAGCAGGGGCCTCACCTTCGAGACGCGGGTCGGCGCGCAGGTGGTGGCGCCGTTCGACGGCAGGGTGGTTTACGCCGGACCGTTCAAGGGCTACGGCCGAATATTGATCATCGATCACGGCGGCGGCTATTATTCGGTCCTGGCTGGGCTCGATCGTATCGAGCAAAGCGTCGGGCAGTGGCTCGTGGCAGGCGAGCCGGTAGGGGTCATGCCGCAGGGTGGTCAAAGACCCCGTCTCTATCTCGAGCTTCGCGATAACGGCCAATCGATCAACCCGTTGCCGTGGTTGGCGATCCACGATGAAAAGGTAAATGGATGATGCGCTTCCGGCATTTAGCGGTTTCGGCCGCGATCCTCGTATGGCTCCTGGCACCCGCGGCGCAATCGGCCGACGCGCCCCAGACGCCGGCCCCCAAACACGACGCCGACACCTACCGCGAGCTCGACCTGTTCGGCGAAGTGTTCGAGCGTGTCCGCGCGGACTACGTCGATAAAGTCTCGGACGAGCATCTCATCGAAGCCGCGATCAACGGCATGCTGTCGTCGCTCGATCCGCACTCGAGCTACATGAACGCCAAGGACTTCTCCGAAATGCAGGTGCAAGTCCAGGGCGAATTCGGCGGCCTCGGCATCGAGGTGACGATGGAAGGCGGGTTAGTCAAGGTGGTATCGCCGATCGACGGCACGCCGGCGGCCAAGGCCGGCCTCAAGCCTGGCGACCTGATCGTGGCGATCGACAACCAGCCGATTTCCGGCATGAGCCTCAACGACGCGGTCGAGAAGATGCGCGGCCCCACCGGCAGCGAGATCAAGCTGATCATCCGCCGCGGCAATCAGCCGCCCTTCACCGTCGCCATTCGCCGTGCCGTCATCAAGGTCCAGTCCGTCCGCTCGCATCTCATCGACAACGACATTGGCTACATCCGCATCAGTAGCTTCAACGAGCAGGCCGATAGCGGCGTGCACACGGCGATCAAGTCGCTGATGGAGAAGTCGCACGACAAGCTCGCTGGCATCGTGCTCGATCTGCGCAACAATCCTGGCGGCCTGCTCGACCAGGCGGTGGCCGTGGCCAACGACTTCATCAACCAGGGCGAGATCGTTTCGACTCGCGGCCGGCACCCGGAGGACGCCCAGCGTTTCGACGCCAAGCCCGGCAACGAAATCAGCAAGGGCCTGCCGATGGTCGTGCTGATCAACGGCGGCTCGGCGTCGGCGTCGGAAATCGTCGCCGGCGCGCTCAAGGATCACCGCCGCGCCGTGCTCCTTGGTACGCGCAGCTTCGGCAAGGGCTCGGTGCAGACGATCATCCAGTTGCCGGGCCATGGCGCAATGCGGCTGACGACGGCGCGCTACTACACGCCGTCCGGCCGCTCAATCCAAGCCACGGGCATCGAGCCGGACATCGTCGTCGAGCCGGCCAAGATCGAAAAGATCGCCACCGGCCCGGCGATACACGAGGCCGATCTCAAAGGCGCGCTCAAGAACACCGACGAAGGCGCGGCGAAGACCTCGACCACGACGCCGGCCGCAACGCCCGGCAAGAACGCGACGCCGCCGGCCGACGAAGACGGCGACGAATCGGCGACGTTCGGCAGCGCCGACGATTATCAGCTTGCCCGCGCCGTTGACATGCTGCGCGGCCTGGCGCTGTTCGGGCCGAAGCCCCAGGCGAAGACGGCGCACTGAAGCCGGCGCGCAACCTGGCATGAAGAGCGCTAAGCCGCCTGCCGGCTATCGCCGCGGCGTCGGCGTCATGCTCATCGACGACCGGCGCCGAGTTTTCGTCGGACGCCGCCTCGGCACCGAAGAGGGTTGGCAGATGCCGCAAGGCGGCATCGACGGCGCCGAGACGCCGCACGCCGCGGCCTTGCGCGAACTCAAAGAAGAGATCGGCACCGACAAGGCCGAATTCGTTGCCGAAAGCACGCATTGGCTGAGCTACGAGTTTCCGGCGGCGCTGCGTCCGTCGATCTGGGGCGGACGCTATGCCGGCCAGACGCAGAAATGGTTCCTGATGCGCTTCACCGGCGCCGACGCCGACATCGATCTCGACGCCCACATGCCCGAGTTCGACGCCTGGAAATGGATCGCGCCGGACGAGCTGCCGGTGGTCGCCATCGACTTCAAGCAGGCGCTCTACCGCGCGCTGCTCGAGGAATTCGCGGAATTTCTCGGCCGTCGTTAGGCGGCAGCGCGGCGGCGCACCGCCCGCCACGCAACGTCGGCGGCCAGGAGATTGAGCCAGCCATGCGGCTTGAGGCCGATCGCCTTAAAGGTCATCGCCACGATGCGTTCGAGATGATGTGGGCGATAAACCCGCGCAGCGGCGGCGAGGTACTCGCGATGGGCGCGCCGGCGATCGTAAACCGCGCCAGGCGCGGCATTGGCGACGAAATAGGCGTACGACAGCTCGTCGTCTTCGGATTCGCGAATGCGTCCGAGCGCGACGCGCAGGCGGCTCAGACGTCCCAGCCGTTCGCGCGCTAGATAGCGTTTCATATGCGTATAGAACAGCTTGTAGTGCCGCAGCTCGTCGGCCGCGATGCGGTGACAGATCGCGCGCAGCACCGGCTCCTGCGTCGCCTCGGCGAGCGCGGTGTAATAGCTGCTGGTGCCGGTCTCGACGATGCAGCGCGCCACCAGCTCGCCGGCGCGTGAACCGCGGATCGAACGCTCGGCGTCGAGATCAACGCGGAATCCGGTGGAAAAGCGCGCGCAAGCCGCGGCATGGTCGAACGCCGGATCGGCAAGCGTCGACCAACGGCCGAGCGCCGCGCCGTGCTGGACCTCTTCGTCGCCCCAGACGCGGGCGGCTTCCTGGAAATCGGGGTCGCCGGCGAAGACGTTGCATAGATAGTGCGCGTAGTCGGCGCCGTTCTGCTCGACCAGGCTCGCGGCCTTGGCGAGGCGTAAGATCGCCGGTTCGACCTTTATCGGATCGAACCGGTCCCACGGAATATCGTTCAGCGTCCAATGACCCACGGGCGTGCTCCTCGCCCGCGATTATAGCGACGCCGTCGAAGCGCGCCTATTTCGGCGGATTGAACTCTTTCCAGGGATCCTTGACGTTTGGGATCGTATAGAACTCGGTATTGATCAGCTTGCCGTTCTTCATCTCGGCGCGGCGGATGTAGATGTTCTGCACGATCTCGCGCGTCGCTGGATCGATCGAGATCGGTCCGCGCGGACTGTTGGGATCGACCCAGTGCGACAACACTGCCATCGCCTGGTCGGGTTCGTCGGAAGCAAGGGTGGCACGCGACCGCTGCCTGCCAAGGCGAGGCGAGGCGGCGGCAAGACCTTAGTGGGCGGCGGCCCGCAAAGCGTCGAGCTTGGCCTGCACAGCGGCGAGGCGGCGCTCGGCGGCGCGCAGCTGCGCTAGCGCATCGCTCTTGTCGTCGCCGGTCGCGCGCGCCACCTGGTCCTTGAGGCCGGCGTGACGGCTTTCGGCTTCCTTGACCTCGGCTTCGGTCGCGGCGCGGTCGATCTCGCCGACCGGCAGCGCCTCGTCGGCGAGCACAGTGCAGCGCTCGGGCGTCACCTCGGCAAAGCCGCCGGAGACGAAAATCCGCTGCGACACGTTGCGCTGATCGTCGGCGTAAACATCGATGATGCCCGGCCGCACGGTGGAAATGAGCAGCGCGTGGCCCGGCAGCACACCGAAATTGCCCTCGCCGCCCGGCACCACGACCATGGCGACGTCTTCCGAGAGCAGCAGTTTCTCGGGTGAGACCAGCTCGAATTTGACCTTGTCGGCCATCGCGTCTTACGCCGCCTCCGCCGCCATCTTCTTGGCCTTGGCGACCGCCTCGTCGATGGTGCCGACCATGTAGAAGGCGCTCTCCGGCAGATCGTCGTAGTCGCCGGCGACGATGCCTTTGAAGCCCTTGATGGTGTCTTCGAGCTTCACGAACACGCCGGGCGTGCCGGTGAACACCTCGGCGACGTGGAAGGGCTGCGACAGGAACCGCTGGATCTTGCGCGCACGCGACACCGTGAGCTTGTCAGCTTCCGACAACTCGTCCATGCCCAGAATGGCGATGATGTCCTGCAGCGACTTGTAAGTCTGCAGCACGCGCTGGACGTCGCGCGCCACCTTGTAATGGTCCTCGCCGACGACGCGCGGGTCCAACATCCGCGACGTCGAATCCAAGGGATCGACCGCCGGATAGATGCCGAGCTCGGCAATCTGGCGCGACAGCACGGTCGTCGCGTCGAGGTGCGCGAACGAGGTCGCCGGCGCTGGATCGGTCAAGTCGTCGGCCGGGACATAGATCGCCTGCACCGAGGTGATCGAGCCTTTTTTGGTGGTGGTGATGCGCTCCTGTAGCGCCCCCATGTCAGTCGCCAACGTCGGCTGATAGCCGACCGCCGACGGAATGCGGCCCAGCAACGCCGACACTTCGGAACCCGCCTGGGTGAAGCGGAAGATGTTATCGACGAAGAACAGAACGTCCTGGCCTTCCTCGTCGCGGAAATATTCCGCCAGCGTCAGACCGGTGAGGCCGACGCGCGCGCGCGCGCCCGGCGGCTCGTTCATCTGGCCGTAGACCAGCGCCGCCTTGGAGCCCGGACCGTCGGGGATGATGACTTTCGATTCCATCATCTCGTGATAGAGGTCGTTGCCTTCGCGCGTACGCTCGCCGACGCCGGCAAACACCGAGTAGCCGCCGTGCGCCTTGGCGATGTTGTTGATCAATTCCATGATGATGACGGTCTTGCCGACACCGGCGCCGCCGAACAGGCCGACCTTACCGCCGCGCGCATAGGGCGCCAGCAGATCGACCACCTTGATGCCGGTGACCAGAATCTCGGCCTCGGTCGACTGATCGGTGAACTCGGGCGCCGGCTTGTGGATCGGCGACGTCGCCTTGGCCTTGACCGGGCCGCGCTCGTCGACCGGCTCGCCGATGACGTTGAGGATGCGGCCGAGGGTCTCGGGTCCGACCGGCACGCGGATCGGGCCGTCGGTGTCGACCACCTCGGCGCCGCGCACCAAGCCGTCGGTCGTGTCCATGGCGATGGCGCGGACCGTGTTCTCGCCCAGATGCTGCGCCACTTCGAGCACCAGGGTCTTGCCCTGGTTCTGCACGTGTAGCGCGTTGAGGATTGCCGGCAGCTCGCCCTCGAATTTGACGTCGACGACGGCGCCGATGACCTGCGCAATGGTGCCAGTGTTGTTCTTCGCCATAATGCTTCCCCTAGAGCGCCTCGGCGCCCGAAATAATCTCGATCAGTTCCTTGGTGATGGCGGCCTGACGCGAGCGGTTATAGGTGATGTTGAGCCGGTCGATCATTTCGCCGGCGTTGCGCGTCGCATTGTCCATCGCGGTCATGCGCGCACCCTGCTCTGACGCGGCATTCTCCAACAGCGCGGTGAAAATCTGGACCGCGAGGTTGCGCGGCAAAAGTTCGGTCAGGATCTCACTTTCCTCGGGTTCGAACGTGTAGATCGCGCCCTTGGTATCGACCTTGTCCTTTTCCTTCGCCTCCGGAACGGCAAAAGGAATCAACTGCTGCTTGGTGACGATCTGGCTGATCGCCGACTTGAAGCGGTTGAAGACGACGGTGCAGGTGTCGAACTCGCCGGCCTCGAAACGTTCGACCAGGCGGCCGGCGATATCCTCGGCATTGGCGAACGTCAGGCGCGGCCGACCGATCTCAGTCAAGCTTTCGACGATGAGCTTGGCGTTGTCGCGACGCAGCGCGTCGCGCCCCTTGCGGCCGACAGTGAACAGCTTGACCGTCTTGCCGTCGCGCTGCAGCGCGCGCAACGTCCGCCGCGCCTCGCGCAGGATGCTGGCGTTGAAGCCGCCGGCGAGGCCGCGATCCGACGTGGCGACGAGCAGCAGATGAGTCTGGTCGCTGCCGGTGCCCGCGAGCAGCTTGGGTGCGTTCGGCTGGTTGCGCAGATTGGCGGCGAGCGAGCCGAGCATGCGCTCCATCCGCTCGGTGTAAGGCCGCGCGGCCAAAGCCTGCTCCTGCGCACGACGCAGGCGCGATGCCGCCACCATCTTCATCGCCGACGTGATCTTCTGCGTCGAGCGGACGGAGCGGATGCGATTGCGCAGGTCCTTGAGGCTCGCCATGGCGCGCTGCTACCCGTCGCTCAGGCGAAGGCTTTGGCGAAGCCGTCGAGGAAAGCGACCAGCTCCTTTTCCGTATCCTGCGCCAGCTCGCGCTTGTCGCGGATCGACGCCAGAACCTTCGGCGCCTTGGCGCGCAACTCGCCGAGCATCTGCGCCTCGAAGCGCGTGACGTCGGCGATCTCGACCTTGTCGAGATAGCCGCGCGTGCCGGCGAAGATCGAAACCACCTGCTCTTCGACCGGCACCGGCTTGAACTGCGGCTGCTTTAGCAGCTCGGTCAACCGCGCGCCTCTTGCCAAGAGCCGCTGGGTCGCCGGATCGAGGTCCGAGGCGAACTGCGCGAACGCAGCCATTTCGCGGTACTGCGCAAGCTCGAGCTTGATCTTGCCGGCGACCTGCTTCATCGCCTTGATCTGCGCCGCTGAACCCACGCGCGAGACCGACAGGCCGACGTTAATCGCTGGCCGGATGCCGCGGTAGAACAGGTCGGTTTCGAGGAAGATCTGGCCGTCGGTGATTGAGATGACGTTGGTCGGAATGTAGGCTGAAACGTCGCCCGCCTGGGTCTCGATGATCGGCAGCGCGGTGAGCGAGCCGGAACCGTGGTCCTGGTTCATCTTCGCGGCGCGCTCGAGCAAGCGTGAGTGCAGATAGAAGACGTCGCCCGGATAGGCTTCGCGGCCCGGCGGACGGCGCAGCAGCAGCGACATCTGGCGGTAGGCGACGGCCTGCTTCGACAGATCGTCGTAGACGATGACCGCGTGCATGCCGTTGTCGCGGAAGAACTCGCCCATGGCGCAACCGGCATAAGGCGCCAGGAATTGCAGCGGCGCCGGCTCCGACGCCGTGGCGGCGACCACGATCGAATAGTCGAGCGCGCCGTAATCGGCGAGCGTCTTGACGATCTGCGCGACCGTCGAGCGCTTCTGGCCGACCGCGACATAGATGCAATAGAGCTTCTTCGATTCGTCGTTGCCCGCGTTCACCGCCTTCTGGTTGAGGAAGGCGTCGATCGCGACTGCGGTCTTGCCGGTCTGGCGGTCGCCGATGATCAGCTCGCGTTGGCCGCGGCCGACGGGAACGAGGGCGTCGATCGCCTTGAGACCGGTCTGCACCGGCTCGTGCACCGAGCGGCGCGGAATGATGCCCGGCGCCTTGACCTCGACACGCGTGCGCTTGACGTCCGTCAGCGGACCCTTGCCGTCGATCGGCTCGCCCAGCGCGTTGACGACGCGGCCGAGCAGCCCGCGGCCGACCGGTACGTCGACGATGGCACCGGTACGCTTGACCGTGTCACCCTCGCCGATGCCGCTGTCGTCGCCGAAGATCACGACGCCGACATTGTCGGTCTCGAGATTGAGGGCCATGCCCTTGACGCCGTTCGGGAACTCGACCAATTCGCCCGCTTGGACCTTGTCGAGGCCATAAATGCGGGCGATGCCGTCGCCAACCGACAGCACCTGCCCAACCTCGGCGATATCCGCCTCGGTGCCGAATTCGGCGATCTGTTTCTTCAGGATCGCGGAAATTTCTGCGGCACGGATTTCCATATCAACCAGCCCCCTTCATCACCAGCGCGAGCCGCGCCAGCTTGCTCTTGAGCGACGCGTCGACCATGCGTGAGCCCACCTTGACGATCAGCCCGCCGAGCAGGCTCGGATCGACGCGAAAATCGACCGCCACCTTGCCGCCGACAGCTTTGCGCAGGCGCTCGTCGAGCGCCTGGCGCTGCGTCGCGGACAATTCCTGCGCCGCGATCACTTGCGCCGTCACCTCGCCGCGGCGCTCGGCGAGAATGCGGAGAAATCCCTGGATCATGTCCGGCAGCGCGAACAGCCGCCGGTTGCGCGCCAGCAGGCCGAGAAAATTGCGCGTCAGCGGATTGGCGCCGGCGCGCTCGCCAACGGCGCCGATGGCGCGCGCCTGTTCGTCGCGCTGCAAAACCGGACTGCGAATCATGCGGCGCAAATCAGCGCTGTCGTCGAGCAGCCGGCGCAGGCCGGTAAGGTCGGATGCCACCGCGTCGAGCGCCTTGCGCTCGTCGGCGAGCTCGAACAGCGCCGCCGCGTAACGCTCCGCCAAACCGGCTACGCTTGTCGCTTCGGATGCCACGTCGAGCTGATGTCCTTAAATTTCCGGTCGAGACCGCCGCCGAGATGGTCTCAAAATGAACACGCCCTCCACCGGGTTTTCGCCGTTCGAAAACCCCCACCGTCACGGTCCCGCCGGAAAGCGCGGCGGTTCTAACATAGGCTTTTCGGGCACGCAACAAGCCCGCCCAGCGGCGCCGTGTCACGTCGCCGCAGCCGGAAAATCCCGGCAACCGCAAGGTTTTCGGCGCTATAAGGGGCCCGCGCCGCAGTGCTCGAATTCGTGCTGTCCAAGCCTCGAAAAGGTCGATCTACGGATGAGCTCCGAGACTGTCTTACGTCCTTCCGCAGCCCTGGCTTTGACGCCGCCCGTCGGCCTCGTCCGGCTATCGTTGCTGGCGGTCGCCGTCGGCATCGTCACCGGCGTCGGAGCGGTTGCCTTCCGCGCGCTTATTGCCTTCGTCCACAATCTGTTGTTCCTCGGGGCCGTCTCAGCCGTCTACGACTCCAACGCATTCACGCCGCCGCACCCGTGGGGTGCCGCGGTGATTCTGGTGCCGATCGTCGGCGGCTTGTTCGTGACGCTGCTGGTCATGAAATTCGCCCCCGAGGCGCAGGGCCACGGCGTGCCCGAGGTCATGGATGCCATCTACTACCGCGAAGGCCGCATCCGGCCGGTCGTCGCGGTGGTCAAATCGCTCGCCTCGGCGATCTCGATCGGCAGCGGCGCCTCGGTCGGACGCGAGGGCCCTATCATCCAGATCGGCGCATCGCTGGGTTCGACCTTCGGCCAGGTTTTCCACATGGCGCCGTGGCAGCGGATCACGCTGGTCGCCGCCGGCGCCGGCGCCGGGATCGCTGCGACCTTCAATACGCCGATCGGCGGCGTGATGTTCGCGATCGAGTTGATGATGCCGGAGGTCAGCACGCGCACGTTCCTGCCGGTTGCGCTCGCCACCGGCACGGCGACGTTCATCGGCAATGTTCTTCTCGGCCCGAAGCCCGCCTTCGTCGTGCCCGATCTGGCGCTGATCGGCGACCATCCGGTATCGGCCGCGGCGCTTTTGCTGTTCGCGCTGTTCGGCGCGGTCACGGGTCTGGCTGCCACCGCCTTCGTGCGCGCACTGCCCGCCGCCGAAGACTTCTTCGAACGCATCAAGAACCCCTACCTGCGCCACGCATCCGGCATGCTGGTGGTCGGCGTATTGATCTACGGGCTCCAGCGCGGCTTCGGCCACTACTACGTCGAGGGGGTCGGTTACGCGACTGTCCAGGCGATCTTGTTGGGCCAGATGACGTTGATCGTCCTGCCGCTGCTTTTCATGAGCAAACTGTTCGCGACCTCCATCAGCCTCGGCTCCGGCGCTTCGGGCGGAATTTTCTCGCCGTCGCTTTATATGGGCGCAACGCTTGGCGGCGCGTTCGGCGCGCTCGTTAGCGCCATTCATCCCGTCGCCGGCGCGACGCCCGCGGCCTTTGCGATGGTCGGCATGGCGGCGATGGTCGGCGGCGGCACCGGCGCGGCGATGACGGCGATTGCCATGGTCTTCGAAATGACGCGCGACTACGGCATCGTGATGCCGATGATCCTCGCCGTGGCGCTCAGCATCGGCGTGCGCCGCATGCTGTCGCGCGAAAATATCTACACGATCAAGCTGGTCAGCCGCGGCCACTTCATTCCCAAGGCGCTGCACGCCAACATGTTCCTAGTACGGCACGCCAAGGACGTCATGGACACGGACATTCTGGTGCTGCCGGCAGGCACCGATTTCGATGCGTTCCTGCGCCAGTCCGAAAACACGGGACCACTTAAGCACGTCGTGGTGACGGACGGCGGCAGGATTGTCGGCGTATTGCGCATCAACACCAGCATTCGCCGTGGGCTCGAAAACGCTCATTCCAGCATCAAACTGGGCGACGTGGCGCAGAAGAAATTCACCGTCGCGCACGAGGACGACATCGCCTTCGACGTCATCGATCGGATGTGGCGCGAGGACGCCGCCATGGCGGTGGTCGTGCGGAATGCCGCGGTAGCGGGAGCTCCGGACGTACGCGGCATCATTTCCAAGGAGCACGTCGCCGATTCGGTGGCCGAGAGCATCCGGCCTTACGCGATTAACTGAGCGTCAGAGGAAGCTGTAGGGATCGACGTCCACCTGGACGCGAATGGCGGCTGGCAGTTTCACCGCATCGAGCCAGGTTCGCAGAGTGCTTTGCAGCGGCACGGCGCGTTGCGCCTTGACCAGAAACCGCCGCCGGTGCCGGCCGCGCAGCATCGCCAGCGGCGCTGGTGCCGGGCCCAGCACCTCGATGCCCTCCACATGCGGCGCATGCCGGGCGATAACGCGCGCGGCGCGGTCGGCGGCATCGGCGTCCGGCGCCGAAACGATCAGCGCCGCCAGCCGACCGAACGGCGGCCAGTTGCCCTCGCGCCGCGATTCGGCCTCGGCGGCGAGGAAACCATCGCGATCGTCGCTTGCCAGCGCCCGCATGACCGGATGTTCCGGCATATAGGTCTGGAGCAGGACGACGCCCGGCCGCTCGGCCCGGCCAGCGCGGCCAGCGACTTGATGTAAGAGTTGGAAGGTCCGTTCCGCCGCGCGCAGATCGCCGCCCGACAGGCCGAGGTCGGCATCGACCACGCCGACCAAAGTCAGCATTGGAAAATGATGGCCCTTGGCCATCACCTGAGTCCCGATCAGCACGTCGACCTCGCGGCGCTCGACGCGTTCGAGCAATTCCGCCATTGCGCGCGGACCGTTCAATGTATCGCTGGCCATGACGGCAATGCGCGCCTGCGGAAAGCGGTGCGCGGCCTCTTCGGCCAGACGTTCGACGCCCGGACCGCACGCGGCGAAGCTGCCGGCGGCGCCGCAATTGGGACAGGCCGGCGGCATCGCCGTCGCATAGCCGCAATGGTGGCACCTCAAGCCGCCAGCGCGGCGATGCTCGATCAGCCAGGCCGTGCAGTTCGGGCATTGCATGCGGTGACCGCACTCACGGCATAAAGTGAGCGGCGCATAGCCGCGACGGTTGAGGAACAGCATCGCCTGCTCGCCAGCCGCCAACGTCTCGCCCAGCGCCTGCACCAGCGGCGGCGACAGGAAGCGCTGCCGCTCCGGCTTCTGCTTGCGCAGATCGACGACACGGATCTCGGGCAACTGCGCCACACCGTGCCGCGCCGGCAGATGGAGCCGCGCATAGCGGCCGGATTGCATGTTGATCATGGTTTCGAGCGACGGCGTTGCCGACACCAGCACGATCGGCAGCTGCGCCAGAGACGCGCGCACGACCGCCATGTCACGCGCGTGATAGATGACGCCGTCCTCCTGCTTGAACGACGCGTCGTGCTCCTCGTCGACGACGATCAGGCCGAGATCGCGGAACGGCAGGAACAGGGCCGAGCGCGCGCCGACGACGACGCGGGCCTGACCGTCGGCGACGTGGCGCCAGGTCGCGCGGCGCTGCGCGTGGCCGAGATCGGAATGCCACAGCACCGGTGGCGCGCCGAAACGGTCGGCGAAGCGTTTCAACAATTGCGCCGACAGCGCGATCTCGGGCAGCAGCACCAGCGCCTGCCGGCCGCGTTCGAGCGCCGCGGCGATTGCCGCGAAATAGACCTCGGTCTTGCCCGAGCCGGTGACGCCGTCGAGCACGGTCACGCCGAAGCCGCTGCGTTTCACCTTGCCGATCAATTCGGCGGCAGCGATCTCCTGCGCCGACGACAACGGTGGACCCGGCAAACGCCAGTCCGGCGCCGGCGGCGGCAACGCGGCGGGCAACGCGACCGGCGCCAGCAGACCGGCGGCGGCCATCGCCTTGACGACGCCTGGTCCGCACGCTGCGCGCTGCGCCAGATCGCCAGCGGTCGCGGCGCCGCCTTCGGTAAGTAGTTCGAGCACGCGGCGACGTTGCGGCGTCAGCCGCGCAGCCGGATCGTTAAGTGCGCGCCGTCCCGCGTCGGCGATCTCATAACCGCTGATCGCGCGCGGCGGTTCGAGCGCATCGGGCACGCTCATTGTCATACGCAACACCGCACCAGGCGCGGTCAGCGTATAATTCGCCACCCAATCGACAAATCGCCGCAGCTCGTCGTGCAGCGGCGGCACGGGCAGCGTCTCGGCAATCGGCTTGAGCTTGGCTTCGGCGACATCGGCGCGATCGGGCCCCCAGACGACGCCGGCGACTCGCCGACGGCCGAGCGGCACGCGAACAAAATCGCCGACGGCGACACGCAGGCCGTTCGTTACGCGATAGTCATAGGCGCCGGCGAGCGGCAGCGGCAGCAGCACGCTGACGCGATCGGCGCGCGCCGGTTCGGCGTTGGCAGGGTGCTCCGGCATGGTCTACACTCTCTTACGAAAGGGGTCTCGCCGGAAGTAGCAGAGAGGCGCGCATGAAATTTTTCCTCGATACCGCCATCATCGCCGACATTCGCGAACTGGCCGCGACT
Organism: Alphaproteobacteria bacterium; assembly: GCA_018971215.1. Lineage (GTDB taxonomy): Bacteria > Pseudomonadota > Alphaproteobacteria > ATCC43930 > CGMCC-115725 > REEB95. The sequence goes on from JAGXBG010000023.1 coordinate 23,403, forward strand.
GGCTTGGTTGACGGCGTGACCACGAACCCCTCGCTCGTCGCCAAATCAGGCCGCAATTTCATCGAGGTCGTGCGCGAAATCTGCTCGGTGGTTTCCGGTCCGGTGAGCGCCGAGACCACCGCCACCGATCATCCGACCATGCTGGCCGAAGGCCGCAAGCTAGCGAAGATCGCCAAGAACATCGCGGTCAAGGTGCCGCTGACGCCGGACGGGCTTAAGACCTGCAAGGTGCTGCGCGCCGAAGGCACGATGGTCAACGTGACGCTGTGCTTCTCCGCACCGCAGGCGCTGCTCGCCGCCAAGGCGGGCGCCTCGTTCATCTCGCCCTTCGTCGGCCGGCTCGACGATATCGGCGAGTCGGGCATGGCCCTGGTCCGCGACATCGTCGAGATCTATCGCCAGTATCCTAACTTCAAGACCGAGGTTCTGGTCGCGTCGATTCGCCATCCGATGCATGTGCTCGAAGCGGCGAAGCTCGGCGCGCATGTCGGCACGATGCCGCCCGCGATCATGCGCCAACTTTTCGCGCATCCGCTGACCGACAAAGGTCTTGCCGCCTTGCTGG
>JAGXBG010000024.1 GCA_018971215.1 Alphaproteobacteria bacterium
CGGCACCGCCGCGGCGCACGGTTCGCCGCTCGGCGCCGAAGAGATTGCCGGTGCGCGCCGACGTCTCGGCTGGGATTCGCCGCCCTTCGTCATTCCCGACGACCTGACGAAGGCATGGCGCGTCGCCGGCGCGCGCGGCGCAACGCCGCATGCCGCGTGGCGCAAGCGCCTGACGGCGGCCGACCCGCAAGCGCGCGACGAGCTGACGCGGCGGATGAAAGGCGACCTGCCGGCGAGTTGGCGGGACGCGCTGGCGAATACTGCCAAGGCCTTTGTCGCCGAGCGCAAGAAGGAGGCGACGCGGCAATCGTCCGGCCGTTGCCTTGAAACGTTGGTGCCGGCGATTCCCGATCTTATCGGCGGTTCGGCCGACCTGACGCCGTCGAACAACACCTTGGTCAAAGGTCAGAAGATACTGACCGCGACGGCCTATGACGGCCGCTACCTCCATTACGGCATCCGCGAACACGGCATGGCTGCGGCGATGAACGGCATGGCGGCGCATGGCGGGATCGTGCCCTACGGCGGCAGCTTTCTGGTGTTCACCGATTACTGCCGGCCATCGATCCGCCTCGCTGCGCTCATGCGCCTGCGCGTGATCTTCGTGATGACGCACGATTCGATCGGTCTCGGCGAAGACGGACCGACGCATCAGCCGATCGAGCACCTGGCCGCGTTGCGCGCGATTCCGAATCTCAACCTCTTCCGTCCGGCCGACGCGGTCGAGACCGCCGAATGCTGGGCGCTGGCGTTGCAGCATACGGCGACGCCATCGGTGCTGGCCTTGTCGCGTCAGGGCTTGCCGGCGCTGCGCACCGATGCGTCGGCGGCTGACAACAAATCGGCGCGCGGCGCCTATGTGCTGGCCGAAGCCGACGGTTCGCGCGCGGTGACGCTGCTCGCCACCGGCTCCGAGGTCAGCATCGCCATGGCGGCGCGCGAGCAGCTGGCGGCAGCCAAGATCGCTGCAGCCGTAGTCTCGATGCCGTGTTGGGAATTGTTCGAACAACAGGATGCGGCCTATCGCCGCGCCGTTCTGGGCACGGCACCGCGCGTCGCCGTCGAAGCCGCTTGCCGCGAGGGTTGGGACCGCTATCTCGCGCCCCAAGGCGCCTTCGTCGGCATGGAAGGTTTCGGTGCCTCGGCGCCCGCCGACGCCCTATATAAGCATTTCAACATCACGCCCGAGGCGGTCGCCGCCGCCGCCAAGGCGTTGCTCTAGGAGAGCCGCATGGCTGTTCGCGTCGCCATCAACGGGTTCGGCCGCATCGGTCGCCTGACCTTGCGCGCCCTGCACGAGCAGGACCGCAACGACGTGCACTGCGTCGCTATCAACGATCTGGGCTCGGTCCAGGCCAATGCGCATCTGCTCAAGTACGACAGCGTGCATGGCCGCTTCGACGGCGAGATCAAGACCGGCAACGACTGGATGGACATCGGCAAAGGACCGATCCGCGTGCTCGCCGAGCGCGATCCGGCGAAGCTGCCGTGGAAGGAACTCAACGTCGACGTCGTGCTCGAATGCACCGGCCTGTTCACCAAGCGCGAAGCGGCCGCCAAGCATCTCGAAGCCGGTGCCAAGCGCGTCATCGTCTCAGCGCCCGCCGACGGCGCCGATATCACCGTCGTGCTCGGCGTCAACAGCGACAAGCTCAAGCCCGAGCACAAGGTGCTGTCGAACGGCTCGTGCACGACCAATTGCCTTGCGCCGGTCGCCTATGTGCTCAACGAGGCGCTCGGCATCGAGCACGGCTACATGACGACGGTGCACGCGTACACCGGCGATCAGAACACCGTCGACACGCTGCACAGGGATATGCGCCGCGCCCGCGCTGCCGCAATCAACATGATCCCGACTTCGACGGGCGCCGCCAAGGCGCTCGGGCTGGTGATTCCAGCGTTGCAGGGCAAACTCGACGGCACCTCGATCCGCGTGCCGACGGCCAACGTCTCGCTGATCGATTTCAAGTTCTCGGCAGCGCGCGACACGACGAAGGACGAGATCAACGCGATGATGACCAGGGCGGCGAACTCGAACCGCTTCAAGGGCATCCTCGCCGTCAACGGCGAGGAGGCGGTGTCGAGCGATTTCAATCACGACGCCCACAGCTCGACCTTCGACCTGACGCAGACGGTGGTGATGGGCAAGCGTCTCTGTCGCGTGCTGGCGTGGTACGACAACGAGTGGGGCTTCTCGAACCGCATGGTCGAGGTCGCGGCCCTGGTCGGCAGTCTGGGCTGAGCCGCGCATGGCGGCGCGCGTCGTCGTCCATTCGCTCGCCGATGCGCGGATCGCGCTCGTGGCCGCCGCGTCGATCGGATGCGAGGTAACGCTGACGAGCGCACCCGGCGCCGGCGCCTATGCCGGCCCCGGCTGGTTCAAGGCGCTGACCGAGGAAGCCAGGCGCGCGGTGCCGGAGGCACGCTGCGATACGGTGCTCGATTGCGGTGCCGCGCCGGGCATGGCGCTGGCGGCGTTGCAGCTCGGACTGAAGCGCGTGCGATTCACCGGCCATGCGGAGGCCTTCCGTCGCCTGCATGCCGTTGCCAAACAGCTCGACGCCACGATCGAGACGGCCGACGTGCCAGCACTCGACCTGCGCGGCGTCCGCCGCCCCGAAACGCGTTGCCGCGCCTGGCTTGCCGGCGAAACGATGACGCGGGCTTAGCGCTTCTGCTATATCCGGCGCATAAGGGAAGGCGATATGGCGACAATCACCAAGACCGTTCGGAAAATCCTCGACGCTTACGAAAGCGACACGCCGAAAACCAAGGCCAACCTGGCGCGCATCCTGATGCATGGCAAGCTCGGGGGCACCGGCAAGCTGGTGATTCTGCCGGTCGACCAGGGCTTCGAACACGGCCCGGCGCGCAGCTTCGCGCCCAATCCACCGGCCTACGATCCGCACTATCATTTCCGGCTGGCGATCGACGCCGGCCTGTCGGCCTATGCCGCACCGCTCGGCATGCTCGAGGCCGGTGCGCGCACCTTCGCCGGCAAGATTCCGACCATCCTCAAATGTAATTCGGCCAACAGCCTGTCGCGCGCCAAGGAAGCGGCCGACCAGGCGGTGACGGCCTCGGTCAAGGACGCGATCCGGCTCAAATGCGCAGCCGTCGGCTTCACCATCTATCCGGGCTCGGACAAGGCCTACGACCAGATGGAAGAACTCGCCGAAATCGGCCGCGAAGCCAAGGCGGCCGGACTGGCGGTCGTCGTCTGGTCTTATCCGCGCGGCGGCAATCTGTCGAAGGAAGGCGAGACCGCGATCGACATCTGCGGCTACGCGGCGCATATGGCGGCGCTGCTCGGCGCCCACATCATCAAGGTCAAGCCGCCGACCGCGCATCTCGAGCTCGAAGCAGCGAAGAAAGTCTACGAAGCGCAAAAGATCGACATCGCAACCCCAGCCGCGCGCATCCGCCACGTCGTCCAGTGCTGCTTCGACGGCCGGCGCATCGTTGTCTTCTCGGGCGGCGAGGCCAAGGATATCGATGGCGTCTACACCGAGGTACGCGCAGTGCGCGACGGCGGCGGCAATGGCTCGATCATCGGTCGCAACACGTTCCAGCGGCCGCGTGAGGAAGCGCTGAAGATGCTCGCGCAGATCATCCGGATTTATCGCGGCGAGGCGTGACCCGCCTCTATCTCATCACGCCGCCGGCGTTCGATCCGTCCGTCTTCGCACGCTCGCTGGCCACGGCGCTCGATGCCGGCGACGTCGCCTGCGTCCAGTTGCGCCTCAAGCCGGCAGACGACGATGCGATCCGTCGCGCCGCCGACGTGTTGCGGCCGATCGCGCAGGATCGGGGCGTTGCGTTCCTGATGAACGATCGCGCCGATTTGGCGCTCGCCTGCGGCTGCGACGGCGTGCATGTCGGTCAGGACGATACGCCGTACGACGGAGCACGTCGTTTGTTGGGTCCCGATCGCATCGTCGGCGTTACGTGCCACGCCAGCCGTGACTTGGCGCTCGAGGCGGCCGAAAAAGGCGCGGATTACGTCGCCTTTGGCGCGTTCTTTCCAACGCAGACCAAGATCGCCAAGGGCAACGCCGATCCCGAATTGTTGCGCTGGTGGAACGCGGTGACGACGGTCCCCTGCGTCGCCATTGGCGGCCTCACGCCGGTCAATTGCACGCCGTTGGTTAAGGCCGGCGCCGATTTTCTCGCCGTTGTCGCGGCCGTGTGGGATCATCCGCAGGGGCCGGGCGCGGCGGTCAAAGCCTTCATCGAAGCTATCGCTGCCGCGCGCTGACCGAGCGCGGAATTTTTCGGATGGTCGCAACCTCAGGCGAAGCGGTGTTGCCGATTGCGCGCGAGCGGCGCCGCATGCTGCCACCCTGGGCGCTGATCGCGGCTGCGCTCTTGCATCTGCTGCCGGTGTTGATCTGGCTGTGGCACTGGCCGATGGCGTCGGCGCCCTCGCCGCCGGTGTTCAAGGTCACGTTGGTGCGGGCGCCGCCCAAGCCAACCGTTACACAGCCACCGTCACCACCGGCGGCGGCGCCCCGGCCGCGCGAATCCGGTCCCGACCAGACGACCGAAGCGAAGAAAACTGCCAAGCCAGAACCCGCGCCGCCGCCACGGGTGCGGAGCGCAACAGCGCCGGCGACGGACCAAGCTGCTGCCGCGGCACCGAAACCCTCCACCGAAGGCATGCGGGTACTCGAACTCCATTTGCCCGTGCGCGGCGATGCTGAGCGTAACCGCGCCGGCGATCCCTATCTCAACGCCATCATGCAGCGGATCGAGAGCAACCGAATCTATCCACCGGCCTCCGCTTTCTATGGCGCGCCGCAGCGCACCGTCGTCTATAGCGTCGGCGTCAACCCGGCCGGCACGGTCAGCACCATCACCTTGCTCGCCTCCTCCGGGCAAAGCTTGGTCGACGAAGCGGCGCGCCAGATGATCGCGGCCAGCGCACCGTTTCCCCATCTGCCGGCCGACCTGCCGCAGGTCCGTACATCGATCGTCATCTTTATTCCGGTCTATCCGCCGGGCTAATCGGCCTGCCGACGACTGGTATTCGATGGTTTATAGCTCTATAGTGCTATTTTACTATTCTTTATCGTGGGAGTCGCGTCGATGATGACGATCGAGATCGATTTCGATGTCTACAAGGCGTTGACCGCGCGCCGCAGCGACGAGACGGTCAGCTACAACGACGTGCTGCGGACGCTGCTCGGAATGGGTCAACCGACCGCCGGATTGCGCCGCCTGTTTGGTCTTGGCGGCGCCAAGCCAACCCCGTCAGGGTCTTCCAAGGGCGATGTAGCCGATTGGAATTACAAGGGAATCAGGTTTCCGGCTGGTACCGGTCTGCGTGCCAAATACAAAGGGCGCGTCCACAACGCGCGGATCGAACGCAGTGGCATTGTCCTCAACGGCAAGCGCTTCGCCACGCCGTCGGATGCCGCGCGCGCCGTCACCGGGACCAACATCAACGGCTGGCGGTTCTGGCAATGCCGGTTGCCGGGCGAGTCCGGCTGGCGGCGCCTCGACGCGTTGCGCCAGGACTCCTGAGAGTCGAATCCGGCGTCACGCGACCGGAGCCCACAGCACATCATCGATGCGCGTGGCGCCGGTCGCCAGCATGACCAGGCGATCGAACCCCAAAGCGATGCCGGCGCTCGACGGCATCGCGCCGAGCGCGGCGAGGAAGTCGTCGTCGATCGGATAGGTTTCGCCATAACGGGTACGTTTGCGCGCGCCGTCGCGCTCAAAACGCCGCCGCTGTTCGACCGGATCGGTGAGTTCGGAGAAGCCGTTGGCCAGCTCGAGGCCGCCGACATAGACCTCGAAACGTTCGGCGACGCGCGGGTCGTCGGGCTTGGCGCGGGCGAGCGCCGCCATCGCGATCGGATAATCGGCCAAAATAGCCGGCACGCCGATGCCGAGCGTCGGCTCGATCCGTTCGAGGAAGATGCGGAAGAACAGATCGTCCCAATCGTCGCCCGGATGCGGCGCGATGCCCAGCGGCTGCGCCGCGGCGGCCAGTAATTCCAGGCTTGGCCGTTCCGGCTCGGGCGCGGTGGCCAAGATGTCGATGCCGCAACGGTCGGCGAAGAGGCCGGCGACGGTTTCCCGGCGCCACGGTTGGCGCGGATCCGCCGTTCGCCCTTGCCACGAAAATTGCGGCTGGCCGACGGCTTCGAGCACGGCGGTCAGCAGCCGCTCGCAATCGGTCATCAGGTCCAGATAGGTCGCGCCGGCGCGATACCATTCGAGCAAAGTGAATTCCGGATGGTGCGTGGCGCCGCGCTCGCCGTTGCGGAACGCATGCGCCAGCTGAAACAGTTTGGGGACGCCGGCCGCGAGCAGCTTCTTCATTGTGAATTCGGGCGAGGTGTGCAGAAAGAACGGGCGCGCGCCGACGCCGGGCTCGTCGAGCGTGGTGGCGAAGGCGCGCAGATGCAGCTCCAGACCCGGGCTGATCTGCAACGCGGGAGTGTCGACCTCGGCAAAACCTTCGGCCTCGAAATAGCGCCGGACGGTGCGCAGGGCGGCGCCGCGCGCTCCCAGGTAAGGCGCCCGGGCTGCAAACCGCTCGCGTCGCCACCAAGGCGTTTCGACCATGCGCATCTCTCTCCTTCGGCTCGGCAAGCTAGGCGGCTGGCGCCGGCGCGCCAAGCGCCGTATTTCGCTTGTGGGCGCAGGGGGCAAGCTGGTACGAAGCTGCCCGCAAAACCCACAACGAGACCGGCTTTCCGCGCGAGGATTGGCGCCATGAAGATCAATGCCATCGATATCAAGCCCGGCAACGTGCTGGAGCAGGACGGCAAGCTCTGGCTTGTCCTCAAGCGCGATCTCATCCAGCCGGGCAAAGGCGGCGCTTTCGCCCAGGTCGAGATGCGCGACCTGAAGACCGGCACCAAGACTAACGCACGGTATCGTACGCAAGAAACGGTCGAACGGGCGCGCCTCGACGAGAAGGAGATGCAGTTCCTCTATTTCGACGGCGACATGGCGACCTTTATGGACAACGAGACGTTCGAACAGACCACCGTCAATAAGGAGCTGATCGGCGAGCCCGGCGACTTCCTCCAGGAGGGCATGATCTGCACGATCCAGCTGCACGAGGGTGTGGCGCTCGCCGTCACCCTGCCGCAGACGGTGATCCTCGAAGTGGTCGAAGCCGAGCCGGTGGTGAAGGGCCAGACGGCGTCGTCGTCCTACAAACCCGGCAAGCTGTCGAACGGCAGGCGCGTCATGTTGCCGCCGCACGTCGGCACCGGCACCCGCGTCGTCGTCAATACCGCCGACGGCAGCTACGTCGAACGCGCCAAGGGCTGATCGCTGCGGCGATGGCGACCCGCTCGGCGCTAATCAACGTCATGGCGGCCGCCTGTCTGAAGGCGGCGCGCGGCTTGAAGCGCGATTTCGGCGAGGTCGAGCAGCTCCAGGTCTCGGTCAAGGGGCCGGGCGAGTTTGTTTCGGCCGCCGACGTCGCGGCCGAAAAGGTGCTCAAGCGCGAACTCGCGAAGGCGCGGCCGAATTACGGGTTTCTCCTGGAAGAGAGCGGGTTTCAGCCCGGCCGCGACACCAGCCACCGTTTCATCATCGATCCGCTCGATGGCACGACCAATTTTCTCCACGGCTTGCCGCACTTCGCAATTTCGGTCGCGCTCGAGCGCGAGGGTAAGCTGATCGCCGCGACCGTCTACGATCCGATCAAGGACGAGATGTTCTGGGCCGAGAAGGGGCTCGGCGCCTACGTCAACGACCGACGCTTGCGCGTGTCCGCGCGCCGCAATCTGGCCGACGCGTTGATCGCGACTGGCATCCCATTCCGCGATCGCGGCGATCACGAACGCTATCTCAAAACGCTCGCGCCGGCGATGCGCGCCGCATCCGGCGTCCGCCGCTGGGGCGTCGCGTCGCTCGATCTCGCCTACGTCGCAGCCGGGCGCTTCGACGGGTTCTGGGAATTCGATCTCAAACCCTGGGACATCGCCGGTGGCCTTCTGCTGGTGCGCGAAGCCGGCGGCGATGTCAGCGACATGGCGGGCGGCCAGGACATGCTCACCAACGGCTCGGTGCTCGCCGCCAATCCGACGTTGCACGACGCGTTGCGTCGGCTGTTCGCTGCGACGTGAACTGCGCCGGATGCGGTTGCGTACGCGCGCACGCATCGGACACCAAAGCGCCACACTGCAGTCAGCGGCGGGCGACTCCGGTTCCACGAGCTAGTGGCGGTCAAACGCCACTTGCGATAAACTTTTAACGAAGAATGTAGGGGACGGGAGGGGTAACCCGGCGATGCCATCAACGGCACGTACGACCCATGACGCGACGCGGCAACTGGTCACGGCCGCAGTCGGCGTGTTCGCGTTGTTGGTCGGCAGCGCGGCAGTCGCGCCGGTACGCGCCCAATCGCCTTACACCTATTCAGATTCCAGCTCCAGAGTGACGGTCGACTATGGCGTTCTCGATCGCCTGGGTCCGGCACCACGTGTGCCCGACAATCGCTTCGTGTTGCATGTGCCGGCGCAGCCGGTCGCGCACCGCGTCGCGCTCGCGCATAGCACGTCGCGGCACCCGCATGTCGTCGCGCAGCAAGTTACGCATCGTCCGGCACGTGTCGTCGCGCAGGCGCATCCGATCCAGCATGCCGCGCAAATCGTCCAGGACGGCAGCGTAACAATCGACTACGGCGTTTTGGCGTCGTTGAACCAGGCCGCCGCCTCGCGCGTCGTGCTGCGCCGTCCGGGAATCGCGACGGTTGCGGCAGCCGCGCCGGCAGCGATCCAGCCGGAAGCGCCGTTGACGCCGCCGCCGGTCCGCAGCGCGACGCAGCAGGCCGTCGTGTTGACGCCGCCGGCCAGCCGGCCGGCACCGTCGCCAACGCCGGCCGCACCGCCGCCACCGCGCGTCGCCACCGCACCGTCCGCACCTGAAACGCGCACCGATACGAACGAGTTGGCCTCGCTGTTGCCGATCGGCGGCGTCGCTTTGGCGGCGACACGTTCGCCGACCGAGCCGGTCGCGCCGCGCAACGTGCCGTCATCGGACAGCCGGGCGATCCGCTTTACGCCGGGCGCCACCGAACTGCAGGGCGATGCGTCGAGTGTGCTCGACGGCTTGGCGAAAAAACTCAAGGCGGCGCCCAGCGATCGCATCGCGCTCGTGGCTTACGCCAGTGGCGATGCCGATCAGGCGATCGAAGCGCGACGGGTTTCTTTGGCGCGGGCGGTCGCGGTCCGCGCCTATCTGATCCAGCATGGGGTGGCGAGCACACAGATCGACGTGCGCGCGTTGGGTAATCGGGTGACGGACGGGGGGTCCGCCGACCGCGTCGACTTGGTGACGACCGGCCGTTAGGCCGACCGCATTCCCTTCAACCCCCTTCTGCAGAAGGCAGGCCCCCTGTGAGTCACCCCTCCCGCTATCTGACGCGCATGACGGTTTTTGTCATCGTCATCGCGCTCATTGCCGGCGCGCTGTCGCCCGCGCTCTACCCGTATTTCATGGGCAATCCCGTGGTGAACGGGGTGATCGTCGGCATCCTGATCGCCGGCGTGATCTACATCTTCCATCAGGTGGTCCAGCTGTCCGGCAACGCGCGCTGGCTCGCGCACGCCTCGCGCGGTCAGCCGACCGGCAAGCCGAGCCGGCTGCTCGGGTCGTTGGCGCGCATGATCGGCGAAGGCCGTGGCCGCCTGGCGCTGTCGGCGACGGCGCTGCGCACGCTCCTCGACAGCATCGGCTCGCGGCTCGACGAGACGCGCGAAACCTCGCGCTATCTCATCGGCCTGCTTATCTTTTTAGGCCTACTCGGAACGTTCTACGGCTTGTTGGAGACGGTCCAGTCGGTCAAGGGTGTGATCGGCGGCTTGTCGGCGGGCGGCGCCGATCCGGTCCGCGCTTTCGCCGATCTCAAGGCGCGGCTCGAAACGCCGCTCGGCGGTATGAGCACCGCATTCAGCGCCTCGTTGTTCGGTCTCGCCGGATCGCTGGTGCTCGGCTTCCTCGATCTTCAGGCCGGGCTGGCGCAGAACCGGTTCTTCAATGAGCTCGAGGAATGGCTGACGGCACAGGCCCGGCTCGACGTCGCGCCGGCCGCGTTCGCCGCCGGCGAGGGCTCGACGCCGGCCTATATCCAGGCGCTGCTCGAACAGACGGCGGAAACGCTCGACAATCTGCAGCGCGTCTTGAGCCGCGGCGAGGAAAGCCGCATCTCCGCCAACACCAACATCATCAACCTGGCGGAGCGTCTTGCCGCATTGACCGACCAGATGCGCGCCGAGCAAGGCCTGATGCTCAAGCTCGCCGAGCAGCATCTCGAGATGAAACCGGTGCTGGTGCGTCTCGCCGACGGTGGCGGTCCGGCCGGCGCGTTGAGCGACGAAAGCCGCGCCCATCTCCGCGCCATCGAGGTGCATCTCGCGCGTCTTACCGAAGACGTATCGCAGGGCCGCGGCGAGGCCGTGCAGGAGATCCGCAACGAGCTGCGCCTGGTCGCGCGCACCATCTCGGCGCTCCGCCAGGAACCCGAGCGGGCGCGCTAGGCCCGCATGTCGCTCTATTCCCGCCGCCAGCGCCGGTCGACGATCAACATCTGGCCAGGCTTCGTCGACGCGCTGACGCAGCTCGTGATGGTGATCATCTTCGTACTGCTGGTGTTCACCGCCGGCCAGTTTTACCTCACCGGCGCGCTGTCGAACCGCGACGCGGCGCTGGCGCAGCTGACCCGGCAGATCAATCAGCTGACCGACATGCTGTCGCTGCAGAAAAGCGACAATGCGGCGCTGCAGCTCGACCTGTCGAAGCTCAACACCGAGCTGCAATCGACCGCGACGGCGAAGAACGCGGCCGAGGCCAAGGCCGGCGCGCTTGGCACGCAGCTGTCCGGAACGCAGCAACAGCTGGCGCAGAAGACCGAAGACCTCGGCAAGGCGCAGACCACGGTCGATCAGCTCAACCAGCAGCTGCTCGCGCTGCGCCAGCAGCTAGCGCAGATCGCCGCCGCGCTCGACGCGTCGGAAGCCAAGAACAAGCAACAGCAGGTCCAGATCACCGACCTCGGCAACCGCCTCAACCAGGCGCTGGCGACGAAGGTCGCCGAGCTGGCGAAGTACCGGTCGGAGTTCTTCGGCCGGCTGCGCGCGATCCTGGCCAGCCGCAAGGACATCCGCATCGTCGGCGACCGCTTCGTCTTCCAGTCCGACGTGCTGTTCGACACCGCCAGCGCCGAACTGACGCCGGCCGCCCAGACCCAGCTCGCCTCGGTGGCGCAGGCGCTGAAGCAGCTGTCGAGCGAAATCCCGAATACGATCGATTGGGTGCTCGAGATCGACGGCCATACCGACGCGCGGCCGATCCACACGGCGGAGTTCCCGTCGAACTGGGAGCTGTCATCGGCGCGCGCCCAGTCGGTGGTACGCTTCCTGATCGCGCAGGGCATTCCGCCCAATCGCCTGGTGGCGGCAGGTTTCGGCCAATACACGCCGATCGCCGCCGGCAATACCGATGCGGACTATGCGCAAAATCGCCGCATCGAGCTCAAGCTGACAGAACGTTAGGAGGCTTCGCACGACGCGGCCGCAGCAGGGGCAGCCGCCGTGCTACGTAGGGCGTTAACCGCGCGGTGGTTGCATGAATCGGGTGTGGCCGCTATAAAGCGCGCCTCCCTGGAGCAGTACCCATGAAAGACGGCATCCACCCGGATTACCACGAGATCACGGTCGTCATGACCGACGGCACGACCTACAAGACCCGGTCGACCTACGGCAAGGCGGGCGACACGCTCCACCTCGAAATCGATTCACGGTCGCATCCGGCATGGACCGGTGGGCAACAGAAGCTCCTCGATACGGGTGGCCAGCTCGCCCGATTCAACAAGCGTTTCAAGGGCCTAGGCGTCAAAAAGTAGCCGGCCGCGTCCCTTGACGGGGCGCAATCCCGATCCCATCTGAGCGTTTGTCCGGGGCCTGCGCGGGTCCGGACGCTGGGCGCCCGGCCATTCCGGCGGGCGCGTAAATCCCACTTTGCTCAATGGAGGTTGTGGATCATGGATGGTTTCGATTTCGCTCCCCTGTTTCGCTCGACCATCGGCTTCGACCGCTTGCTGCGGCTGGCCGACGCGGCAACCCGTTTCGATGGTTCGGGTTATCCGCCCTATAACATCGAGAGCACCGGCGAGAACGCCTATCGCCTGACTGTGGCGGTGGCAGGCTTCGCGGCCGATGAGCTCGATGTCACCGTCAAGGAGAATGAGTTGCTGGTGACCGGCAAGTCCAAGAAGGATGAAGCCAGCACCGCCTATCTCCACCGCGGCATCGCCAGCCGCGCGTTCGAGCGCCGCTTCCAGCTCGCCGACCACATCAAAGTCGCGGGCGCGAGCCTCGACAACGGCCTGCTGCACGTCGATCTCGTGCGCGAGGTGCCGGAGGAGAAGAAGCCGCGCAAGATCGCGATCGGCAACGGAAGCGGTCCGCAGGTGATCGACCAGAAGGCGGCCTGACGCGCGTAGGTTTGTGACGACAGAGGGCGGTCCCCACGGGACCGCCCTTTTTGTTGCCTCGGCTCAGGCCTTCAGCCGGCCGACGGCGTTGGCGAGGATGAGATAGAGCTTGCCGACGTCGGCGGTGACGAACGTGGTGCCGAGCACGTCGAGATGGTCGCAGGCGCGCGCCTGCGCCTGCAGGTTCTCGAACTGGCCGAGATAGGTCTGGATGCGGCCGCGGAAGGGTCGCTTATCCCTTCGGGCGCACCAACGCGCACCGCGCGTCAGAGGATCGTGCGCAGCGAATCGAGAACGACGACCGGCTGCTCGACCATCAGCATGTGGCCGCAGCCGGGCAGAACGATGCTGCGTCCCTGCGTGAAGTGTCCGGCGAACCCGTCCGCCTTGGCCGCTGGCGTCATTCGGTCCTGCGCGCCCGACAGCAACAGCACCGGACAGCGCACAGCGCTGGCGGTCGCGGCGGCGCCGGCATAATGGTCGCAAGCCGCCAGATCGGCGGCGAGACTCGCCGCCGGCGTGTGTTCGATCAGGCGCAGCGCCGCGTCGGGCAGGAACACGCCCGGTGCCGGATTGCCGCCGGTCAGATTTTTGAGGCCGAAGCCCCAGGCGACGATCAGCTCCGACGCCAGATGCGCGCCGTTGCGCGCCGCGCCCAGCAGATCGGGATGGACGCGCATCTCGGGCACGAACCCCAGCAGCGCCAGCGCCTGGCAGGCGGCGCCGGCGCGCGACGCGGCTTCGAGCGCCACCAGCGAGCCCATGCTGTGGCCGGCAAGCCGGAACCGCGCGACGTTCAGCGTCTGCAGCGCACGCAACAGCCAGTCGGCGAGCGCCTCGATGGTTTCGAGCGCCGGACCGGCGCTGCCGCCATGGCCGGGAAAGTCCAACGCCAGCACGTTGCGGCCGTGATGCGCCAGCGCGCGCGCCTGCGACGCCCAGATCGTGTGGTTCATGCCGGCGCCGTGCAGCAGCACGACGGTCGGCAGGTTTGTGTCGAAGGCGCGGCCGCCGGTGCCGGCGAAGACACGCTGGCCGCCGACGACGAATTCCATCTATTCCGCCGCCTTGGACACGGGTTTCTGCGACGCGCGCAGCGCGCGGCCGAGATCGTCGGCGATGTCGGCGAAATCCTCGAGCCCGATCGAAAGGCGGATCATGTCTTCGCCGACGCCGGCAGCCTTGAGGTCGGCAGCGCTCATCTGCTGGTGCGTCGTGCTGGCGGGATGGATGACGAGCGTCTTGGCGTCGCCGACGTTGGCGAGATGCGAGATGAGCTGCAGGCTGTCGACGAAGCGCTTGCCGGCCTCGCGGCCGCCCGTGATGCCGAAGCTGACGATCGAGCTTGCGCCCGTGGGATAAAGCCGCTGTGCGAGCGCATGATCGGGATGCTCGGGCAGGTCGGGATGGCACACCCACGTCACTTGCGGCGCCGCTTTCAGGAACGCGAGCGCCTGGCGCGTGTTTTCCATGTGCCGCGCCATCCGTAGCGGCAAGGTTTCGACGCCTTGGAGGATATAGAAAGCATTGGCTGGGCTCATGCAGCCGCCGAAGTCGCGCAGCCCTTCCATCCGTGCGCGCATGACGAAGGCCTGCGGTCCGAACTCCTCGGCGAAGTCGATGCCGTGATAGCCGTCATAAGGCTCGCTCAGGGTCGGGAATTTGCCCGATGCCGCCCAGTCGAAATTGCCGCTGTCGATCAGCGCGCCGCCGATGGCAAGGCCGTGGCCGCCGAGCCACTTGGTCGCCGAATGCACGACCAGATCGGCGCCGTGCGCGAACGGCCGGATGAGGTAGGGCGTGGCGAAAGTCGCGTCGACCAGCAGCGGTAGGCCGGCATCGTGTGCGACCGCGGCGACGGCCTCGATGTCGAGCACTTCGAGGCCAGGGTTGCCCAAAACCTCGGCGAAGAGCAGCCGGGTCTCGGGCCTGATCGCAGCCTTGAACGCCTGCGGATCGCGCGGATCGACGAAGCTCGCGGTGACGCCGAAGCGGGGCAGGGTGAGCTTCAGCAGGTTGATCGAGCCGCCATAAAGCGACGACGCGGCGACGATGTGCGATCCCGCGCCCATGAGGGTCACGATGGCCAGATGCAGCGCCGCCTGGCCGCTTGCCGTGCACACCGATCCCACGCCGCCTTCGAGCGCCGCCAGGCGCTCCTCGAGCACCGCCACGGTCGGATTGTTGATGCGCGAATAGATGTAACCCGGCTCCTCAAGGTTGAAGAGCGCGGCGGCCTGGTCGCTGTCCGCGAACACGTAGCTGGTGGTCTGGTAGATCGGCACGGCGCGCGCGCCGGTCAGCGGGTCGGGCTTCTGCCCGGCGTGCAGGCTCAGCGTCGCGAAGCGCGGCAGCTTGGCCTCGGTCATCGGCTTCTGGTCACCGCTTGAATAGGCCTTCGGCGCCGCTGCGCTGCTTGCGCTTGGCAGCGATCTCGGCGCGGGCGCGGGCGATCTCGTCTTCGAGCTCGGCGACATATTGCTCGAGCTGCGCGACGCCGAGCACGGTCAGGTCGCGCGGCTTGGGTTTTTGCCGCTGCGGTAGCAGATCTTCTTCGTCCATCGCGGGCCTCCCTTGCGCCGGGGACGGTTGCCAGTGTGGCGTGATCGGGCTAAGGGTGCAATCCGCCACAAGAAACCGCCAACGAGGCCCGCATGTCCGCTCTTCCCGCCGAAACCACCGTTATCGAAATCCGCGAACCGGGCGTGCCCGACGTCTTGCACCTCGCCAAGCGGCCGATGCCGAAGCCCGGCGCCGGCGAGGTCTTGATCAAGGTCGAAGCCGCCGGCATCAACCGGCCGGACGTGGCGCAACGCCAGGGCAACTATCCGCCGCCGCCGGGCGCGTCGGACATTCCGGGCCTCGAGATCGCCGGCAGCGTCGTCGCGCTCGGCCTCGGCGTCCATGAGTTCAAGCTCGGCGACAAAGTGTGCGCCCTGGTCACCGGCCATGGCTATGCCGAGTATTGCGCCGCGCCCGCGGTGCAATGTCTGCCGGTGCCCAAAGGCTTCTCGATGGTTGAGGCGGCGGCCTTGCCCGAGACCTTCTTCACCGTATGGACCAATTTGTTCGAGCGCGGCCGTCTCAAGCGCGGCGAGAGCGTGCTGATCCACGGCGGCACCTCGGGCATCGGCACCACGGCGATCCAGCTCGCGCGCGAGTTCGGCGCCAAGAACATCTTCGCCACCGCCGGCAGCGACGACAAATGCAAGGCATGCGAAAAGCTCGGCGCGACGCGCGCCATCGACTACAAGCGCGAGGATTTCGTGAAGGTGGTCAAGGAAACGACCGGCAATCGCGGCGTCGATCTGATCCTCGACATGGTCTGCGGCCCCTACGTGCCGCGCAACATCAGCGCGCTGGCCGTCGACGGCCGCTGCGTCACTATCGCGCTGTTGGGCGGCAATCTGGCTGAGGTCAATTTCGGCGTGGTGATGATGAAGCGCCTGACCCTCACGGGATCGACCCTGCGCGCCCGCGCGGTCGAGCAGAAGGGCGCCATCGCCCAGGCGCTCAAACGGGAGGTCTGGCCGCTGTTGGACGCCGGCAAGGTCAAGCCGGTGATCTACAAGACCTTTCCGCTCAAGGAGGCGGCCGCGGCGCACGCCTTGATGGAAAGCTCAGCCCATATCGGCAAGATCGTGCTGACGATTTGAGGCCCGATTTCCGCTTTTCTTGGCCCGGCCGAGCGACTATATAAACCCGCATCCAAGACATGGGCAGGTGGCCTGGAAAGCGCTTTTAGGCGCGAGCTTGGCCATTGCCATCAGGAGAAACGCATGTCGCTGCCGCTGATGCCCCGGGCGACCGCCGTATGGCTGGTCGAGAACACCCCCCTGACCTTCGACCAGATCGGCGATTTCACCGGCCTGCACGGACTTGAGGTCCAGGCGATCGCCGACGGCGAGGTCTCGACCCAGATGCACGGTCTCGATCCGGTCGCCAACGGCCAGCTCACCCAGGAAGAGCTCGATCGCTGCATCAAGGACCCGGACGCGCGGCTCAAACTCGCCAAGGAAGCGCTGCCCGAGCAGGTGGTGAAGCACAAGGGCCCGCGCTATACGCCGATCGCCAAGCGCCAGGACAAGCCGGACGCCATCGCCTGGCTGCTGAAAAGCCATCCCGAGCTCAGCGACGGCCAGATCTCGAAGCTGGTCGGCACCACCAAGCCGACGATCCACGCCGTGCGCGACCGCACCCATTGGAACACGCCCAACATCAAGCCGCGCCATCCGGTGGCGCGGGGGCTGTGCACGATGGAAGACTTGGAGAAGGCGGTGGCGCGCGCCAACCGCGGCAAGAAGCCGGAAGAAGGCAAGCCGCTGGTCCAGCCGCCGGGCGCCGAGGACATCGCCGCCGCGTCGGAAGAGCCCGCGGCTTAAAGCTGTCGCGGCGTCAGCTCCGGTACTGTTCGTCGGTGACCTGCTCCAGCCACTCGACGTTCTTCCCGTTCAACGATTCCTGTATGGCGATGTGAGTCACGGCGGTCGTCGTCGTTCCGCCGTGCCAGTGTTTCTTGCCCGGTGGGCACGTGACGACGTCGCCGGGCCAGATCTCCTGTTTTGGCTCGCCCCAGCACTGGGTCCAACCCAGGCCGGACGTGACGATCAAGGTTTGGCCGCACGGATGCGTGTGCCAGGCGGTGCGGGCGCCAGGCTCGAAGGTGACGCTCGCCCCACCGAACTGTCCCGGCCCCGGCGACTGGAACAGCGGATCGATGCGAACGTTACCAGTGAAATTCTCGAGCGGGCCTTTCACGGCTGGCTGCGAGCCGTTTCGCTTGATTTCCATGGCGGTCTCCTTGGGCGGACAATCGGCAACGGTTGCCGTCGGCAATGATCTAAGAAATGTGGCGGCCGCCACCTACGCTCTGCACAGGCAAAAGCCAACCGGTGTAATGAATCACCGGGCCGATTATCGGGAGTGCGAAGTCGATATCGAAGACGAAGCGGACGCCGTCCGCACTCTCGCGGCACTTAACCTTGAGTAGTGTCCATCGCGGCAACGGCAAAAATAAGAACTTCCATCTGACAAGCAACCATTCGAGACTGTCATCTTGCGGCGTCAGCTTAAAGAACAGTCGAAATGGTCCGAAGTGCTCGATAAGTAGACTCGCCGCGCCACTCGCGAACACACCCATGGTGCTTTGGTAACGGCGTTTCGCAAATCGCCGCCGCCAGAATTCCAGCCCATTTGGTTTTGGCAGGAAAAATACCGAAACGAGCACGTCGTCACCGGCGGCAGGAAGACCGAACACCGCGCACACGAGTGCCGAGATAAATCCGGGTGCGATCGAAACCTTGGCGCGACCCTCCGTCATCAGCGCGTGGCGCAGGCTGTGGAAGTGCCGAACCGGTTCTGGCAATTGCTCAAACGAGCGCCCCAGTAGGCGTTCGAACGGTGACGGGCTCGTGTCGAGTGTTCTTGTTTCCATTTGGGTCGTGATCCGGTAAGGGCGGAATTCGTCAGCGATCGTAGCCAAGTCCAACATACCGACACAGGCCGACGCTCCCGGCCGATTGAGCCGTTTTTCGACAAGCGCGCGAATGGCAGCCAATGCCGGCAACGTCGGTACGTATGGACCGTCACCGGATTCGGCAATGAGCGTCCATTTCGCGTAGACACGCGCGCCGTCGCGATTGAGTCCGGTCACCTCGACCAACATCCCGCCTCGGTCTGATCCTAAGGTGGCTGTCGCTTTAGCGGCCTTTTGAACCCAAGGCGCTAGAGGTTCCAGCGAGCCAACAAGCCGACTCCAAGCGATCGCTCCGAGCGCAAATAAACCAAAGTGGAACACCGCCAGTTCGAGACCGCCGCGAAAAAGAGCTTCACGGTGAACGCAATATCGCGCTGGAAGAATGTCGAGATCTGGCGTTTCGCAGAGGGAGAGCCAACGCGCCCTGAGGATACCCATTTCTCTTCGTTGCGGCGGGCCCCAGCCCATTCGTGTTGTCCATTCGCCATCGACAAAGACGCGGACGGGTTTGCCCGCATAGGAGAGGATGGATCGGATTACGGAAAGGCCGCACGGCGAGGCCCGATTGCCTGGCGAAATGCCCACGTGGACGGTTTCGATCGCCTGCCATCCCGGTGTGAGCTGATCGAGAACCGCCGTGCTTAATGCAGGCGTCGAACTGCAACCGCAAAGCGCCGTGGTGCCCATTTTGCGCGCAACGCCGTCAAGCTCGCCAAAGCGAGCAACGAATTCGCGTCCGTCGGCAAGATCGATGTAATGCATTCCCGCGGCAATCGCGGCACGCACGAGGTTATGGTTTGTGTGCTGATAGGGACCGGCCGCATCGGCCACCAGGAACGCCCCGCTAGCGCGCAGCTGGTCGACCGAGGCTCGTGTCGCGTCGTATTGCAGCGCCGATACGCGCGTTCGCGCACGACCCAAATTGAAATCCCGTGCGATGCGTTCGCAACGGGTGATGTCACGACCGGCAACGATCACGTCGAGGTCCGTCGTTTCGATCAGGCCGCGCAACAAACGGCGGCCAAATTCACCTGCGCCACCGACAAGAAGGACCTTTTGCATCAATCTGTCCGCGGCAGGTCGGTGAGAAACCGCACGGCGACAGACGGTTCTGGTGTCATGCAAATCGCCATCTGCCCGAACCAGCGGTAGCGGTTGCGGGCGATGCGATCATAGAACCAATTTAGAAGCGGACGCGGTATCGCGCGCAAAAGCGGTATCCATCGCCAACCCCGAAATTCGCGCAGCACCTCGATCACCGAATCGAACTTGAAGTACGCGATGCCGCGGATGATGACGGCATTTGTTTCAGGGTTGTCTGCGTCAATTCCGAGTTGTTCCGACAAATGGCCGCCAAACGCGCTTTGCACCGGCGTGAATCTGAATCGGTGATGAACATCGCGCGCGACGACGAACCTTACCCAGCCGGAGCAGAACATGCACACGCCATCGAACAAGATGAGATGGTCGGGAACGTTTTCAATTCGGTGCGGCAGCCAGCGCCGCTCAGGTGCCGCCCTTCGCATATCCCGCGCCTTTGAGGTGTTTTGCGATCTCGCCGAGGATCGCCGGATCGTCGATTGTCGCGGGGGTTTTGTATTCCTCGCCGTCTGCGATCTTGCGCATGGTGCCGCGCAGAATTTTGCCCGAGCGCGTCTTCGGCAGACGGTCGACCACCAGCGCGGTCTTGAAGCTGGCCACTGGCCCGATGCGCTCGCGCACCAGGCTCACCGCCTCGGTCGCGATGTCCTCCGGCACCTTCTTGGCGCCGGCCTTGAGCACCAAGAAACCCAACGGCACCTGGCCCTTGAGCGCATCGCCGACGCCGATCACCGCGCACTCGGCGACCTCGGGGTGTGAAGCGAGGACTTCCTCGATGGCACCCGTGGACAATCGATGGCCGGCGACGTTGATGATGTCGTCGGTGCGCGCCATGACGAA
Organism: Alphaproteobacteria bacterium; assembly: GCA_018971215.1. Lineage (GTDB taxonomy): Bacteria > Pseudomonadota > Alphaproteobacteria > ATCC43930 > CGMCC-115725 > REEB95. The sequence continues at coordinate 19,884 of JAGXBG010000024.1, forward strand.
GACATAGCCGTCTTCGTCCATGTAGCCGGCGTCGGCGGTCAGGTAATAGCCGGGATAGTCGGCGAGATAAGATTGGACGAAGCGCTCGTCGGCGTTCCACAGCGTCGGCGCGAAGCCCGGCGGCATCGGCAGCTTGACGCACAGCGCGCCGATCTCGCCGGCTTTCATTTCCTTTCCCGACGGATCGAGCACGTGCAGATCGTAGCCCGGCGCCGGCAGCGTCGGCGAGCCGTGCTTCACGGGCAGCTGGCCCAGGCCGACGCAGTTCGCCGCAATCGCCCAGCCGGTTTCGGTCTGCCACCAATGATCGATCACCGGCACTTCGAGATGCTTCTCGGCCCATTCGATCGTCGGCGGATCGGCGCGCTCGCCGGCGAGGAACAGCGTGCGGAACTTCGCCAGATCGTGCTTGCGGATGAGCATGCCGTCGGGATCGTCGCGCTTGATCGCGCGGAACGCCGTCGGCGCTGTGAACATGGCGACTGCGCCGTGCTGCGCGATGACACGCCAGAACGTGCCGGCGTCCGGCGTGCCGACCGGCTTGCCCTCGAACAGGATCGTGGTGAGGCCATAGAGCAGCGGCGCATAGACGATGTAGCTGTGGCCGACGACCCAGCCGACATCGGAGGCCGTGAACCAGGTCTCGCCCGGCGCCAGGCCATAGACGTACTGCATCGACCAATGCAGCGCGACTGCGTGGCCGCCATTGTCGCGCACGATGCCTTTGGGCATGCCGGTGGTGCCCGAGGTGTAGAGGATGTAGAGCGGGTCGGTCGCTTCGACCGCAACGCACGCCGCCGGCGATGCCTTGGCGACCTCCTCGTCCCAGTCGTAATCGCGGTCGCGCACCAGATCGCAGGCCAGCTGGTCGCGCTGCAGGATGAAGCACGCCTCGGGCTTGCTCTTGGCGAGCGCGATTGCCTGGTCGAGCAACGGCTTATACGGGATGACGCGATTGGCCTCGATGCCGCACGAGGCGGAGAGGATCAGGCGTGGCTTGGCATCGTCGATGCGCGTCGCCAGCTCGGGCGCGGCGAAGCCGCCGAAGACGACGGAATGGATCGCGCCCAGCCGCGCGCAGGCGAGCATCGCCATCGCCGCCTCGGGCACCATCGGCATGTAGATCAGGACGCGGTCGCCCTTTTTGACGCCGTGCATGCGCAGCGCGCCGGCGAGCAGCGCCACCTGATCGCGCAGCTCGCGATAGCTGTATTTGCGCACCGTACCGGTGACCGGGCTGTCGTAGATCAGCGCCGTCTGCTGCGCGCGGCCGCCGTCGACGTGGCGATCGAGCGCGTTGAAACAGGTATTGAGCCGCGCGCCCTTGAACCAGCGGTAGAAGGGCGGCCGGCCTGCATCCAGCACGGTATCCCACCGTTTTTCCCAGTCGATCGCCTGGGCGGCTTCGGCCCAGAAATCTTCCCGGTCGACCAGCGAACGGCGGTGGGCCGCGGCGTAGCGGCTGGTCATGGGCGTTTTCTCCCCTTACAACTGTGCGGCAAAGGCCGCGCTTTGTGAAGCCACAGGACGCGACGCGATGGGAAGCGCTTACGACACCGGTCTCGACCGCAATCCGGCCAATTACGTGCCGTTGTCGCCGCTGGGTTTCATCGCGCGCGCGGCGGCGATCTATCCCGAGCGGCTGGCCGTGGCGCACGGCACGCGGCGGTATTCATGGACGCAGAGTTTCGAGCGTTGCCGCCGCCTGGCGAGCGCGCTCCAGCGGCGCGGCATCGGCAAGGGCGACACCGTTGCGGTGATGGCCGCCAACACGCCCGAAGCCTTCGAGGCGCATTTCGGCGTGGCGATGGCGGGCGCGGTACTCAACGCGCTCAACATCCGGCTCGACGCCGCGACCATCGCCTTCATTCTCGCGCACGGCGAAGCCAAGGTGCTGATCACTGACCGCGAATTCGCGCCGGTGATCGAGAAGGCGCTGGCCACGGCGAAAAAGCGACCGCTGGTGATCGACATCGACGACGCGCTGGCGCCGCCGGGCAAATTACTCGGCGAGATGGATTACGAAGCATTCCTGGCGTCCGGCGATCCGGCGTTCGCCGCGCGCGAGCCGGACGACGAATGGGACGCGATCGCGCTGAATTATACATCCGGAACGACGGGCAACCCCAAAGGCGTCGTCTATCACCATCGCGGCGCGTACCTGAACGCACTCGGCAACGCGATGGTTTGGAACATGCCGACGCGCCCGGTCTATCTCTGGACGCTGCCGATGTTCCACTGCAACGGCTGGTGCTTTCCGTGGACGGTAACGGCGCTCGCCGGCACGCATGTCTGTCTGCGCCGGGTCGAAGCGGGCGCGATCTATACGGCGATCGCCGAGCACGGCGTCACGCACCTGTGCGGCGCGCCGATCGTGATGAACCTGCTCCTGAACGCGCCGTCGCAGCCCAAGCGCGATTTCGGCCGCCGCGTCGCCATGATGACCGCCGGCGCAGCACCGCCGGCCGCGGTGATCGAAGGCATGGAGAAGCTCGGCTTCGCGATTACGCACGTCTATGGCCTGACCGAGGTCTACGGCCCGTCGGTGGTCTGCGCCTGGCACGACGCATGGGACGCGCTGCCGGCACCGGAAAGGGCCAGACTCAAGGCGCGCCAGGGCGTCAACTATCCGGTGCTCGAAGGGCTGATGGTCGCTGATCCGCATTCGCTCGCGCCGCGGGCGCGCGACGGCGCGACCATGGGCGAAGTCTTCATGCGCGGCAACATCGTGATGAAGGGCTATCTCAAGAACCCGAAGGCAACGGAAGAGGCCTTTGCCGGTGGCTGGTTCCACACCGGCGATCTCGGCGTTGCCCATGCCGACGGCTACGTCGAAATCAAAGATCGTTCGAAGGACATCATCATCTCGGGCGGCGAGAACATCTCAACCATCGAGGTCGAAGGCGTGCTCTATCGCCATCCGGCAGTGATGGAGGCGGCGGTGGTGGCGCGGCCGGATGAGAAATGGGGCGAGACGCCGTGCGCCTTCGTCACCCTCAAAGCCGACGCCCAGGCGAGCGCCGACGACATTATCGCCTTCTGCCGCGCCAACATGGCGGGCTATAAGGTCCCCAAAACCGTGGTGTTCGGGCCGCTGCCCAAAACGTCGACTGGCAAGATCCAGAAATTCGTCCTGCGTGAACAAGCCAGGGGCCTCAAATGATCCGTCGTGTTTCGACTGCCGCCGCTTTCCTGATTGCTGCCGCGCCGGCTTGGGCGCAGCCGGCACCGCCACCGGCCGCCGCGCCGGCGGGAACGACGCTGACGCTCTCGGCGCATGCCGACAAGACGCTGCCGCGCGACCGGCTTCAGGCCGAGTTGCGCGTCGAGGCGGTGGATGCCAACGCGGCGCGCGTTCAGGCCGACGTCAATCGCCGCATGGCGGCGGCGCTCGCCCATGCCAAAACCGTGACGGGCGTGACCGTCGAGACGACGGGATATTCGGTCTATCCGGAACGCGACGCCAAAGGGAACACGATCCGCTGGCACGGCAGCCAAGCGTTGCACCTGACGTCGAGCGATTTCCCGGCGTTGCTGAACTTGGTCGGGGTCTTGCAGGGCCAGGGATTGGCGATGTCGAATTTGGCCGCCGAGCTGTCGCCCGCCACGGCCAAAGCCGCCCAGGACGAGCTGACCGACACCGCGCTGAAGGACATCCGCGCGCGCGCCGACCGGATCGCGGCAACGCTCGGCACGCACGTCGAACGCTATAGCGAGCTGCGCGTCGGCAACGCGTCGGTGCCACCGGTGCCGGTGCGATTCATGGCCGCGAACGTGGCCGCGTCGGGCAGCATGCCGCCGCCCGTCGCCGCGGCCGGCGACGCAACGGTCAGCGTCAGCGTCGACGCCACCGTGCTGCTGGCGCTGGTGCACTAGGCCGAAATCGCTGGCCGCCGCGGACGACTAGTGGGCGTGT
>JAGXBG010000025.1 GCA_018971215.1 Alphaproteobacteria bacterium
CTTCACCAAGGCGCTGGCGCAGGAAAGCGCCGGCAAGGGCATTACGGTCAACGCCATCGCACCCGGCTACATCGATACCGAGATGGTGCGCGCCGTGCCCGAGGACGTGCTGAAGAAGATCGTCGCGCGCATTCCCATCGGCCGCCTCGGCCACGCCGCCGAGATCGCGCGCGGCGTGCTGTTCCTGGTCGGCGACGAGGCCACCTTCATCACCGGCTCGACGCTGTCGATCAACGGCGGCCAGCATATGTACTGACCGCGCCCGCCGTCGCTGCCGGTGCTGAAAACAGACGTCCGGTCAGAGTTCAGTCAGGTCGGCGCGCTAGGCTGCGAGTGTTGAACCGCAGCTGATGAGGAAAACGCACATGACCAGACTGAACACGCTGACCGCGATCGGTGCCTTCGCGCTCGCCGCCATCGTCGGCGCGACCACGGCATCCGCGTTCAAAGGCGAGGACCTTGTCGGCGAGGCGGCGGTGAGCCTGGACCAGGCGCGCGTGATCGCCCTCAAAGCCGTTCCGGGCACGATCGCCGACGAAGAGCTGGAGAAGGAAAGCGGCGGCAGCGGCCTCCGCTATACGTTCGACATCCAGGCGGACAACGCCACGCACGAGGTCGGCGTCGACGCCAAGACCGGCGCGATCCTCGAAAGTTCGGTCGAAGGCCCCAACGCGGACTGAGCGAGGCTAGCGTCCCGCCGCCTCTTTCTGGTGCGGCCCCGGCGGGTACGCGACGCCGCCGGCCTGCCGCCGCACGCCGTGGCCGGCCCGAAAAAGGTCACGGGTCGCCGCGGCGCCGTTAGCCGTGTATTAATGAACCGCACAAAATCATAGGGTCTGCCGGCCGCCTTCCGCGGCCCGAACCGCGAGACGCGAATGTCGAAACGACGAGGGGTGATCGCCGTTTTCGCGAGCGCAGCTTTTCTGGCTGCCTGCCACAGCCTGCCGGTTCCGTCGACGCCGATCTCTTCGGCGCCAAACGAGTCGACAGAAAGCGGCCGTCCGGCGTTCACCCAGGTCGGTTTCGCCTCCTGGTACGGTCGGCACTTCGACGGCAAACTGACCGCCGATGGCGAACGCTTCGACATGAACGCGTTGACCGCGGCGCATCGGACCTTGCCGATCAACTCTTACGTTCGCGTCACCAATCTCACGAACAATCGCTCGGTCATCGTGCGCATCAACGACCGCGGTCCCTATGCCCGCAACCGCATCATCGATCTGTCCGCCGAGGCCGCGCGCGAGCTCGGGATCCGCAACGGCGGAATTGCGCGCGTCCGCATCGAGCTGGTGACGGCCGACGAGGCCAGCGCCGCCGCCGGCCGCTGAATCGCGTCAACGTCCCGGTTGCCAGCCTTTGGGCGCGAGCTCGAAGCCGGCGAAGTCGAACGGCGGCGCCACGGTGCAGCCGGCGAGGCTCCACGCGCCGAGGCTTTTCGCCGCCTGCCAGCAGCGCGGCGGCACTGTTACTTGCGGCCGCTCGCCTTTCGCCACGTCGGGTCCGAGCACGTGGCATGCGACGTGATTGCCGTCAGCCGACAGTAGCAGTTCGAGCGCCGCACCGGCGTAGTAGTGCCAGGTCTCGCTTTGCGCGATGCGATGCCAGTGCGACGTCTCGCCCGCTTTGAGCAGGTAATAGATCGCTGTCGAATATGGATCGCGATAAACCTCGCGGAACCAGCCGCCTTCCGGATGCGGCGCGAGTTCGAGCGCGCGGATGATCTCGTCGGCGTCTTTCATGGTTGCGGGCGCGGTGACGGTCAGGCGGCCGGCTTGTTGTCGCGCTGATAATACTTCGCCCACACGTTGTTGAGCGAGAAGACGATCGGCTTGCTGAGGATTTTCTCGCTCCACAGCGGCATGAAAAACGGCCGGTCGGGCCGGAAGTAGCGGTAATAGAGGTGGTCCTGCTGCGTCTCGGTGCTGCGCGCGTGCCGCGCCGCGAAGTCGCCGCAGAATGCCGCCCACGGCAGGCCCACGCACCCCAAGACGAACTGTACCCACGGCGCATCGGGATCGCGCAGCACGGTCGGAAACAGATCGCGCGTCATGTCGATCAGGCCCGGCCAGTATTGCAGGAACTCGACCTTCGCGAGTGCCGGGAACTTGCCCAGGAATTTGCGGATGACGCGCTCGGCGACGCGCGGCGAGGTCACCGCGTTGCGCGCATAGGTCGTCAGCATGCTGCCGCCGCCGAGCAGCAGCCGCTGGTCGCCGGTCAGCCGCCAATAGCTGTAGACTAAGTCGGTATCCCAGCATTGCAGCGGATCGCCTGGAAACAGGCCGGCGACTTCCTTGTCGGTCAGCGGCTCGCTGATGGTGAGGAAAGTCTCGGCATGGAACACGTTCTCGGCATAGGGCGAGAACGCGGTCGTCAGCTTGTCCGCGCAGACGATGATCTTGTCGGCGATGACGCTGCCGCCGTGCGTGCGCACGCGGTGGCCATCGATCGCATGCGCCTCGGTGCTCTCGAAGATGCGCACGCCGCGTTCGAGCAGCACGCGTTTGACGCCTTGGCTGTAGCGCAGCGCATCGATGCCGAAGCAGCCGGGATAACGCACCGCGCCTTTGTACGTCGGCGCGCCGATCACTTTCGCAAGGTCCGCTGCGCCGTATTCGATCAACGGATAGGCAAGCCGCCGCCGCGCTTCGGCCTCTTCGTGCACGTCCTTGGCGCCGGACGGGTCGTTCGCGAGGAAGAGACTGTCCTGCGTCAGCAGATCGCATTCGATGCCGTGCGCGGCGACCGTGTCGCGGATGAGCGCGATACCGTTCTCCGGCACCTGCCACAGCTCGTGCGCGCCCTGCTGGCCGAAGCGGCGCAAAATCTGCGACAGTTCGAGCTCGCTGTCCGGCGTCAGGAATCCGGCGCTTTTGCCGGTCGTGCTGCCGCCGCAGATGTTGCGGTCGATGAGGACGACGCGGCTGCCCATGTCGGACAAACGCAGCGCGGCCGACAAGCCGGCCATGCCGGCGCCGACGATGACGATATCGGCAGTAATGTCGGACGTGAGCGGCGGCTGAATCGGATTCCGCGAGCTCAACAGCGTCGTGTACCACCAATTCTGCAACAACATCGGTCGGACGCCGGCTCCGCGCTCGCTGAATGAATTCCGGGACTATGGCGCCAGCGGGAAGGGAAATGCGTTCTGACGACGCGTTGGCGGCAAACTAGCCCGCGCCGCCCGCTATTCCGCGTGAATAAATTTTCATGCGGCCGGCGGCACGGTCGCCTGCATCGACTTGCGCTGGGAAAATTCGCCGTACCATTTGGCGAGATTCGGATGCCGCTCGCGCCAGCCTTCGCCGGCATAGCGGAAATCGAGATAGCCGAGCGCGCAGCCGACGGCGATCTGGCCGATGTTGAGCGGCCCGCCGAGCGCACCTTCGTCGGCCTTGCCGTCGAGCGCGGCGAGGCCGTTGCGGATCTTGCGCATCTGGCCGGCGCTCCATTCCTGCCACTGCCGTTCCTGCGGCCGAACCGCCGTCTCGTAACGGTTGAGCACGCCGGCGTCGAGGATGCCGTCGGCCAGCGCCTGTTGCGCGAGCGCCGTCCAGCGCGCGGTGCCTGAAGGCGGAAACATCTTCGGCCCGCTGTGCAAACTGTCGAGGTACTCGCAGATCACGCGGGAGTCGAACAGCACCTGGCCGTCGTCGGTCAGCAGCGTCGGCAGCTTCATCAGCGGATTCTGGTGGCTAAGATCCTCGTTGGGTTGCACCGGCACGACCGTCGTCGGCACGCGCTCGATCCGGCCGTCAAGCCCGGTCTCCATCGCCACCACCAAGACCTTGCGCACGAACGGCGACGTCGGCGAATAGCGCAGCTTCATCGTATTTCGCCTCCTGTGGCGAATGTTTCCGCAAGCCAGAAACGGTTCTTCGCCTTGACGGCGCAATAACGGATTTTATCCAGCCGCCGTTCAATATCGCAATGAGAGCGCCAGCGACCCGAATTGATGGGGGCCGCCGTGCTGCCCCTTGATCTCCTCGGTTTGGATGACCTGCGTATAGGACACCCGCGCGCGCCCGAGGATGACGGCGAAGCCGATCTCGAGCTCGCCGACAAACGGCTCGCGGGTGGCGCTGGCGCTGGATTGGAAAGTGTTGCCGTCGATCGTGATGTCGTGCGCCACGGCCTGGCCATCCGCGCCGGCGAAGAAATACCAGACCAGGTTGCGCGTGGGCACGTACACGTCGCTTCCGCTCAGCCCGGGATTGACGCGCGCCACGCCGTAATCCGAATCGAGCCCTTGGCCGATCCGGAAGACCGATCCGGCCAGCCCATAGACCCGCAGATTACCGGCTCCGCCCGCAACCTCGGGCAGCGCGTCCATTTGCAATCCACCGCGCACCAGCGGAACGCGCCAGATTTTCTCGGCCAGCAGATCCGCGACCGGCTCGTCGTGAATCTGATATTTCCAGCCGCGGCTGGGACCATACCCGATGAGACTGTGGAAGCCGTTTTGCATCTGCTTGGCCAATGCGTCCGGCCCGACCACGCCCGCCTGGAGGCCGAGAATGCTGCGCGAGGAATCGGTGTCGTGCAGCAGCGAGGCGGTCGCGGTTAGGACGCCGGCATAGGGCCGGTCGCGGGGATCGGGCGGGACGATCTGGTTGTTCGCCGGCGTGTACATCGATTGGGAAAGCTCGATCGAGTACCGGCTCCGCCCCGGACCCCATAACCAATTCCCGAAATTCGACAGCGAGGCCGGCAGCGTGTCGGTCGGCGACGTCCAGTTGAGGCGCAAGCCGTTGACGTAATATTTGTCCTTCAGCCCCGAACCGGTCGCGACCGAGGAATTTTCGTCCTGCAGGGTCCAGATGCCGGCTGGGTCCGAAGGCGGCTGGGCCATTGCCGGCGCGGCCGCCGCGACAAGGGCGACGGACAGGGACGAAAACCGGGCAAGGGAAAGCAATGATTTTATATCGCGTCGCACGTCTATCTTGCCCCCGAAGCGACCTGAATGGAGCCCCAGCTTAGGGCATACGGCGCCCAATTAGAAATTATCCTTCGCCCTGCGGATCGCGGCGAAGGTCGCGACCGGATCGCCCGGCGCGCCCATGGATTGTTGCAACGCCGGTAGATCGGCGCGCAGGAACGGATTGGTCGCCAGCTCGTCGTGCATCGTCCCCGGCACGGTCGATTGCCCCGCCGCGCGCATCGCGTCGACGCGCGCCGCCCGCGCCACGAGTTCCGCGTTCTTGGGTTCGATCGTCAGCGCGAACCGCGCATTGGCCTGGGTATATTCGTGGCCGCAATAGACGCGCGTCTCCGGTGGCAGCTTTTTGAGTTTGCCGAGCGAGGCCCACATTTGTTGCGGCGTGCCTTCGAACAGCCGGCCGCAGCCCATCAGGAACAGCGTGTCGCCGCTGAACAGCGCCTGTGCATCCTTGAACCAATAGGCGATGTGACCGCGCGTGTGGCCGGGCACGTCGTAGACCGTCGCTGCCTCGTTGCCAAACTTGAACGTGTCGCCGTCGCCGACCGCGACGTCGATGCCGGGAATGCGCGCCCTGTCGGCAAGCGGACCGACGACGATCGCCTTGGTCGCCGCTTTCAGTTCGAGGTTGCCGCCGGTGTGGTCGGGATGATGGTGCGTGTTGATGATGTGGGTGAGGGCCCATCCGCGGCTCTTGAGCGCGGCGAGCACCGGCGCCGCCACCGACGGATCGACCGCGCCGACCGCGCCGCTCTTGGGTTCGCGCAACAGATAGATATAATTGTCGCGCAGCGCGGGGATTTGCTGGATCTCGAGCGTCATGGCGGCAGACTAACGCAAATTGCCGCCCGTGCTACACTGCAAACGATGTTCATTGATGTCGTTGATTTACGCGATTTCTACGAGCGCCGGCTGGGCGGCATCGCGCGGCAGATGATCCGCCGTCGCATCGGGTTGCTGTGGCCCGACGTCAAAGGCCTCAACGTTCTCGGCCTGGGTTACGCCACGCCCTTTCTGCGACCGCTTTTGCCCGAGGCCGAGCGCGTCGTCGCGCTGATGCCGGCGCCGCAAGGCGTGCTGCCGTGGCCGCGTGAGGCGCCGAACCGCGCCGCGTTGACCGAGGAAAGCGATCTGCCGCTGCCGAATTTCTCGATGGATCGCGTGCTGCTGGTGCATTGTCTCGAATTCAGCGAGCAGGTGGGGCCGCTGCTGCGCGAAGTCTGGCGCGTGCTCGCTGCCGGCGGCCGCCTCATCGTCGTCGTGCCCAACCGCCGCGGCATCTGGGCGCGCTTCGATCACACGCCGTTCGGACAGGGCAATCCCTACACCACCGGTCAGCTTAATCACCTGCTGCGCGGCGAAGGCTTCACGCCCGAGCGCAGCGCCGGCGCGCTGTTTATGCCGCCGACGGCGAGCCGCTTCTTGCTGCGCTCCGCGGCAATGTGCGAGCGCCTCGGCGAGATGTGGTTCGGCACTTTTGCGGGCGTGGTCGTCATCGAAGCGACGAAACAAATTTACGCGGCCAAGCCGGCGGTCGAGCGCCTGAAGCAGCGCCGCCGCGTGCTGTTGCCGATGCCCGGTACCCCGAGCCCCGCCGGCCCATAGGCCAGCAAAAGTCAATGTCCAGGTCCTCGAGGACCGGGACAATTCAGCACGATACGTCATGCGATTGCCGAATACGCTTTCAGACCCCGCATCGTCGTATGCCGCTTGGCCTGCCGGTCGAGCGACCTCGCCCCGCTCCGAACCAATCCACTATATAATCGAGGAACGCGTGGTCTCGGGTGAAGGTTGGCTCAATGAGCGACTTCGTTCGAATGACAAGAGAGAGCCGCGCCGCTGGGCAACTTGGTAGCGTAGGGCTTGTTTCGCGTGCCGAACTGAGGCGATGCCACCATTGGAAACGCGCTTTTGTCGGCAAACGTAAGGATCATCGATATTACGAGCTGGTCGAGGATACGCTCCAGCAAGGCTTCGATTATCGGTATTTCGCCGTTAAGGACGCGCACGGCGAGGTTCGTGCGGTTCAGCCGTTTTTCATCCTCGATCAGGATCTCACCATCGGCGTAAGTCCGAAGATAGCGGTGCTGATCAAATCCATCCGGTGCGTGTGGCCGCGCTGCTTCATGATGAGAACCCTGATGGTCGGATGCGCCGCCGGCGAAGGACACCTCGACGGCGACGAATTATCGCTGCACTCAAACGCCCGACTTCTTGCCTCCGCTATCGTGGCACATGCACGCGATCTGAAGGCGCGGCTCATCGTGCTCAAGGAATTTCCAGCCAAGTACCGGGAGCCGCTGAAGTGCTTCATGGAGCAAGGCTTCAGTCGAATGCCGAGCCTGCCGATGACTCGTCTCAATATCGATTACGCGAGTTTCGACGACTACATGAACCGTGCACTCAACAGCGCAACGCGCCGGAAACTGCGCAAAAAATTCAGGACTGCGGCGCAGGCGCCTCCTATCGAAATGAGCGTCGTCGACGACGTCACGTCCATCCTCGATAAGGTCTACCCGCTGTATCTGCAGGTCTACGAGCGTTCAAAGCTTCATTTCGAGAAGTTGACGAAGGATTTCTTTTGCGGGCTTGGCTGCCGGATGCCCGACAAAGTGCGTTTCTTTGTCTGGCGGCAGGACGTGAAAGTTATCGCTTTCAGCCTCTGCATGCTCGAAGGAGACGCCATCTACGCCGAATATATCGGCCTCGATTATTCCGTTGCGCTGCAACTGCACCTTTATCACTACGCCGTCCGAGACATGATTTCATGGGCGATAGCCAATGACTACAAGTGGTTTCGCAGCAGCGGCCTCAATTACGATCCAAAATTGCATCTGAGGCATCTGCTGGATCCAATCGATCTCTACGTCAAGCACGTGTCGCCGGTCGCGAATGCGATCTTGAAGCGAGTGCTACCCCTGATCGAGCCGACCCGTTACGACCGGACCCTCAGGAAATTTTCCAACTATGACGAGCTCTGGGGTAAATCGTGATCGGACTGCGCGCCAACTCGGGCCTTCCATGCCTGGTCTGCGAGGGTCCTTCCGAGTGACCAGACCGCTCCTGGAACACGATGGCTGGCGGCGATCACCTCATTGAACGAACTCTCGATCCAGTCGCAGTCGTCCTCGGAGATGACGAGGGCAGGCAGAAGCTTCACCGTATGACTGGAATGTCCCGCGACTTGCACGACGATCTTGTGATCTTTGAAGAGCGGGATGGTGATCAATTGGCAGAACAATCCCGCGCTCACCGCTTCGAGGAAGTGCCATGCGGCCTGGAGCTTGAGCGAGCGCGGTCGTCCGAATTCGATCCCGATCATGAGGCCCTTGCCACGGATCGCCTTGATCATTTCGTAGCGCGATGCCATCGCCTCGAACGCGGACAGGAGCCGCGCGCCTAGCCGCGCCGCATTTTCGACCAGCCGTTCGGACTCGAGAACGTCGAGCGTCGCGATGCCTGCTGCCATGGCAAGATCGTTCATGGCAAAGGTTGAGCCGTGGATCACCGCGCGATCCATACGATCGAAGACTTTATCGAATATCCATTTTCGGGCGAGAACCGCCGCCACAGGCACATGTCCGCCGGAGAGCATCTTGGAGATCAGAACCATATCGGGCTCAACGCGCCAGTGATCGATCGCCAGAAAACGGCCGGTGCGGCCGAGGCCCGTCTGGATCTCATCGGCAATGAACAAGGTTCCATATTTGCGGCAAAGCTCCTGGGCGCCGACGAGGTAGCCGTCGTCGGGCACGTTCACGCCCTTGCCCTGGATTGGCTCGACGATGAAGGCAGCCATCTGGTGGGTCGCCAGCACCTTTTCGAGCGCCGCGAGATCGTTGAAGGGGATCTCAAAACAGTTCGGCACGAGAGGACCGAATCCCTCCCGGAAGATCATGTCGCCATTCAGCGACAACGCACCATAAGACAGGCCGTGGAACGCATGGGAGCAATATACGAATCCGGGCCGGCCAGTCGCCCGGCGCGAAAATTTCAGCGAAGCCTCGACCGCTTCCGTGCCCGAATTGGCAAAGAAAACTTTCTCGAGGAAGGGCGTGTGGCGGAGCAGCCGTTGCGCCAGGAACCCCGCCAGTGGCGACACGTCCATTTGAACCAGGTTGGGGAAATTGCCGGCCAGAACGCTCGTTAGAGCCTCGCGAAGCTTCGGATGATTTCGCCCGATGCCGAATACGCCCCAGCCGCTCAATAGGTCCAGATAACGGCCGCCCGCGCGGTCAAACAGATATTGCCCATTTCCACTTCGAAAGCCGACGTCGTAACCGATCGTGCGCAGCACACGCACCATCGCCTCGTTCAGGTGGCGAGAGTAAACCGTATAGCGCTCCGCTTCCTGTTCCGCATACAGGGATGCGATGTCCAAACTCTGCTTCGTGGGGCCGGACAAAAAATCGTCGGTGGTGGCATTGCGCATGTGTGGCGCTCCCATCGGTGTGTTCCCTAACCAACGACGAGGATCGTGCTCATCCGTGATCCGGAGTCGGGAAGCCCGCTGTAAAGGCACGAAGGACAAAGAACACGATCGGAGCGGGCAACACCGAGGGCACCAACGTGCGGCTGCCGGTCATCGATGATGGCGACATGGCGGCGGACCGGCGACACAGCCGCCGAGGTTTAGCGGGTCGAGCCTGAAGTTCCGTGCCTAGGGCATGATGCGCCAGGAGCCGTCAGGCTGCTGGCACACCGTGCCGAAAGCTTTGACGGGGTTTCCGTCAATGCTGATTGTCTGATGAAATTCGCGGCAATTCGCGCTCGCGGCGGGTTGCCGCGGCGTGCTGTCAGTGACCGGCGGAGAGTAATTGGCCGGCGGATAATAGGGCGGCGGCGGATAGTAAGGCGGTGGGTAATAATATGCAGGCGGGTAGTAGCTTACGGCCGGCGGGGGAAAAAACGCCGGGAAACCAAAGTTATGGAAGGTGAAAAAGAAACGGTCGCGGAAAAAGAAGCGATCGCGGAAAAAGAAGCGATCGTGATCGTGAAAGAAGACCGGGTGGCGAAACATGAAATCCTGATCCGCCCGCGCTGGACCAACGCTGCCGACTGAGGCCGCGAGAACGAGGACGACGCCTAAAGCCAATCTGGAGATCGAGGTGGCAGCTCGTGCTTCGAGCATGGAAGCCTCCTCACGATCGTCTCCTTTTATAGGCGATGACCGACAGGTTTGTCCTCGCCGCCGTGTTCACAAGATTGTGACGCGGGAAACCAAGGGAATTCAATCAGCTCGCCGCAGTGCGCGTCGTTGCCGAGATCGCGCGGCTATGTGCGAGCGCCTCGGCGGGGTGTGGTTCGGCACTTTTGCGGGCGCGGTCGTCGTCGAAGCGACGAAACAAATTTACGCGGCTAAGCCGGCGGTCGAGCACCTGAAGCAGCGCCGCCGCGTGCTGCTGCGGATGCCCGGTACCCCGAGCCCCCCCGGCCCATAGGCCGGCAAAGTCAGAGTCCAGGTCCTTGAGGACCGGTAAAAGTCAAAGTCCGGGTCCGTAGCTTTTTTCTTTCCCTCTCCCGGAAACCGGAAGGGGGTATAGGGAGAGGGCTGCGAGGTTACACATTTGGCAACATCACTCCCTTTCTGCCGCAGTCGCGGAATGTCCCCCAGTGCCGGTAGACGTCTACTTGAGTTGATCGGCCACCTTGTCGATGCCTGCCTGCGAGCAGACGTCGTCCTTGCCGGGTGAACCGGAGACGCCGACCGCGCCGACCACATCGTTGCCCACCTTGATCGGCAGCCCGCCGGCCAGCGCCAGCACGCGAGCGTACTGTAGCGAGCCAACAGAGTTTGGATCGTCGTGCACCCGTTTGAGGAAATCCGCTGAAGGCTGGCTGAACGTGCGCGCCGTATAGGCCTTGCGGTCGCTGCCCTCGGGCGTATGCAGGCCGGCGCCGTCGCCGCGCAGCATGACAATGGGTAGTCCGTCGCGGTCGACGACCGTCACCGAGACTTTGAAGCCCATGCTATAGCACTGCGCGAGCGCGGCATTGGCGATGGTCTGCGCCATCGCCAGTGGAATATTCTTCTGGGTGACTAGTCCCTGAGCACCGGCCGGTGACGACAGCATGGCGGCAACGGCGAAACTCGCAAGACCCTTCGAAATTGGCGACATGAGCTAACCTCCCTGGGTATTACGTGGATTGGGCGGCCACGTATCAGAACCTACCCCCGCCTGCGGCACGCCGTCACGGGCATGGCTATCCTTCGTGTCATCATCCGATGGATTACGGCTTCATGGCGCTGTTCGACTGCGCCTGAGTTGCGTCGCTACTCGCCGCGGAACTTGATCGCTGCGTGCGTGCCGTCGCAGAACGGCTTGTTCTTCGACTGGCCGCAGCGGCACAGCGTCACGCGGTTGCGCACCTCATAGGCGAAGCCGTCGGCGGCGATCACCTCGATGCCGCCGCGCAGCCACAACGGCCCGCCGCAATGTTGCGCCGGATCGTCGACGACGCCGATCGACACCGGAAAATTGGGCTCGAGCGCCTGGCCCGTCGCCTTGTCCCACGCGACGAGACGGCCGGACGGACAGTTCTCCACCTGGCGGACGAAGATCGCCCGCGTCTGCGGGCTGTCGGTATGCCGCACCTGGTTCCACACCTTGCCGTGCGGATCGCAGTAGCGCGCGAAGGCGCACAAACTGTCGGCGTCGGTCAGGTTCATCGCCGGCCCGGCGAAGGTGCGCGCCTGCTGGCGATAGGGCGCGCGGCTCGCGGTCTCGCTGCCGTCGAAACCGACCTTTTCATGTGAACCGTCGCAGAACGGCTTGGTCTTGGAATGGCCGCAGCGGCAGAGCGCGTATTCGCCCTCGGTCGGAAACCGCTTGCCCTCGATCCATTTCTCCGAGCCGCCTTCGGCGTCGACGCCGATGGTCTGCTTGCTCAGCGGCACGTCGCCGCTGACCACATAGGGCCCGTTTTTCGACACCGTCACCCGCGCGTGGCTTTTGGCTTTGTTCATGGCCGTTTCTCTCCGGCGACGTTGTTCTGGTTGCGGCCAGTATGGGTGCGCCGCCGCCGGAATAGCAAGGTGGGCGGCGGCCCTACGGCGTCATTGCGACGCGCACTGCGCCGAAGCAATCCAGTCTGCCGTCAAAACCGCTGGGTTGCTTCGCCCGCGGCTCGCAATGACGGTACGGAAAATTGGGAGGGTGAGGGTTGCACAGAAACCGCGGCGGGGCCGCCGTTCCGCTCTCTATACTGTCTGCCGATCCTCGTGGAGGACGCCATGGACATCGGCACCGCACAAATCTTCGCGCGCTATCGCGCCTGGGCCGACCGGCTCACCTACGATGCCGTTGCCGCGCTGCCGCCCGGCGAGGCGGAAAAGCCGCGCCGCACCCTGTTCAAGACGATGATCGGCACGCTCAACCACAATCTGCTGATCGACATAGTGTGGCAGGCGCACATCGAAGGCCGCGACCACGGTTTCAAGGCGCGCAGCGTGATTCTCCACGCCGATCTGCCCGGGCTGTGGGCGGCGCAGCAGGCGATGAACCAATGGTGGATCGATTGGTGCACGGCGCAGACCGACAAGAGCCTGGAGGCACCCGTGCGCTTCCGCTTCATCGACGGCGGCGAAAGCACGATGACGCGCGGCGCGATCCTGCTGCACGTCGTCAACCACGGCAGCTATCACCGCGGCTGGATCGCCGAGATGTTCTTCGACGTGCCGCGCAAGCCGCCGACGACCGACCTGCCGGTGTTTCTGCGGGAGCCCGCAACGTAATAAATTCACTCTGACCCGAATTATCTCGCGGGCATGTATAGGGCTTGCCAAATCGATCCGAGGAAACGCTGCGCTCGCGTCTGGGAGGTCGTTAATTGGGTCGTGACTCGTTGCACACGGAGGGCGTAGGCTTTTTTATTGCGTGATATACCGCGCGCGTTTTTTTTCGGGACCTCGGTTCAACCAAGAAGGGCCCGAAGCTAATCCAACCAGGGAAATTGCGTCCTTCGACGCCTTATAGGAGGGGTTCATGGTGGGGTTGATTTATGGCGGGCTCTGTTACGTCGTGTTTCTGCTCACATTCCTCTACGCCATCGGCTTTGTCGGTAATTTCCTGGTGCCGAAATCGATCGACAGCGGTGCCGCCGGATCGCTGCCCGGTGCGCTGGTGGTGGACGTCATCCTGCTCGGCCTCTTTGCCGTCCAGCACAGCGTCATGGCGAGGCGCGCTTTCAAGCGATGGTGGACGACGATCGTGCCGGCCGCGATGGAGCGTAGCACCTACGTCCTGGCGGCGAGCCTCGTGCTGATCCTCTTATACTGCCAGTGGCAGCCCATTCCCGATCTCGTGTGGTCGGTGAACAACGCTGCCGGCGCCGCGCTTTTGAGCGTGCTCTTTTGGCTTGGCTGGGCCGTCGTATTGGTCGGCACGTTCCTGATCAGCCACTTCGAGTTATTCGGCCTGCAGCAGGTCTACGGGAACTGGCAGGGCGCCGAATCCAAGCCGCCGAGCTTCAAAACGCCATTCCTCTACAAATACGTCCGCCACCCGATCTATCTCGGATTCCTGTTTGCGTTCTGGGCGACTCCGGTGATGACGGCGGGCCATTTGCTGTTTGCCGTCGCGACCACCGGCTACATCTTCATCGGTATCTTGCTAGAGGAGCACGACCTGGTCGCTGACTACGGCCAAGACTATGTGGAGTATCGCCGGCGGGTGCCGATGGTCCTGCCGCTGGGGCGGAAAAAGGCCGACTGACAACAAAACCGCCGATGCGGTTCGGCGGCCGGTGGCGAACTTGGAAATTGGCTACCGAGCCTAGGCCAAGTCGCGCTGTGGAAGTCGTCGTCCCTACCGCGTCCGTGACAGCAAAAACAACCCCTGCTCGGCGATGAGGTTGGCGAGCGCGCGGGTATAGGGCCGGCCGTAGCGATCCAAAGACACGCTCCGCTCGACGCGGATGCCTTCGTCGCGGCAGAGCAGCGCGAAGTCGCGGATCGTGCACAAATGGATATTCGGCGTGTCGTACCACGGATAGGGCAATAGCGCCGAGCTCGGCAGCCGTCCGGCGATGAGCAGGCCCATGCGGATGCGCCAATGCCCGAAATTCGGAAACGACACGATGGCGTGGCGGCCGATGCGCACCAGGTTGAGCAGCACCTCACGCGGCTTGCGCGTCGCTTGCAGCGTCTGGCTCAGCACCACGTAATCGAACGCGTCCGACGGATAATCCTCGAGGTCGTTGTCGGCGTCGCCCTGGATCACGCTCAGGCCGTGGCGCACGCACGAGTTCACGCCCGATTGCGACAGCTCCATGCCGCGGCCGTCGACGCCCTTGCTGTGCACCAGGTAATAGAGCAGCTCGCCGTCGCCGCAGCCGATGTCGAGCACCCGCGTCTCCGGCTCGATCATCGAACCGACGAGCCGCAGATCGCCGCGCAGCTCCGACGGCGGATTGAAGGCGCGCGCGTCCACGCTCATGCTCCCGGCAGGCCGCGATGCTGCGCGCAGCCGTCGAGGAAGCCGCGCAGCGTGGCGAAGAACTCGGGCTCGTCGAGCAGGAAGGCGTCGTGGCCCTTGTCGGTGGCGACCTCGACGAAGCTCACGTTGGCCGCCGCCGCGTTCAAGGCGTGCACGATCTCGCGGCTCTCGCGCGTCGGATAGAGCCAATCGCTGGTGAACGAGATGACGCAGAACCGCGTCGCCGCGCCGCGGAAGGCGTTGGCGAGCGCGCCGCCGTGCTCCGCCGCCAGGTCAAAATAATCGCAGGCGCGGGTGATATAGAGATACGAGTTGGCGTCGAAGCGCTCGACGAACGTGATGCCCTGGTGGCGCAGGTAATTCTCCACCTGGAAATCGGCGTCGAAGCCGAAGGTCAGCGCCTCGCGGTTCTGTAGGTTGCGGCCGAATTTGCGGTGCAGCGCCGCCTCCGACAGATAGGTGATGTGCGCCGCCATGCGCGCGACCGCGAGGCCGCGCGCCGGATTGCGGTTCTGCTGCTGATAGGCGCCGCCGCACCATTCCGGATCGGCCATGATCGCCTGGCGGCCGACCTCGTGGAACGCGATGTTCTGCGCCGAGTGTCTAGCGGCTGTCGCAATAGGCACGGCCGAGAACACGCGCTCGGGATAGGCCGCCGCCCATTGCAATACCTGCATGCCGCCCATCGAGCCGCCGGTGACGCAGAACAATTGCTCGATGCCGAGATGGTCGATGAGCTGCTTCTGCGCCCGCACCATGTCGGCGATGGTGATCACCGGAAACGACAGGCCCCACGGCTTGCCGGTTTTGGGGTCGATGTCGGCCGGCCCGGTCGAGCCCATGCAGCCGCCAAGCACGTTGACGCCGATCAGGAAATAGCGGTCGGTGTCGAGCACCTTGCCCGGACCGGCGAGCGTGTCCCACCAGCCCGGCTTGCCGGTTATCGGATGCGGCTCGGCGACATACTGGTCACCGGTCAGCGCATGGCAGACCAGAATCGCGTTCGACTTGTCCGCGTTCAGCTTGCCGTAGGTCTGATACGCGATGGTGTAGGGCGCCAGCTCGACGCCGGAGTCGAGCGCCAGCGTCGCGCTGACGTGCAGCACGTGGCCCGGCCGTTTGGCGCGGGCATCGCGGGAGGGGGCGGCGACCGGCTTGGTCATCGAGGGCAAAGCCTGAAAATCCAAATAATCCTGAGCGTTAGCTAGGTAACGCACACCCGATATGTCAATGTTTTCTTTGCTTTCACGCCCCCTTGGAACTATCAAAGACGCCCGCACCGCACCCGATACCGCCATGACCACCAAGCCACCGCGCACGCTCGAAACCCTGCGACGACAGATCGACGAGACCGACGACAAGCTGCACAGCCTGCTGATGCAGCGCGCCGCCCTGGTCGCCGAAGTCGGCGTCGCCAAGCAGGAAGAGCACGCCCGCATCGAGGTGCCGCTGCGCGAAGCCGAGATCCTGCGCCGCCTCGAAGGACGCCACCGCGGCAAACTGCCGGTCGGCGCTCTGGTGCGGCTTTGGCGCGAGCTCATGGGCGCGGCGATCATTTCGCAGGCGGATTTCTCGGTCGCGGTCGCGGTGCCGGACAACGATCCCGGCATCTGGGATTTGGCGCGCGACCATTACGGCAGTCAGGTGCCGATGACGGCCTATCGCTCGCCGAATGAAGTGCTGCGCGCGCTCGCGGAGCTGAGCCACGATTCCGGCGTCATCGCCGCGCCCGCCGGCGACAGCGACGAGCCGTGGTGGCGCGCGCTGGCCGGCGCCGGCGACGGTCCGCGCATCAACGCACGGCTGCCATTCGCCGGCCGCGGTAACGCCCGCGGCGTGCACGACGCTTTCGTTATCGGCCACGCCGCCAACGGCGTCGGCGACCGCACGCTGTTCGTGCTCGAGATGAGCGGCGACGCGAGCCGCGCCAGCCTGGTCAGCGCGCTCTCCCACGGCGATGTCGGCGCCGTCGTGTTGCAGCAGGTGCGCGGCAACGGTTCCTCGCTCGCACTGATCGACGTCGATGCGCCGCTGGCCGCCGACGATCCGCGTCTCGCCAAGCTGATGTCCAGCCTCGGCAAGCAGCTCGTCCACGTCGCGCCGATCGGCTCCTACGCCAAGCCGCTCGCCGCTGGCGACGCTGCGCGCGCCGCGTCGCGGTGAACGTCGTGTCCGCCGATCCTGCGCCGCGTCCCGGCATCCTCGACATCGCCGCTTATCAGGGCGGCGAGGGCCGCATTCCCGGCATGGCCAAGCCGATCCGCCTGGCCTCGAACGAAAGCGCGCTCGGTCCGAGCCCGGCCGCTGTCGCCGCCTACAAGGCGGCGGCCGAGGACATGTTCCGTTATCCCGACGGTCACGCCACGGCGATGCGCGAGGCGCTGGCGCGCCATCACGGTCTGGACGCGGCGCGCATTGTCTGCGGCGCCGGCTCGGACGATCTCATCCATTTGCTGGCATCGGCCTATGCCGGACCGGGCGACGAGGTGCTCTACGGCCGCCACGGCTTCGCGATCTATCCGATTGCGGCGCAGACCGTGGGTGCTGTGCCGGTTGCCGTGCCGGAGAAAAATCTCACCTTCGACGTGGACGCGACGCTGGCGCGCGTGACGCAGAAGACCAAGCTCGTCTTCATCGCCAACCCCAACAATCCGACCGGCACGTTCATTCCGCGCGACGAGCTGGCGCGGCTGCACGCGGGATTGCCCAAGTCGGTATTGCTGGTGGTCGATTCTGCCTATGCCGAATACGTCGTGCGCAACGATTACGATCCTGGCCTGGCGTTGGCGACGTCGGCGCCCAACGTGGTGATGACGCGCACCTTTTCGAAAATCTACGCCCTCGGCGGCCTGCGTCTCGGCTGGTGCACGGCGAGTCCGGCGGTGATCGACGTGCTCAACCGCGTGCGCAATCCGTTCAATGTCAGCTCGGCGGCGATTGCCGCTGGCATCGCCGCGCTCGACGACGTTGCCTCGGTCGATAAGGCGCGCGCCCACAACGACGTCTGGCGGCCGTGGCTGGCGCGCGAGCTCGAAGCACTCGGCCTCGCGGTCGTGCCCGGCGTCGCCAATTTCGTGCTGGCGCGCTTTCCCGCCGCGCCCAAGGACGCCGCCGCGGCGTGGGATTTCCTGCGCCAGCGCGGCATTCTGGTGCGCAAGGTCGCCGTCTATCACCTGCCCGAATATCTGCGCATCACCATCGGCACCGAGGCCGAGATGCGTGCCGTCGTGTCCGCGGTCGCCGCGTTTCTGGGGAAGTCATGAGCAAGCTGTTCGATCGCGTCGCCTTCATCGGCATCGGCCTCATCGGCTCGTCGCTGGCGCGCGTCATGTTGCGCGACAAGCTGGCGGGCGAGATCGTCGCCTGCGCCCGCACCCAGGCGACGCTCGACACGGTGAAGGAGCTCAAGCTCGCCGACCGCGTGACGCGCGATCCAGCCGAGGCGGCCAAGGGCGCCGACCTCGTCGTCATCGCGACGCATCTCTCGGCCTATGCCGAGGTCGGCAAGCGCATCGCCGACGTGCTGAAGCCCGGCGCCATCGTCACCGATGTCGGCTCGGTCAAGCAGGCGGTGATCCGCGATTTGAAGCCGCTGTTGCCGTCGGGCGTGCATCTGGTGCCTGGCCATCCCGTCGCCGGCACCGAGTTCTCCGGCCCAGCCGCCGGCTTCGCCGAAATGTTCCGCGACCGCTGGTGCATCCTGACGCCGGTCGCCGGTACCGATGCCAAGGCGGTGGCCCGCGTCAAGGCGCTGTGGGAAAACGCCGGCATGAAAGTGGCGACGATGGACCCGGCGCATCACGACATGGTGCTGGCCATCACCTCGCACCTGCCGCATCTGATCGCCTACACCATCGTCGGCACCGCCACCGATCTCGAGGACACGCTCAAGTCCGAAGTCATCAAGTTCTCGGCCGGCGGCTTCCGCGACTTCACCCGCATTGCCGCGTCCGATCCGGTGTTCTGGCGCGACGTGTTCCTCGCCAACCGCGAGGCGGTGCTCGCCATGCTCCAGCGCTTCACCGAGGATTTGACGGCGATGCAGCGCGCCATCCGCTACGGCGAAGGCGACACGCTCGAGCGCGTCTTCAGCCGCACCCGCGCCATCCGCAAGTCGATCGTCGACGCCAAGCAAGCGTAATAGGTTCACCACGGAGACACGAAGAACACGAAGAAAGTGAGGACGTTTTCTTACGGACGATTTTCTCCGCGTCCATCGCGTCATTGCGCTGAAATGATTTCGTAGATCGGGGCTGAGACCAATATGGATCTGTCTCAGAGCGACGGGCTCTCAAATCGAGTGATTGGCCTGGCGATCGAAGTGCATCGGCAGCTCGGCCCGGGATTGCTCGAGTCGGCTTACGAGGAGTGTTTATGTTTCGAACTCCGTCAGAACGAAATTCGATTTTCGCGTCAGCTGCCGCTGCCGGTCATCTATAAGGACGTCAAACTCGATTGCGGCTACCGCCTGGACATTGTCGTTGAAAAGGCGCTCATCGTTGAAGTGAAGGCGGTTGAGCGTTTGTTGCCGATCCACGAAGCGCAAATGCTCACGTATCTTCGGTTGAGCGGACACAAAACCGGTCTGTTGATGAATTTTCACAGCGTGGTGTTGAAGGATGGCTTGCGCCGCTTTGTCTTAGGATAGAAGAGTCTTCGTGTCCTTCGTGTCTTCGTGGTGAATTAAGGAGCTCTCCATGCACGTTGTCATCTTCGAGGTCGAACCGAAGCCGGGGCACGAAGGCGATTACCTCGACATCGCTGCCGCGCTCAAAAGCGATCTCGAGAAGATCGACGGTTTCGTCTCGGTCGAACGCTTCCGCAGCCTGAACACGGATGGCAAGATCCTGTCGCTGTCGTTCTGGCGCGACGCCGACGCAGTCAAGCGCTGGCGCGAACATGCGAAGCACCGCCTAGCGCAGGCGCAGGGCCGGACCAAAGTCTTCGCGGATTACCGCATCAGCGTCGCCGCGGTTGATCGGCAATACGGCATGTTCGCGCGCGATCAGGCGCCGCAAGCGCCGCCCGAGACCGTCAAGCGCTGACCGTTCTTTCCACCGTCATTGCGACGCTGCGCAGCGCGCAGCGGAAGCAATCCAGAATCCTGATCGAGTACTGGATTGCTTCACTTCGCTCGCAATGACGTTGGGTTTGCGTTTCGCTAACGCCAATCGATGGTCGGAATCTTCGCGATCGCCGCCGGGCCTAGATAGAGCCGGCGGTTCTGCGCGCTGATCGGCAGCTGGATCTGCCGGCGGCCGTCGTTGCCCTGCTGCGCGATCATGTTGAGCACGATGTGCGCCATGCCGGCGTCGTCTTCGGGCAGCGCGCCGGCGCTCACCGCCGCATCGATCATTTCGTTCTGGCCGCGCACCGTCGCGGTCAGCGCCGCCAGCGGCTGCAGATCGTCGTCGAGCGCGAGCGTGCCTTGCGCGTCGATGTCGAGCCGGTCCCACGCCAGATGCGCGCTTGCGAGCTCGATCGCGCCGCCTTTCCTGCGCCAGGCGTCGAGCATCTGGGGCAGCGGCGCCGGCGCGACCGTGCCGTCGATCGTCGCGGTTGCGGAAATGTCCTGGATGGTCGTGCCGAAGGGCGCCGGTGCGGCGCGCAAATGTGCGCCCTGGATATCGAAGCTCACCAACAGCGCCGGATCGTGGTCGGTCTTGGGCGGCGAATCGGGTTGCTTGAGCGCGACATGTGCCGAATCGATGCCGATGCCCTGCGCTGCGCCGCGGCCGGCAAGGCCGGTCGCCGCAAAGTCGGCGGTGCCGCCGGGCTGGATCGGCACCGAAACCGTGCCGTCGAGCGTCTTGGCGTCGAACCCGGCCGATTGCAGCAGCAGCTCAACCCGCGCGCCGTCGTGCGCGCTAAAATGCCAGTGCCGCAGATCCCACGGCGCCGACGAAAACGCGATGTCGGCGGCGTGCATCTGGTACGGTATCGGTTTCACCGCAGCGACATCGAAACCGTCGAAGCGCAAACGCACGGCAAACGGATAGCCGCCGATCTTCACGGCGTTCCATTTGATGTCGAGGCCTTCGGCGCGCCGCGCCTCGACCCACGGACCCATCTCTTTCTGGATTGTACCGACGAGGTAATACCAATAGCCGGTGTAAGCAGTGGCGAGGATAACCGCCAAACCTCCGACCGACCACGCGATACGGCGCATGTCTCAATTATAAGAGGGATGCGTCGCGCGGTCGAGGCTACGCAACGCTTCAATGCGCGGCGAATTGCATGTCCGGACGGTAGCGCCATACCGTCAGGTCGCGCTCGTGAAACACGACGTCGGTATCCAGCACGCGCATGCGCACCTTCGGCCCGTCGCTGAACTTGGGTTCGACGACGATATGACAATTCGGTGCGCCGTCGTCGCACGGCAACAGATGGTAATCGGCGGCGGCGATGTGGGTGACGCCGCGCTCGGCGAAATAGATCTGCCAGCCGCCGAGTTCGCGCAGCCGCTACAGATATCCGGGCCCTTCGACCAGGCCTTCGACAGGTGCTCGATGGGGCCGATGGGTTGGCGCCCGGCCTAACCTTGTTCTTGAAATGTTCCTCATACTCTGGCAGGATAACGGATCGCTGAAAAGAGGCGGAAATGGACGCTTTTACGGCTGTGGACCGGCTCTTGGCCGGCCGCTATCAGGTCGGTATCGAGGACGTGCTGTGCGAAGGCTGCCTGACCGGGCGGCTGCCGGCGATGTTCGCCGGCGATGCCGTGATCGCGCCCCGCTGCATCCGGATGCAGGCCGACGCGGACGGCGGCCGGAGCTTCACCTTCGAAGGCACCTTCACGTTGATGGAGGTGCGCTACAATTTCCGCTGCCATGTCTTCGCCGACGCTGGCGGCCAGCGCTTCGTGTCCGACGTCGCGCTCTTCGAGCCGGTCGAGTGGGAAACGCGCATGGCGTTGTAGGCGAGAGCATGCGAGACACGAATGTCGTGAAGGTTCTGTTTATCGCCGGATTTGGGCCGATCGTTCGCGACGCCGCGCCGAGCCGAAAGCTTTACGCCGACGACCTCGGCCTCTCCTTCAAGGAGGAGTCCGGCGGTTATCTGCATACCGAGGCGCTTCAGGGCGCAAAAACTTTCGCCCTGTGGCCGCTTGCACAGGCGGCGCAATCTTGTTTCGGCAAGGAGTCTTGGCCGGACGATGTTCCGGTTCCGCAAGCCTGGCTCGAGTTCGAGGTGGACAATGTCGAGCAGGCCACCGCTTCGCTCGAACGCCACGGCTATCGGCTGCTCGTCCGGCTCAGGAAGGAGCCGTGGGGCCAGACGGTCAGCCGCTTTCTGTCGCCGGAAGGCTTGCTGACTGCCGTGACGTTCACGCCCTGGATGCGAGAGGGAAAATAGACGGCGCCGGCGCCGGTCCGCCTGCGCGCGCGCTCAGTGAACGCTGAGCGGTTCCATGTCGTTCCGAAGAACCGCGACTTGAGCCGCCACTAGCGTCTCAAGGACCGCGAGCTGGGTGCCGTTCGCGGCGTGGACCGCGATCGCGGGCTGCCCGTCGATCAGGACGCGCCGGATGTAAGCAAAGTCCTTCACGCCCCAGTACGCGAATTCATTCACCGAGCAGTTTTTGAGTCGCACGACTTCCTGGTCATTCACGGTACCCTCCCTCTCGATGGGTCGGCACGCGCGGTTAGCGGCCACTGATGTGGCGAACCCGGTCATCGTCGCGACAGCGTGACAGCGTTATGCCGCTCCAGCGAAGCGACAAATCCATGAAAGCGGTGATCAGCTTGTGAGAATCCGCCCGCAATATGGCAGGCGTGAGTCGGAACCGTGTCCTTGCCTCACACGGGCTAAATTTCGTTCACGAATCGCTCACCCGCACTTCGAGTAGTCGCAGCTCGTGCACTGGTCGCAGTTCTCGATGCGGATCAGCGCCGCTTGGCCGCATTTCGGGCACTGGCGCAAGCCCGCCGTCTGGCCCGGCAGGTTCACCACCTGGCGCTGGGCCTCCACAGAGGCCGGCGCGGTCTTCGGCTGGATGAATCCAATCTCGATCATGTGTTGCTCGATCACCTCGCCGAGCGCCGCCAGGATCGACGGCACATAGTGCCCTTCCATCCACGCGCCGCCGCGCGGATCGAACACCGCCTTCAATTCCTCGACCACGAACGACACGTCGCCGCCGCGGCGGAACACCGCGCTGATCATGCGCGTCAGCGCCACCGTCCAGGCGTAATGCTCCATGTTCTTGGAGTTGACGAAGATCTCGAACGGCCGGAGCCGTCCGTCCTGCACGATGTCGTTGATGGTGACGTAAACCGCGTGCTCCGAAAGCGGCCACGCCACCTTGTAGGTGCGGCCGTGCAGCGCTTCCGGCCGCGACAGCGGCTGCGTCATATAGACGATGCCGCCCGCCTCATAGACGTCGGCCGGCCGCCCCTGCGGCGCCGGCAGCGGCAGCTCGGTCTGCCGTTGCGGCTTGGCCTCGGGTTTCACTTCGAGCACCGCGCCCGTCACCTCGTTCGGCCGATAAGTGGTGCAGCCCTTGCAGCCGAGCTCATAGGCCTGGAGATAGACGTCCTTGAACTGCTCGAACGGGAAATCCGCCGGCACGTTGATCGTCTTCGAGATCGAGCTGTCGATGTATTTCTGCACCGCCGCCTGCATCACCACGTGGTCCGACGGCGCCAGCGCCTGCGCATCGACGAAATAATCCGGCAGCGGCGCGCTGTCGCCCTTGAGGCGGCGGAACAGGCGATAGGCGTGGTCCGAAACCTCTTCCTCGCGCCGCGTGCCGTCGGGCATCAGCACGTTGCGCGTGTACTTGAAGCTGAACACCGGCTCGAGGCCGGACGAGACGTTGTCGGCGAAGATCGAGATCGTGCCGGTGGGCGCGACCGAGGTCAGCAGCGCGTTGCGGATGCCGTGTTGCGCGATCGCCGCGCGCACGTCGGCGTCGAGGCCCTTGATATTCTCGCCGGCGAGATACTTTTCCGTGTCGAACAGCGGAAAGGCGCCTTTCTCGCGCGCCAGCTCCGCGGAGGCGAGATAGGCGGCGCGTTCGATCGCCTTCATCCAGGCTTCGGTCGTCGCCACCGCCTTGGCCGAGCCATAGCGCAGGCCGCACAGGATCAGCGCATCGGCGAGGCCGGTGACGCCGAGGCCGATACGCCGTTTGGCCTGGGCCTCTTTCGTCTGCTGCTCCAAGGGAAAGCGCGACGCGTCGACGACGTTGTCCATCATCCGCACGGCCAGCGGCACGAGGCGGTTGAGCTCGTCCATGTCGAGCCGCGCCTGGTCGGTGAACGGCTCCTTGACCAGCGTCGCGAGATTGATCGAGCCCAACAGGCACGCGCCATACGGCGGCAACGGCTGCTCGCCGCACGGATTGGTC
>JAGXBG010000177.1 GCA_018971215.1 Alphaproteobacteria bacterium
ATCGGCGAGAGCGAGACCTTCGGGCGTGCCGACGTGATACCACTCGCCGTCGTGCACCAGGCCGCGCAACCGGCCATCGTCGATCGCCCGATCCCACAGCCGGTTGATCGAGAAGGCGCCGGTGGGCGCACCGTCGAACAGACGCCGATGCGCGATTTCGATGCCGGCGAAAACGAACGGCACGATCTCGGTCTCGCGGCGCCGGCGCACTGCGCCGGCCGGATCGAGCATGAAATCGCCCGGTCCTTCGTAGCCGGCGGCGCGTGCCGTCGGCTGCATCAGCAGCAGCGCGTCATCGCGCGCCGGATCGAATCCCGCCGCCAGCTGGCGCAGCGCCGTTGTCGCCCCGTCGAGCCAGAACACGTCGGCGTTGAGGACGTAGAAGAACTCGCCCAACAACGGCAGCGCCTTGACCACGCCACCGCCGGTTTCGAGCGCCTCGGCTTCGTGTGAGAACTCGATGTCGATGTCGCGCCGACGCGACAGATGCGCGGCGATGACGTCGCCCATGTAGTGGAGATTGACGACGGCACGCTTGACGCCCGCGGCCGCCAGGCGATCGAGGACGTGATCGATCAACGCCCGGCCTTCGACGCGGATGAGCGGCTTGGGCGTTTGATTGGTGAGCGCGCCCATGCGCTTGCCGCGGCCGGCGGCCAGCACAATTGCGCTATCGGGTACGCTCAGGCGGCGGGGCGGCATGGCGGAATCGTGCGCTCGGCCTCGGGAATATGGCGTGCCAACCAAGCCGCGACCGGCGCCAGCGTCGGATGCTTGAGGCCCTGTTGCAGGATCCGCCAGACGCGCGGAATGTGCGCCAGATATTGCGGCTTGCCGTCGCGCACGCAAAGCCGGGTGAAGATTCCGACGATCTTGGCGCTGCGCTGCGCCCCCAGGATCGCGTACGACGCGTCGAATGCGGCGCGGTCGAGCTCGGGAAAGGCGGCGAGATAACGCTGCTTCATGCGCGCGGCGAGATCAGCCGTGACGTCGCGCCGCGCATCCTCGAGCAGCGAGACCAGGTCGTAGCTCGGCGGGCCGACCACCGCATCCTGGAAATCGATCACGCCGCATTCGAGCAAGCCGTTGCGGTTGGGCACGCGCATCAGGTTGTCGACATGGAAATCGCGCAGCACCAGCGTCGTCGGCAAATTGCGCACCGTCGGCAACGCCGCCTTCCAGAGCGCCAGATATTCGGCGCGCAACGCCGGATCGACCGGCCGACCGGCGATCGACGGCCAATACCAGTCGACCAGCAGCGCCGCTTCGTCGAGCAGCCGCTGATCGTCGTACGGGGCGAGGAATTTCGCCTGTTTCATTTCCTTGGCAGTGAACCGCCGCCGCAGGGCGATCAGCACGTCGACCGCGAGGGTATAGAGCGACTCCTCCGGCTCGCCGTTCGCCAGCAGCCGCGTATAGGTGTCGTCGCCGAGATCCTCGATCAGCAGCAGGCCGTTTTCGGCGTCCTGGCCGTAGATCGCCGGCGCGCCGAACCCGAGACGGCGCAGCAGCCGCGCCATTGCCAAGTAAGGCCGCACGTTCTCATGCGGCGGCGGCGCATCCATCAGCATCGCCGTGCGCTTGTCGGAACCATGCAGCCGGACATAGCGCCGGAACGAAGCGTCACCCGGCAGCGGCACATGCTTGGCGGCGCTCCAGCCCGCCTGGTCGAGAAAGCGTTCGATCAAGGCCGTGCGTTCAACCACCGGATAGCTCCTCGATTCGGTCACGCCAGGATACCGACGGCTGCACCGTCAGGCTGCGTGAATCGGGGGTCGGACCGGCCGCGAACGTGAGCTCCAGCCGCTCGGCCGGCAGTAGCGGCCCCAGGCGCTCGGGCCATTCGATCAGGCTGATATCACCGGCTAACGCGTCTTCGAAGCCAAGTTCGCGCGCCTCGTCCGCGCCGTTCAGGCGGAACAGGTCGAAGTGCCAGATCGCCGGCGCCGAGTCGCCAGCGCCATAGATCTCGACGAGCGTGAAGGTCGGGCTCGGCACCTCAAGCGAATCGCCGAGCCGCGCGCGGATGAAAGCGCGGGCGAAGGTGGTCTTGCCACTGCCGAGTTCGCCTTTGAGTGCGATCACGTCGCCGCGCCGCGCCAAGCGCGCCAGACGCGCGGCGAACCGGCCGGTCGCGGCCTCGTTGGCCAGGGCAAGAACAAGAACGTCACCTCCACCCACGGCGTTGTTTTAGGCTGCGGCCTTTCGCGCCGCAACCGCGGGGTTGCGCCATCCGCGGCGCACCTGCATGGTACGCGCGATGACGGAAACCGCAACGGATGTCGCAATCGTCGGCGCGGGGCCGGTCGGGCTGTTCGCGGTATTCGAATGCGGCATGCTGAAAATGCGTTGCTGCGTCATCGACGCCCTCGAAGCGCCCGGCGGCCAGTGCGCGGCACTCTATCCCGAGAAGCCGATTTACGACATTCCCGGCTACCCGCGGATCGCGGCGCAAGAGTTGGTGCACAAGCTCGTCGAGCAGGCGGCGCCGTTCGCGCCCGCCTATCGTTTGGGCCATCCCGTGACCGCGTTGACGCCGCGCGACGGCGGCTTTGTGTTGCGTACAGCGAGCGATACGAGCGTCGTGGCACGAGCGGTGATTGTCGCCGCCGGCGCCGGCGCCTTTGGACCCAACCGCCCGCCGCTCGCCGGCATCGAGCATTACGAGGGCAAGAGCGTGTTTTACCTGGTGAGCCGGCGCGAGGATTTCCGCGGCAAGCGCGTGGTGATCGCCGGCGGCGGCGACTCGGCGGTCGATTGGGCGCTGTCGCTGGCCGAGATCGCCGCCAACGTGATGGTGGTGCACCGCCGCGCCAAGTTCCGCGCCGCGCCTGAAAGCGTCGCGCGGCTCGAAGCCCTGGCCAAGGCCGGAACGATCGAGCTGGTAACGCCGTGCCAGCTTCAGGCGCTCGACGGCGCCGACGGCCAATTGCGCGCGGTGATCGTCGCCGATCTCGACGGCGGCACGCGCACCTTGCCAGCCGACGCGCTGCTGCCGTTCTTCGGCCTCGCCACGGACCTCGGGCCGATCGCGCAATGGGGCCTGGCGCTCGAACGCCACCACCTCAAAGTCGAGCCCTCGACCTGCGCCACCTCGCAGCCCGGCATCTTCGCGGTCGGCGACGTGGCGCACTATCCGGGCAAGCTCAAGCTGATTCTGTCTGGCTTTGCCGAGGCGGCGCTGGCGGCACGTGCGATCTTTCCGCTTGTCCATCCCGGCGAGGCGCTGCACTTCGAATATTCGACCATGACCGGCGTGCCGGGCCGGTAGCGCCGCGGCGTCAGGCGAGCTCGTTGAAATCGTCGAGCAAGCTGGCGATGCGCAAATCGTCGAGCTGATCCATGATCGCCCGCGCCCGTTGGGTCGCCGCCGCCAGATCCATGGCGCGGACACGTTGTTTGACCCGTGGGACGTTGGCCGGCGCCATCGACAGGTCGCGGATGCCGAGCCCCACAAGCAGCGCGGTAAAGCGCGGATCGCCGGCCATCTCGCCGCACAGGCTGACCGGAATCTGGGCGCGCAGCGCCGCCTCGACCGCGAACTGGATCAGGCGCAGCACCGCCGGATGCAGCGGATTGTGCAGATAGGCGACGCGCTCGTCGCCGCGATCGACCGCCAACGCGTATTGGATCAGATCGTTGGTGCCGACGGCGAAGAAATCGGCGACCGCGGCCAAAGCGTCGGCGGCGAGCGCCGCGCCGGGAATTTCGATCATCACGCCCAAAGGCGGCAGCTCGTCAGGAACGCGCACGCCGCGCCGCTTGAGGCGCCGCGCGGCCTGGGCAAGGCTTTCGCGCGCCGTGCGGACTTCGCCGACGCTCGAGATCATCGGCAACAGGATGCGCACCGGCCCGTGCGCGGCGGCGCGCAGCATGGCCGCGAACTGGGCGTCGAGCAGGCTGCGCTCCTTGAGCGACAGCCGGATAGCGCGCAGACCGAGCGCCGGGTTGGCGCCTTCGCCCTCCATCAACTCGGCGAGCGGCGCCGCCAGCTTGTCGCCGCCGATGTCGAGCGTCCGGAGTGTCACCGGCTTGCCGTCCATGCGGCGCACCAGCTCGAGATAGGCGGCGTATTGCTCGTCCTCGTCAGGCAAGTCGTCGCGATTCATATAGAGGAACTCGGTACGCACCAGGCCGAGGCCCTGCGCGCCGACCGACAGCGCCTGGCCGATCTCGCGCGGCAGCTCGAGATTGGCCTCGAGCACGATCTCGACGCCGTCGCGGGTTTCGGCCGGCAGGCGTTTGAGGCGCGCCAGGCCGCGGCCGGCACGCTCGATCGCCGAGCGGCGCTTGTCGAACCGCGCTTGCGTGGCGGCGCTCGGCCGCAAGACGACTTCGCCGGTGTTGCCGTCGAGCGCCACGACGTCGCCGGGTGCGGCGTCCTTGAGCAGGTCGGCGATACCGAGCACCGCCGGAATACCGAGGGCGCGCGCCATGATCGCGGTATGGCCTTCGGCACCGCCGAGCACGCTGGCAAAGCCTTTGACCTGCCGCGGATCCATCAAGGCGATGTCGGCCGGGCTCAGTTCCTCGGCCAGGACGATGGTGCCTTCGGCCAGCGTCTTGAATGTGGCATAGGGCGTCTTGGTCAGGTTGCGCAACAGCCGCTGGCCGACGACGCGCACGTCTTCGATGCGCGCCGCGAAATAGGCGTCGCCCATGGCGGCGAAGCTTTCGCCCATCCCCTCGATCTCGAGCGCCACGGCACGCTCGGCATTGACCCGATCCTCGACGATCCGGCGCTCGACGCCCCGGACGAAGCGCGAGCGCGATAGCATCGCGAGATGCGCATCGAGCAGATAGCCCATCTCTTCGGCCGCCGTGCCGGGTAGCGCCACCGCCTTGGTCTTGAGTTTTTTGAGCTGCTTGAT
>JAGXBG010000178.1 GCA_018971215.1 Alphaproteobacteria bacterium
GGCTGGTACGCCTACTTCAACCGCGATCCGGCCGCCGCGAATGCGTTGATCAAGAAGGACAACCCCGAGCAGACCGATGCGTTGCTGGCCTATGCGCGGGCGACCATGGCGAGTCACGGCATCGTCGACAGCGGCGACGCCAAGACGCTCGGGATCGGCGCGATGACCGACGCGCGCTGGCGGGCGTTTTTCGACGTGATGGCGAAGCAGGGCCTCTATCCGGCCGACATGAATTATCACCAAGCCTATACGCTGCGCTTCGTCGATCACCGCGTCGGTCTCAAGACCAAGCCATAGGCGGACGCGGCGTGGCCGAGACCCTGGTTGCCGCGGCCGCACTGGCAAAGTCGTTTCGCAACGGCGTTGCCGCCTTAGCTGCCATCGATCTGGCCGTGGCGGCCGGCGAGTTCGTCGGCGTGCTCGGCCCGTCAGGCTGTGGCAAGAGCACGTTACTGCGCATTATTGCCGGTCTGATCGAGCCGAGCGCCGGCCGTCTCGAACGCGCCGCCGCTCTCGCCGGCCGGATCGGTTTCGTCTTCCAGGAGCCGACCCTAATGCCCTGGGCAACGGTGTCGGACAACGTCTATCTGCCGCTGCGCCTCCAAGGCGTATCGCGCGTCGCAGCTGCGCCGCGCGTCGCGGCGATGCTCGAATCGCTCAGTCTTCGCGAATTCGCCGCCGCCTATCCGCGTCAGCTCTCGGGCGGCATGCGCATGCGCGTCTCGATCGCCCGCGCGCTGGTGACCGAGCCGGCGCTGCTGTTGCTCGACGAGCCGTTCGCCGCGCTCGACGAGATCACCCGCTTCAAGCTCAACGAGGATTTGCGCACCCTGTGGCGGCGGCATCGCTGCACCGTCATCTTCGTCACGCACAGCGTTTTCGAATCGGTGTTCCTGACGAATCGTATCGTCGTGATGACCAAGCGTCCGGGCCGCATCGTCGCCGACCTGCCGATCGATCTGCCCGAGACGCGCGACAACGCGTTGCGGCTGAGCGAGCGTTATGCCGACAGATGCCGCACCGTGTCGCGCCGCCTGGCGGAGGCGATGGCATGAACGGCAGCGCACGCATGGCGCGGATCGTCGGGCCAATTGTCGTCGGCGCCCTCGTAATCGCCTTCTGGCACGGGATCGTGTGGTGGTTCGCCATCCCGCCTTATGTCCTGCCGGGGCCGGGCGTGATCCTGCGCACGCTGTGGAGCGACGGGCCAAGCCTGCTGGCCTCGCTGCTGGTCACGCTCCGGATCACGGTCGCCGCGCTGGCCGTGGCGGTGGCGCTCGGCGGTAGTCTCGCGGTGCTGTTCTCGTTGTCCAAGACCATCGAGCTCAGCTTCTTTCCCTATGCGGTCATCCTCCAAGTGACGCCGGTGGTGGCGATCGCGCCACTCATCATCATCTGGGTCAATGACGTCTTCGCTGCGTTGCTGGTCTGCGCCACCATTGTCGCCTTCTTTCCGATCGTCGCCAACACCACGCTCGGCTTGAACAGCGCCGACCGCAATCTCGTCGATCTTTTCCGCCTCTACGGCGCGTCGCGCTGGCAGATGTTGCGGCTGCTGCGGCTGCCTTCGGCGCTGCCGCTGTTCCTGGCCGGCATGCGGATCAGCGGCGGCCTGGCGTTGATCGGCGCGGTGGTCGCCGAATTCGTCGCTGGCACCGGCGGCGCTGAGACCGGCCTGGCGTCGCGTATCATCGAGGCGGGCTATCGCCTCGAGATTCCGCGCATGTTCGCCGCGCTGTTTCTTCTGTCGCTGACCGGCATCGCGATCTTCGCCGTGCTCTCGTGGCTGTCGCGCATGCTCCTGCGCCATTGGCACGAAAGCGCGCTCGAACCCTCGGACTAGTTCGGCACTAGCACAGCGACCAGTTCGGCGACGCAGGCCGGTCGCTCGTTGCCGTCGATCGCAAATCGGGCTTCGGTCGTTACGCGTGCGCCTTTGGTCGTCGGTTCGACGCTGAGCAGCTTCAGCGTCATGCGCACGCGCGCGCCGCTTTTCACCGGCTCGGTGAAGCGCACCTTGTTG
Organism: Alphaproteobacteria bacterium; assembly: GCA_018971215.1. GTDB lineage: Bacteria > Pseudomonadota > Alphaproteobacteria > ATCC43930 > CGMCC-115725 > REEB95. Next base: position 2,024 of record JAGXBG010000178.1, read on the forward strand.
AGGCCGTAATTGATCCTGAGGCGGATGCCGTCGACCTTGTAAATCTGGTCCATCAGCCGCGGCGCCAACGCCAGCGTGAGATAGCCGTGCGCCACCGTCGTGCCGAAGGGCGATGCCTTCGCCCGCTCGCGATCGACGTGGATCCATTGGTAATCGCCGGTCGCCTCGGCGAACTTGTCGATGGCGCCCTGTGTTACCGTCACCCAGTCGCTGGTGCCAAGCGTCTCGCCGGCTGCGGCAGCGAGCGCATCGAGCGAAGCGAAATGACGCACGCGTTGTCCCCCTCGCGGCCAGCATCTCACTTGACGAGCGGAGTCGGGAAGGGGTACGCATAACGTTGTGATCGTGGTGATTTGAGCCGACCGGCTTGCGGCCACGTAAAAAATCCCGCTAAAAGGTCGGAGGCTTCGTCGAAGCCCTGACCCGTGTGGGACAGGGCTTTTTTGTTGGCCCGGATTTTTACGCGTACTGTGCCGGCGAACGATGGAGAAGAATGATGCCTTTGACGCCCCCGCCGCCGCCCGCATCCTGGCGCCCGCGTACCGTCGCCACTCGCGGCGGCCTGCAACGCAGCCAATTCCTCGAAACCGACGAAGCCATCTTCATGACGTCGGGTTTCGTCTATGGCTCTGCCGAGGAAGCCGAGGCGGCCTTTGCCACCGATGGCCAACGCTTCGTCTACAGCCGTTACGCCAACCCGACCGTGTCGATGTTCGAGGAGCGGCTGCGGCTGCTCGAGGGCGCCGAGATGTGCCGTGCGACCGGCAGCGGCATGGCGGCGGTGTTCGCCGCGTTCGCGTGTTTTCTCAAGGCTGGCGATCGCGTCGTCGCCTCGCGCGCGCTGTTCGGCTCGTGTCTCAACATCCTGACCCAGATTCTGCCGCGGTTCGGCGTCACAACCGAGCTGGTCGACGGCCGCGATCACGCCGCCTGGGAGAAGGCGCTGGCCAAGGGCGCGCGCGCCGTCTTCGTCGAAAGCCCGTCGAATCCGACGCTCGAGATTATCGACTTGAAGACGGTCGCCGATCTCGCCCATGCCAAGGGCGCGCTGCTCGTCGTCGATAATGTCTTCGCTTCGCCGCTGCTGCAGAAGCCGTTCGCGTTCGGCGCCGACATCGTGGTCTATTCCGCCACCAAGCATATCGACGGCCAGGGCCGCAGCCTTGGCGGCGCCATCCTCGGGCCGAAGAAATTCTTCGACGACCACTTGCTGAATTTCCTGCGGCACACCGGCCCGTCGCTGTCGCCGTTCAACGCCTGGCTGCTGGTGAAGGGGCTCGAGACTTTGGAGATGCGGGTGCGGCGCCAATGCGAGGTGGCGCTGGCGGTGGCGCGGTTCCTGGAAAAGCACCCAAAGGTCAAGCGCACGCTTTATCCGGGCCTCGCATCGCATCCGCAGCACGATCTTGCCGCCAAGCAGATGACCGGCTTCGGCAGTGTCGTCTGTTTCGAGGCCGGCACGTCGAAAGAATCCGCGTTCCGCGTCATGAATGCGCTCAAGGTCATCGACATCTCGAACAACCTCGGCGACACCAAAAGCCTCACCACCCATCCGGCGACGACAACGCATCGCCGGCTGTCGCCGGAGGAGCGCGCGGCGATCGGCATCTCGGATGCGTTCATCCGCATTTCGGCCGGTATCGAGGACGAGGCCGACCTGATCGACGATCTCGACCAGGCGCTGAAGCGGATCTGATCACCGCACCGACGCCTGCCGTACGCTAGATACGGTCAGGGGTCAAATGACACTGCGTTCGCGGATTACAGCCAGCGCCACTGGCCGATGACGCGGCCCTGGATATAGGCCTCGGCCAGCGTACGCTCGTAGGCGTCGTATTTCGGATTGTCCGAGGTGATGCGTACGCGCGGCGGCGCGCTGTGGGGGACGACTTGGCAACGCTTCACGACGAGCCCGAGCCCGTCCCAGACGACGAACACCCCCGGCGGGCTCGGATTGCGATCGCCGGTGTCGACCAGGATGCGTTGGCCCGGTTGCAGCGTCGGCTCCATGCTGTCGCCCATCACCGTGATGATGCGCAGATCGCTCGCCGGCGCGGTCGAATAGTGCCGCACCATGCCGCTCGGCAGGCTCCACTCGTCCACCACCTTCTCGTTGCCGCCGGTCAACCCGTCGCCGGCGGCAGCGCGCACGTCGAGCTCCGGAATCCGCAGGATACGGCCCGCGGCCTCGCTTTTTGCGCCATTGGCCGCAGCGGCGCCGCTGGCCGGCCGCTCACCGGTGGCGTCGACGCCGGCAAGAGCATAGAGCTCGACCGCTTCGATGCCCGCTGGCGCGAAGATTGGCACCAGCTTGAGCACGAGCTCCAACGGCAGCAGCGGCTTTTTGAAGCGGTCTTCGTAGTGCTGGTACGAGCTGCCGTATTCCATGCCCAGCGCCTGCGCCACCTGGCGGATCGACAGGCCGGCGCGCTGACGCAGCTGCTTGAGTTTGCGCGAGGCGGCCGAGATGGCAGGCATGCGCCGAGTCTGTACGCTGCTGCCGTCCATTGCTATACGCATTTTGCGTTGACATTGGCGCGGTTCGAGCGTACGTAGGGACCAAGCGGCAAGGCGTGGATCGCACATTGGCCGCGCATTCCCAAGGGAGACAGGCCAATGGAGAAGGGAGACCGGCGCCATGAATGCATGCTCCAGAATAAGAACAAAACAAGTACGACGATAGTGCACGCCGCACCGCTTGTCACCGCTTATGGCGCCGCGTTACGGCGTCGTGTTGGCCTTTGCGGCTATGTCATCGCGCCGGGCGTCATGCCGTTTTGTGACCGGCCGGCGCTGCCCGGCGGC
>JAGXBG010000026.1 GCA_018971215.1 Alphaproteobacteria bacterium
TCGCCAGCCATCTGGTCGATCGCGGTGCCGACCTGCGCAGCGTGCAGGAAATGCTCGGCCATGCTGACATCGCGACGACGCAGATCTATACGCACGTGCAAAGCGAGCGGCTCCGGCGATTGGTAAACGAGGCGCACCCGCTGGCGCGCAAGAAATAGCGCGCTTCACAGGGTGGCGTCGCTACGCGCCGCATGCTAGGTCAAGCCGCCATGCGTCATTTTCTGGATTTCGAGCAGCCGCTCGCCGACCTCGAAGGCAAGATCGAAGAGCTGCGTCACATCTCGGACGGCGGCGATCTCAACATCGCCGAGGAAGTTGCGCGGCTCGAAACCAAGGTCGAGAAATTCCTGCGCCAGACCTACGCCAAGCTGACTCCGTGGCAAAAGGTCCAGATCGCGCGCCATCCCGACCGGCCGCACGGCAACGATTACCTGAAGCGGCTCGTGACTGACTTCACACCGCTCGCCGGCGACCGGACCTTCGCTGAGGACCGCGCCATCGTCGGCGGCCTCGGCCGCTTCCGCGGCCGCTCGGTCGTCGCCATCGCGCACGAAAAAGGCGCCGATACCGAAGCGCGCGTGCGGCACAATTTCGGCATGGCGCGGCCCGAAGGCTATCGCAAGGCGCGGCGACTGATGGAGCTCGCCAACCGGTTCAAGCTGCCGGTGCTGACCTTCGTCGACACGGCCGGCGCCTATCCCGGCGTCGACGCCGAGGCGCGCGGCCAGGCCGAGGCCATCGCGCGCGCGGTCGAAGCCGGTCTCGAACTCCAAGTGCCGCTGGTCGCGACCATCATCGGCGAAGGCGGCTCGGGCGGCGCGATCGCGCTCGCGACCGGCAACGTCGTGCTCATGCTTGAGCACGCGGTCTATTCGGTCATCTCGCCCGAGGGCTGTGCATCGATCCTGTGGCGCAGCGCCGAGAACGCACAGGAGGCGGCCGAAGCTCTGCGTCTGACGGCGCAGGACCTGCTGCGGCTCGGCGTCATCGACGCCGTCGTACCCGAGCCTCTGGGCGGCGCGCATCGCGCGCATGAGGCAACGATCGCCGCTGCCGGCGACGCCATCGAGAAGGCACTGTTGCCGCTGTTGAAGCTCGACGGGCCGAGCCTGCGCGCGGCACGGCGCGCCAAGTTCCTGCAGATGGGAACGCGCGGAATCTAGTTCCGCGGCGGACGCAGGACGTAGCCGGTGCCGCGGACGGTGTGCAGCAGCGGCTGATCGAAGCCGCGATCGATCTTCTGCCGCAGCCGGCTGATATGGACGTCGATGACGTTGGTCTGCGGATCGAAGTGATGATCCCAGACTTTTTCCAATAGCATCGTGCGCGTGACGATATGGTCGGCGTTGCGCATCAGATATTCGAGCAAGCGAAATTCGCGCGGCAGCAGCTCGATCGCGCGGCCGGCGCGGGAAACCTCGCGCGCGATCAGGTCCATTTCGAGATCGGCGACCTTGAGCTTGGTCTCGGCGCCGCCGCGGCGCGTGAGCGCTTCGAGACGCGCCAGCAGCTCCGAGAAGGCAAACGGCTTCGGCAGGTAGTCGTCGCAGCCCGAGTTGAGCCCCTGCACCCGGTCCTCGACGTCGCCGAGCGCGCTCAACACCAGAACCGGCGTCAGATCGTTGGCCGCGCGCAGCGCCGCGATAATCGAGAGACCGTCGAGGCCGGGCAACATGCGATCGATGATCATGGCGTCGAAGTTGCCGCTGCGGGCGCGATCGAGCCCCTGCCGTCCCTCCGACGCGAGATCGACGCGATGGCCGCTTTCCGTCAGGCCTTTGACGAGATAGGCCGCCGCCTCGCGATCGTCCTCGATGACCAGAATGCGCACGCGCGTCCCCTCGCCCGCATCAGCCTTTTTCCGCGCCGTTCTGGACCGTGAGCGCGATGTATTCGTTGACACCGTGCCGGTTGATCAGCAGCAGCAGCGTCTGGCTCGGACCTTTGGTCTTCTGCGCCGCTTCGAGCTCGTGTACCGCTTCGCGCGGCGTCTCCACCGGCTTCCGGTTGATCGATACGATGACGTCGCCCGGCTGTACGCCGACCGCACCGAGCGGCGAACCGGCGCTGACGTCGGTGACGACGACGCCGTGTACGTCCTTCGGTACGTGCGCCTGACGGCGCAGCTCGGGCGTCAGGGTCGACAGCTTGAGACCCATCGCCGCCGAATCGCCGTGCTCCGGCTGTTCCGCCGTCGCCACCTGCGCGACGTTGTCCGGCATTTCGCCGATTTTCACCTGTACGCTCGCCGGCTTGTCGCTGCGCCAGACCCTGATCGTCGCGGTCTGACCCACCGGCGTCTCGGCGACGGCGATCGGCAGGTCACGGACCTGGCCGATATCGTGGCCGTCATAGTTCAGGATCACGTCGCCCTGCTTCATGCCGGCCTTGGCCGCCGGGCTGTCCTTGGTCACGTCGGCGACCAACGCGCCCTCCGCCTTGGCGAGGCCGAGGCTCTTGGCGATGTCGGGCGTGACGCTCTGGATCTGCACGCCGAGCCAGCCGCGCTGCACTTTGCCGTGCGTGCGTAGCTGCTCGATGATCGGCTTCGCCAAGCTCGAGGGAATCGCAAAGCCGATGCCGACCGAGCCACCGTTCGGCGAATAGATCGCGGTGTTGATGCCGATAACCTGGCCTGCGAGATTGAAATCCGGGCCGCCCGAATTGCCGCGATTGATCGAAGCGTCGATCTGGAGGAAATCGTCGTACGGGCCGGCATGGATGTCGCGGCCGCGCGCCGACAGCACGCCCGGACTGACGGTGCCGCCGAGGCCGAACGGATTGCCGACCGCGAGCACCCAGTCGCCGACCTGCGTCGCGTCGCTGTCGCCCCAGGTGACGTACGGCAACGGCTCCTTGCTCTCGATCTTGAGCAGCGCGAGATCGGTTTTGGGATCGCGGCCGATCACCTTGGCCGGATGCCGGCTGTTGTCCTGGAGGATCACGGTCACCTTGCTCGCGTCCTGGACCACGTGATTGTTGGTCACGACGTAGCCGGTCGGATCGATGATGAAGCCCGAGCCGAGCGCAACGCGCTGACCCTCGGGCACCGGCGATTCATGGAATTGACGTTGCTGCTGCTGGAAGAAGCGACGCAGGAATTCGTCGAACGGCGAGGGCGGGAATCCCTGGAACGGATTGTCGTTCTGGCCCAGCTGCTGATCGTCGGCGCCATTGTCGGAACTGGCGACGCCGGATTTTTCGGTGACCGAGATGTTCACCACCGCCGGCAGTACCTTCTTCACCATCGGCGCGAAGCTCGGCATCGGCACGATCGCGGGCTCGGCCGCTTGTGCCTGCGCGACCGCAAGCGGCGTACCGACCAATGTGGCAGACAAGGCGGCTGCAACGGCGAGCCGGCGCAACCAGCCGGCGGGCATCGTGGAAAACGTCATGGATCAACCTCGTCTCAAAGAAGGTGCCGTCGCCAAAGGAACGGCGTCCTGGGTCGACCGATCCCCGCCATGCCGGTCTGTACCCGAATTCCGCGCCACCATGACCGCGGGCGGATTACGCCGCCCCTTCACTTCGATTAATTCGGTTTAATGCGGCTTTTTTCCGGCAATCGGACCGGACCGCCCGGCATCAAACTCGGCCGTGGCAATGTTTGTACTTCTTACCCGAGCCGCACGGACACGGCGCATTTCGCGGCGTGCGTGCCCACGGCGCCGGCGCCGAAGCGGCGCGCGCCTCCGGCGCCACCGACGTCAGCGCCGGATCTTCGCGCGTCTCGACGCCGCGTGGCGGCGGCGGCGCCATGCCGGCCGGCGGCGCGCCGTCGCCGCGTTCGACCCGCAGCTCGACATGCGCCAGCACACTCACCACCTGCTCGCGCAGCGCGACGAGCATTTGCTGGAACAGATCAAAGGCCTCGCGCTTGTATTCGTTGAGCGGATCGCGCTGCGCATAGGCACGCAGATTGATCCCCTGCCGCAGGTGGTCGAGCACCAGCAGGTGGTCCTTCCACTGCTGGTCGAGGATCTGCAGCAGCAGGCTGCGCTCGGCCATGCGCATGATGTCGGCGCCGTAGAGCTGCTCTTTCTGCGCCGTCTTCTCGCCGACGGCGCTGCCGATGCGCTCGCGCAGCTCGGCATCGGCGATGCCTTCCTCTTTCGCCCAGTCGGCGATCGGCAGGTCGAGATTGAAGACGCGCCGCGCCTCTTCGTGCAATGCCGCCGTGTCCCATTGGTCGGGCAGCGCATTCGCCGGCACGCAGCGCGCCACCAGGTTCTCGATCACCTCGTCGCGCATGTCGGCCATCATCGCGCTGACGTCGGCCGCGGCCATGATTTCCTTGCGCTGCTGATAGACAACCTTACGCTGGTCGTTCATCACGTCGTCGAAGCGCAGCAGGTGCTTGCGGATCTCGTAGTTGCGGCCTTCGACCTTCTCCTGCGCCTTTTCCAGCGCCTTGTTGATCCACGGATGGATGATCGCCTCGCCTTCCTTGAGGCCAAGCTTCTGCAGCATGCCGTCCATCCGGTCCGACCCGAAGATGCGCATCAGATCGTCGTCCAGCGAGACGAAGAATTTCGAGGCGCCAGGATCGCCTTGGCGGCCGGAGCGGCCGCGCAGCTGATTGTCGATGCGGCGGCTTTCGTGGCGTTCGCTGCCGATGACGTAGAGACCGCCGGCCTTCACCGCCTCTTCGTGCGCCTCTTGCACCTCGGCGCGGATCTCGGCGGCGCGGCGATCGCGCACCGACGGGTCGTTGATGCCAGCGAGCTCGTTGCGCAGGCGCATCTCGACGTTGCCGCCGAGCTGAATGTCGGTGCCACGGCCGGCCATGTTGGTGGCGATGGTGACGGCGCCCGGTCGGCCGGCCTGGGCGATAATCTCCGCTTCCTGCTCGTGGTAGCGCGCGTTGAGCACGTTGTGCGGAATCTTCTTTTTCTTGAACAGCTCGGACAGAGTCTCGGATTTCTCGATGCTGACGGTGCCGACGAGCACCGGCTGCTCGCGCCCGCGGCACTCCAGCACCTGCTGGATGATGGCGTCGTACTTCTCGCGCGCCGTGCGGTAGACCTCGTCGTCGGCATCGAGGCGGATACACGGCTTGTTGGTCGGCACGTCGATGACGTCGAGCTTGTAGATTTCGCTGAGTTCGGTCGCTTCGGTCATGGCCGTACCGGTCATGCCCGCGAGCTTGGGAAACAGGCGGAAATAATTCTGGAAGGTGATGGTCGCCAGCGTCTGGTTCTCATTCTGCACCTCGACGCCTTCCTTGGCCTCGAGCGCCTGGTGCAAGCCTTCGGAATAGCGACGCCCTTCCATCATGCGGCCGGTGAATTCGTCGATGATGACGATCTTGCCGTCGCGCACGATGTAATCGGTATCGCGCGCGAACAGCTTGTGCGCGCGCAGCGCCTGGTTGGCGTGATGGACGAGCGACAGATTGTTGATGTCGTAGAGCGTGCCGGACTTCATCAGGCCGGTTTCGCGCATCATCGCCTCGATCTTCTCGACGCCCGATTCCGTGAGCGTGACGGCGCGCTGCTTCTCATCCTTTTCGTAATCTTCCGGCGCAAGCTTCGGGATGAGCTTGTCGACCGTGCGGTAAAGCTCGGATGAATCCTCGGCCGGACCCGAGATGATCAGCGGCGTGCGCGCCTCGTCGATCAGGATCGAGTCAACTTCGTCGACGATCGCATAGTTGAACGGCCGCTGGACCATCTGGACCAGCGAGAATTTCATGTTGTCGCGCAGATAATCGAAGCCGAACTCGTTGTTGGTGCCGTAGGTGACGTCAGCTTCGTAGGCGGTGCGGCGCTGAAGGTCGTCGAGGCCGTGAACGATGCAGCCAACCGACAGGCCGAGGAATTTGTAGACTTGGCCCATCCATTCGCTGTCGCGCTTGGCGAGGTAGTCGTTGACGGTGATGACGTGCACGCCCTTGCCCGAAAGCGCGTTGAGATAGACCGGCAAGGTTGCGACCAGCGTCTTGCCTTCGCCGGTTCGCATCTCGGCGATCATGCCGCGATGCAGCACCATGCCGCCCATGAGCTGGACGTCGAAATGGCGTTGGCCGAGCACACGTTTCGCCGCCTCGCGCACGGTGGCAAATGCGTCGACCAACAGGTCGTCGAGCTCTTCGCCGTCGTTCAGCCGCTTGCGAAAGACGTCGGTGCGCGCGCACAGGTCGCCATCCGAAAGGCCCACCAGCTCCGGTTCGAGCGCGTTGATGTCGTCGACCAGCGGTTGCAGGCTTTTGATATAGCGGTCATTCGCCGAACCGAAGAATCGCCGGGCAAGGGCGCCGATCATCAAGACCTCGATGGGATGGCGGAAAAGTCGAGCGTCGCCACGGCGACGTTATGAGAGATAGGGGCATATAACGCGAGTGTCAATTCGACCTGGCCGGAAAAACCGTGTTGGAACGGCATATTAACGCTTGCCGGAGCTTGTTCTGAACCGAGCGATGTGCTTTATCAGCGACGCGTGCGCGGCCCGCTCCGCCGCGACGGTCGGAATCGAAAGGAAACACCTGCTATGACGGCGCGGAACGCGATTTTCGCCTGCCTGATCCTTGCCTTGGCCGCTACGCCGGCGCTGGCACAGAAAGCCAAGCCCGCCGGCGACCCGGTCGTCGCACGCGTCAATGGCCAGACCTTGACGCGCATGGACGTCGAGATCGCTTATAGCGCACTCGCGCCCGACGTGCGCCAACATGTCACGCTCGAACAGGCCTATCCGCAGATCATCGACCGACTGGTCGGTATGGTGGTGGCGGCACAAGCTGCCGAAAAAGCGCGGATCGATGCCGACCCTCTGATCAAGAGGCGGCTGCTGCTCGCGCGTGACCAGATCCTGCAGGACGCGTATTTCAATTCGATCGCGCGCAAGGAGATCACTAAGGAGAAGCTCCAGGCCGCGTACGCGCAATACGCCAAGGACGCGCCCAAGCAAGAAGAGATCAAGGCGCGCCATATCCTGGTGTCCAGCCAGAAGGACGCCGAGGACATCATCGCTCAGCTCAAGAAGGGCGCCGATTTCGCCACCTTGGCCAAGGACAAGACCATCGATCCGTCGGGTAAGAATTCGGGCGGCGATCTCGGCTGGTTCACCAAGGACGAGATGGTGCCCGAGTTCGCCTCCGCAGCCTTCGCGCTGAAAAAGGGCGAGTTCACCCAGACGCCGGTCCACACGCAATTCGGCTGGCACGTCATCCAGGTCGAGGACCGCCGGCCCGCCAAGGCGGTGCCCTATGATCAGGAAGCGCCGCGCTTGGCGCAGGACATGGCGACCAAAGTCATCGGCGAGCGCGTCCGGGAACTCGACCAGTCGGCGAAAGTCGAGATCTTCGCGCTCGACGGCAGCAAGCTGCCTGCCACCGGAGCTGGGGCCGGAGCCGGAGCGGCGCCGAAGCTGAAGCTGCCGGGCACGGCCGCGGCGCCCGACGCGCCGACGTTGGCGCCCGACACCGCGCCCGACAAGCTCAATTCCAAACCGCAATAAACGGCGGCCAGCCGGACGATCTCGACGGACCGAACATGGAAGCGGTCTCGCCGCTCGCGCCGACGCACTTTCCTGATCTGCCGCCGATTGCCGGCGTCAGTTTGGCGAGCGCGCATTGCGGCATCCGCTACCGGGAACGGACCGATCTGATGGTCGCGGTCGTCGCGCCGGGCAGCGCGGTGGCCGGCGTGTTCACCCGCTCGCTGACGCCGGGCGCGCCGATCGACTGGTGCCGCAAGGCGTTGAAGCGCGGCAAGGCGCGGGTGATCGTCGTCAATTCCGGCAACGCCAACGTCTTTACCGGCAAGCGCGGCCGCGACGCGGTGACACAGACGGTCGCGGCGGCGGCGAAAATCTTCGGCTGCGACCCGCGCGAGGTGTTCGTGTCGTCGACCGGTGTCATCGGCGAGCCGCTGGCCGCGGAGAAGATCGTCGCCGCGCTGCCGACGGCCGCGACGGCAGCGCATGCAGATGCCTGGGCCGAGGCGGCGCGGGCGATCATGACCACCGACACATTCCCCAAAGGCGCGACGCGCAGCGTCGAAATTCACGGCACGCGCGTCACCATCAACGGCATCGCCAAGGGCTCGGGCATGATCGCGCCCGACATGGGCACCATGCTGGCCTATGTCTTCACCGACGCGAATATCGCCGCGCCGGCGCTTCAGTCGATGCTGGCGGCCGGCAACGACCGTTCGTTCAATTCGATCACCGTCGACGGCGACACTTCGACCAGCGACACGCTCCTGCTGGTGGCGACCGGCAAGGCGGGAAACCGGCGCGTCGCACGCGCGGCCGATCCCGCACTCAAAGCCTTCCGCCGCGCACTCGACGAAGTGCTGGTCGATCTGGCGCAGCAGATCGTGCGCGACGGCGAAGGCGCGGAAAAATTCGTCACCATCGACGTCTCGGGCGCGGCCTCGGCGGGCGCGGCGCGGCGCGTCGGTCTCGCGATCGGCAATTCGCCCTTGGTGAAGACCGCGATCGCCGCGGGCGACGCCAACTGGGGCCGGATCGTCATGGCGGTCGGCAAGGCCGGCGAAAAAGCCGATCGCGACCGCCTGTCGATCGCCATCGGCGGCGTGCCCATCGCCGCCAAGGGCGGACCGATCCGGGGCTACGACGAGGCGCCGGTGGCGCGGCACATGACCGGCCGCGATATCCGGATTGCCGTCGATCTCGGCATCGGCCGGGGCCGCTGGACCGTCTGGACCTGCGACCTGACGCATCGCTACATCGACATCAATGGCAGCTACCGGAGCTGAGACCGCCAGCGTCACGGTGGTCTGCGTCGCCCTGATCGACACCGACGGCCGCGTGCTTCTGGCCGAGCGTCCGGCGGGCAAACCGCTCGCCGGGCTGTGGGAATTTCCCGGCGGCAAGATCCATTCCGGCGAGACGCCCGAGGCGGCGCTCATCCGCGAGCTGCACGAGGAGCTCGGCATCGACGTGGCCGAAGCCTGCCTGTCGCCGCTCACCTTTGCGTCGCACCGCTATCCGGACTTGCATGTCGTCTTGCTGCTCTATGTCTGCCGGCGATGGAAGGGGCTGGTCACCGCGCGCGAAGGCCAGAAGCTGCGCTGGGTCAGGCCGCAGCGTTTCGACGATTACCCGATGCCGCCGGCCGACAAGGGCCTGATCGCCGCCTTGCGCGATCTGCTTTAGCAGCTTGCCGGCTCGCGCCCACAACTCTAGGCTCGCGCCCATGAGCCGCGTCGCCCGCCTGGTTTGCCTGCTGGCCGTTCTGCCGATAGCCGGCTGCTACTATCCCGACTACGTCCTGCGCCCGCAGATCGTGCATGCCGACGCCAACGGCATCGCCATTCGCACCGGCCGGGGCGTCAATCCTTACAACATGGCGGCGCTGCATTGTCAGCATTACGGCAAGCTGTCGGTGCCGAACGGCGCGCAACCGTCGGGCGAGTACGCGTTGACGTATTATTACGTCTGCCAGTGAGCGTCGTCAGCGCGCCGGCGACCACGCCGTCAGATTGATCGTCTGAAAGGTCGCGACGACGCGGCCGTCCGGCGCCGCCGCGCGCTCGCGAAAGAGGGCGGCGGCACGCGCCAACGTGCTGCGCCGGGTCAGTGCCTTACGTCGTTCGCGCTGGGCGTTGACTTCGCCCATGGCGCGCAGATCGCGCATCAGCGCGTAGGCGTCGGCGTATTCGACGTCGGTGCGATCGCCGTCGACCACCGGCTCGACGAAACCGGCGCGCTGGAGCAGGCCGCCGAGGTCGCGCAAATCCGCGAACGGCGACACCCGTGGACTGGCGCCGCCGGCACTTTCGAGCTCGGCGTCGATCAGCGCCGCGTGCAACGCACCCAGCGTCTCGCCGCCGAACAGCGTCGCCAGCAGCAGCCCGCCGGGCTTGAGCATCCGGCGCAGCTGCAGCAGCGTGCCGGGTAGATCGTTGACCCAATGCAGCACCAGCGGGCTCAGCACCAGGTCGAAGCTCTGCGGCGCGAACGGCAGCGCCTCGAGATCGACCACCGCTGCCGGTCGCGGTGCGCGGCGCGCCAGAGATTCGGACGGGTCGGCGGATATCAAACGGTCGATGCTGCCGCGGCCGTCGAGCACGCGCGCCATAAGGCCGCCGCGGCAGCCGAGATCGAGTGCGGCCGGAAAGCGCCGCTTGATCTCGCCGAGGCGTTCGGCGAGATCGGCCGCCGCTCGCTCGAACAGGAATTCGGCGCCGAGGCCGAGCCGCGCGGCACGTGCGCGATGGCGGCGCACGGCGTACGGATCGAAAATACGCAGCGGATCGGCGGGCTTCATGGCGCATCATCGCCTCCGCCGGCGCGGATTGACAAGGCGGTCGGCGTCGCCTGAGATCGTGTCATGGGGGGATTGATCCGCGCACTCGATCCGCGCCGCGTCGGCGCGATGGCGCTTGACCTGCTGCTGCCGCCGCGCTGCTTGAAGTGCGGCACCGAGATCGGCGGCGACGGCGCCCTGTGCGCCGAATGCTGGCGCGGCATCGCCTTTCTCCAGCCGCCGTGCTGCGCCTGTTGCGGCCTGCCATTCGAGGTCGAGCTGGGCGCGGGGACGATATGCGGCGCATGTGCGCGCGACACGCCGCTCTATGCGCGCGCCCGGGCAGCGCTGCGCTACGACGACGCCAGCCGACCGCTCGTGCTAGCTTTCAAACACGGCGACAAACTGCAGCTCGCGCCCGCGCTCGGCCACTTCATGCGCCGCGCGGGCGCCGAGTTGCTGGTCTCGTGCGACGTTATCGTGCCGGTGCCGCTGCATTGGACGCGGCTATTCGCGCGGCGCTACAACCAGGCCGCGGTGCTGGCGCACGCCTTGGTCCGCGACGGCGGACCGCCGGTCGCCGCCGATCTGCTGCAACGGCGCCGCGCCACGCCCTCGCAGGGGCGCAGCGGTCGCGCCGAGCGTCGTCGCAATGTCCGCGGCGCCTTCGCCGTTAAGCGCGGCCGCAGCGTCGCCGGCCAGCGCGTGCTGCTGATCGACGATGTCCTCACCACTGGCGCCACGGTCACGGAATGCGCCCGTGCCTTGCTCGATGCCGGCGCGACTTCCGTCGATGTCCTGACGCTGGCGCGCACGGTGCGGCCCGATCTGTGAGTTGATTTAACCATGCGCGCGACCAGATAATCGGGCATGGCCAAGGTCGAGCTCTATACCACCATGTTCTGCCCCTACTGCGCGCGGGCCCGGAGCCTGCTGCATAAGAAGGGCGTGAACTTCATCGACATCGACGTGATGGGCGACGACGAGAAGCGCGAGGAGATGATCGCGCGCGCCAATGGCCGTTATACCGTGCCGCAGATCTTCATCGACGGACAGCACATCGGCGGCTCCGACGAGCTGGTGGCGCTCGACCGCGAAGGCAAGCTCGATCCGCTGCTTGGGCTGGCGCGATGAGCAAGAGCTTCAAGGCCGCCTGCATCCAGATGACGTCGGGCCCCGCGATCGAAGCGAACGTGACCGCCGCCAGCGAGCTCGTGCGGCGCGCGCGCGATCAAGGCGCCGAACTGATCATGACGCCCGAAGTCAGCGACATGATCGAGCCCAAGCGGGCGCTGGCAGCCGACAAGGCGCGGCCCGAGGATCAGCACGCGATGGTCGCTGCGTTTCGCGATCTCGCGCGCGAGACCGGCGCATGGTTGCTGCTCGGCTCGGCCGTGATCCGCGACAAGAATGCCGAGCGGCTGTCGAACCGGTCGTTCCTGGTCTCGCCGCAAGGCGAGATCGCGGCGCGTTACGACAAGATCCACATGTTCGACGTCGACTTGCCGACCGGCGAACGGCATCGCGAATCGCAGACCTACAAGCCCGGCGACAAGGCGGTCGTCGCCGAGTTGCCGTGGGGCCGGCTCGGCATGACGATCTGCTACGACCTGCGGTTTCCGCATCTCTACCGCGCTCTCGCCAAGGCAGGCGCCGATTTCCTGGCGGTGCCGTCGGCCTTCACGGTGCCGACCGGCCGCGCCCATTGGCACGTCTTGTTACGCGCCCGCGCCATCGAGAACGGCTGCTTCGTCTTTGCGCCGGCGCAATGGGGCGAGCATGGCGGCGGCCGGCGCACGTTCGGTCACGCGTTGGTCGTCGCACCCTGGGGCGAAATCCTGGCCGAAGCTGAAGACAGCACGGGCGTGATCGTCGCCGAGATCGATCCGGCCAAGGTGGCCGAGGCGCGTCACGCTGTGCCGTCGTTGACGCACGACCGGTTGTTCGCCGCGCCGAAGCGGCCTAGTGCCACCGCCGCCGCCGACTAGATCGTCACTTCTCCCGCCTCTCCGGCGTCAACGTTGTATCGGTGGTCATGCCCAAGGTCTCGTAGACTGGGCACCAGCCGCCGATCGCGGTCAGGATCGGGATGACGCCGATCAAGGCGAGCCAGCGCTCGCTGGTGAACCAGATCCAGATTCCGGCGATGATCGCCAATCCGATGAGAACGCGAATCAGCCGGTCGTGCCAGCCGACGTTGAGTTTGAACGTGCGCGCCATGGCAACTCTCCCGCAGCGCTTCAATCGAGGGCGATTATACCGCCTTTTACCGCTGCGAGGCGCTGGATTGCTGCCGGCCGAGGCCGGCGGACGATGCCCTGCTCGAAAGCCAGCACGGTCAAATGCGGCGCAAAGGCCTCGATCAGCTCGTTGGGCCGCAACAGGAAGTCCGGATTGCTCGGCTTGCCGAAACGCTCGTTGCCGAGCATGAAGGTCTCGTAGAGCAGCACGCCGGTCGGCGCCAACGCTGCCACGAGATCGGCGAAGGCCGGGCGGTGGAGGTAATTCGTCACCACGATGCCGTCGTAGCCGTCGCCGAGCCGCCAGGTGTCGCCGTTCTCGAGATCGAGCGCGACGATCTGGCATGCGGCATGGCCGGCAAATGCGGCTTCGAGCACCTTGGTGTCGCGGTCGGCGGCGACGACGCCGTAACCGCGCGCCAGCAGCAGACGAGTGTGCCGCCCGCCGCCGGCGGCAAGATCGAGGACGCGGCCGCCGGCTCGGATCAGGGCCGCGTGACGCTCGATCCACGGCGACGGCGGCGGGTCGAATTCGGTGGGCGGGCGCATTAGCACTTGACCCTGGCGATGGCCAAAACCATGTTGGCGGAACACACCGCCAATCAAAGGGTTAAGACCCGAGAATGATCCTGTTCAAGCTCAAATGCGCCGCCGACCACGAATTCGAAGGCTGGTTCCGCGACGGCGCCACATTCGACCGGCAGAACGCCCGCGGCCAGGTCGCCTGCCCGCAATGCGGCAGCAGCGCGATCGACAAGGCGCCGATGGCGCCGCGGCCGTTGCGCGCCGCCGCTACGCCGAACGCCGACCAAACGCCGCCGCGTGCCGAAGAGGTACGCCGCGCGCTCCAGGTGTTGCGCCGGCACGTCGAGACCCATTGCGAGAACGTCGGATCCCAGTTCGCAACCGAGGCGCGCGCCATCCACAACGGCACGAGCAAGGCGCGCGGCATCTACGGCGATGCGACGCCGGAAGAGTCGCGCGCCCTCGTCGACGACGGTATCGATTTCCAAACCATTCCCTGGGTCCCGCCCAGCGACGCCTGAACGCGCCCAGCGCGCGTACATCCCATGGCCCTGTTTCGGACGCTCGACGACCTCGATCCCAACGGTAAACGCGTGCTCGTGCGCGCCGATCTCAACGTGCCGGTTGCCGACGGCAAGGTGACCGACGCCTCGCGCATCGAACGCCTGGCGCCGACCCTCCGTGAGCTGGCCGACAAGGGCGCCCGCGTTGTCGTCGTGTCGCATTTCGGCCGGCCGAAGAACCACGAACCTGATCTGTCGCTGCGGCCGATCGTACCAACCCTGGCCGCCGCGCTCGACGGGCGGAAAGTCGTCTTCGCCGAAGACTGTATCGGCGCGCCGGCGCAACGCGCCGTCGACGGTTTGCGCGACGGCGAGATCGCGCTGCTGGAAAATCTGCGCTTCCACAAAGGCGAAGAGAAGAACGATCCGGCCTTCGCCAAGGCGCTGGCGGCGCTCGCCGACGTCTATGTCGACGACGCGTTTTCGGCGGCGCACCGGGCGCACGCCTCGACCGAGGCCGTGGCGCATCTGCTGCCGGCCTATGCCGGCCGGCTGATGCAGGCCGAACTCATCGCCCTGGACAAGGCGCTCGACAATCCGGCGCGGCCGGTGGCGGCGATCGTCGGTGGCGCCAAGGTTTCGACCAAGCTCGATCTGCTCGACAACCTCGTCAGCAAGGTCCAGCTGCTGATCATCGGCGGCGCCATGGCCAATACGCCGCTGCTGGCCGAGGGCAAGTCCGTCGGCAAGTCGCTGGTCGAGCGCGACATGATCGAAACGGCGCACCACCTCGCCGCCAAGGCGAAAGAAGCAAGCTGCGAGCTGGTCCTGCCGGTTGACGTGGTCGTGGCGCCAGCACTCAAGCCGGGCGTTCCGATCATGACGGTCGCGGCCGATCGCGTTCCCGAGGACCAGATGATCCTCGACATCGGGCCGCGCAGCGTCGCGCTCATCTGCGAGAAGCTCGCCGCCTGCCGAACGCTGGTATGGAACGGACCGGTCGGCGCCTTCGAAACCAAGCCGTTCGACAAGGCCACCACCGCCATCGCGCAACAGGTGGCTGCGCTGACCCGCGCGCGCCGCCTGGTCAGCGTCGCTGGCGGCGGCGACACGGTGGCGGCGCTGCTGCATGCCGGTGTCGTCGACCAGCTAAGCTATGTCTCGGCCGCGGGCGGCGCATTCCTCGAATGGCTCGAAGGCAAGACGCTGCCCGGCATCAAGGCGCTGGAAGTCGGGCGCTAATATCGAGGTTAGAGCCACCGGCGCACGTGCGCTTTATAGCGCAGCCAGTCGACCCCGAATTTCCGCTCGAGCTGCGCTTCTTCCCGCCGGACGAAACGATCCATCAGGGGTAGATGGAGCGCCGTTAAGGCGAGCGCGACCGGCGAACCGAACAGCAGCGCCGCACCGAAGAAAATGAACACGTTGCCGCCGAGATAGAGCGGGTTTCTGGAAAATCGATACGGACCCGACGTGACGAGTGCCCTCTGCGGCACGAGCGAGATGACCTTCATCCGACGTTCGTAGAAATCGAACGTCGCCCAAACGCGCAGCAGAAATCCCATCGCCAAAAGTAGCCACGCGGCAATCGCCGCAGCCCAATGATGAAACTCACCGATGCCGAGCAGCGCATCGATCCGGGTGCCAACCCAAGCGATGCCAAGCCCGACAAACACGACGCCGACATTGTGACCGGTGCTTTTGAGAAGGTTGGTGAACATCGCGCCGAACCTCCGACCGAGACCACAAGACGACGCCGGGGCGCTAGACCTCGAACTCGGCCAGCACCATCGGCTCGTCCTTGGCGGCGACGAACCATTCCCGATACGGCGCGTGGCGTTCGATCGCGTCGCAGTAGGCGGCGGCGTCGGCATCGATCGGCACCGCATAACTGCGCAGGCGGCTCACCACCGGCGCATACATGGCGTCGGCGATGCCGAAGCCGCCGAACAGGAACGCGCCGCCGTCGCCGAAACGCTGGCGGCAATCACGCCACAGCGCCGCGATGCGGGCGGCATCGGCCTTCACCTCGTCGGTCAGCGGCCGCGGATTGACGACGCGACGCATGTTCATCGGCAGATGTCGACGCAGATTGGCGAATCCGGAATGCATCTCGGCGCTGATCGAACGGGCATAGGCGCGGGCGGCCGGCGCCGCCGGCCAGAGCTGCGCCTTGGGAAAGACCTCCGCCAGATATTCGCCGATCGCCAGCGAGTCCCAGACCGTGACATCGCCGTGCCGCAAGGCCGGCACCTTGCCCGACGGCGAATGCCGAAGGATTTTTTCCTTGCTGCCCGGCGCGTAGAGCGGAATGACCTCCGACTCGAACGCGACCCCCGCCTGTTTGAGCATCAGCCACGCGCGCAGCGACCACGACGAGTAGTTCTTGTTGCCGATATAGATGGTGATGTCTGCCATCGGGTATCCTCGCGCCGGCAATTTGCCGGGCGGCGGCGCGCCGCGCAACCCCCGGCCAAGCATGGGAGTAAAGACGAATCGTGACCGACGAGACAGCGCCCGCAGTGCTGGTTGAAAGCGAAGCCGGCGCCTTGCCGCTGACGATCGTTACACGCGAGTCGCTTGTGCCGACGCTCGGCACGCTCGACCCGGCCGTCACGCGCTGGGTCGAGGCGACCCGCTTCACCGCCGAGACTGGAACGCATCTGTTGGTGCCAGACGGCGGCGGCAAGCCGTTGCGCGTGTTGGCCGCGGCCAGCGGGCCAGACGCGATCTGGGATCTGGCCGGCCTGCCCGAGGCGCTGCCCGACGGCACCTATGCGCTCGACGCCGCCGGCGACGATGAATGCGCGACGTCGCGGGCGCTCGGCTGGGCGCTCGGCGCCTATGCCTTCACGCATTACCGCGCCCGCAAGCATCCACCGGCCAACCTCGTCTGGCCGCGCCACGCCGACCGCAAGCTGGTCGCGCGGCTGGCGCGCGCGCAGTGCTGGACGCGCGACCTGATCAACACGCCCGCCGAAGCGATGGGACCGGCCGAACTGCAACAGGCGGCCGAAGCCCTGGCGGCGAAGCACGGCGCGCGTTGCACAGCCGTCGTCGGCGACGATCTGCTGGCGGCGAATTATCCGACGATCCACGCTGTCGGTCGCGCCAGCAGCCGACCGCCGCGGATCGTCGACCTGACCTGGGGCGACGTGCGCGCACCTAAGCTGACGCTGGTCGGCAAGGGCGTGTGCTTCGACAGCGGCGGGCTCGACCTCAAGACGTCGTCGGGCATGCGCTGGATGAAGAAGGACATGGGCGGCGCGGCGACGCTGCTGGCGCTCGGCGACGCGATCATGGACGCGGGCCTCGACGTTCGCCTGCGCATCCTCGTGCCGGCGGTCGACAACGCCGTCAGCGGCGGCGCGCTGCGGCCGGGCGACATCGTGCGCACGCGCCAGGGCATGACCGTCGAGATCGGCAACACCGATGCCGAAGGCCGGCTGATCCTGTGCGACGCGCTGGCCGAAGCAACCAGCGAACGGCCCGAACTGATCGTCGACATGGCCACCCTCACCGGCGCGGCGCGGGTTGCGCTCGGACCCGACCTGCCGGCGCTGTTCGTGCGTGACGACGCCTTGGCGGCGTCATTGCTGGCGGCGGGCACGCACGAAAGCGATCCGCTGTGGCGCCTGCCGCTGTGGCAGCCTTATTGCGAGATGCTCAAGACGCCCATAGCGGATATCAACAATGTCAGCGACGGGCCGTTCGCCGGCGCCATCACCGCAGCGCTGTTCTTGGCCGAGTTCGTGCCGACGGAGATTCCCTGGATGCATCTCGACACCTACGCCTGGAACGGCAAGACGAGACCCGGCCGACCCGAAGGCGGCGAGGCCTTGGCGCTGCGTGCGCTTTACGCCTTCGCCGTCGCGCGTTACGGCGACACGCGATGAAGCTCAAGCGCGAGACCGCAAAGAAGCGTGCGGCCGAGCCGCCAGCGATCCGGCTCGGGCTCAAGCCGCCCGGCGGCGGCCGGATCAAATGGATCAAGGACGGCTTCGCCTGGGATTTGTTCGTGCTGGCGCCGCTGCTGGGATTGCCGCTGTTCTGGCGCAAGCTGCACGCCTGGGGCGCGCTGATGCTGGGCCTGCTGCTGGCATGGTTCGTCGCCTGGTTCCTGCTCGGCCGCTTCGCCGACGGCCACACCGTGAACGTCACCGGCGACGTATTCGCCGCGGCTTTCTTTCTGCTCGACCTGTTCCTGGGCTGGCGCGGCAACCGCATGACGGCGCAGGCCTATGTGCGGCACGGCTGGACCGTCGATCACCCGGATTACGCCGCGACGCGCAAGCTGATGGCGCGCTGGAAGCTCGACACCTGACGATCAGGTCGCGGCGGCGCCTTCGACGGTTTCGAGATTGAACGCCGCGGCCATCAAAGCGCGCGTATAGGCTTGGCGCGGCGTTTCGAAAATCTGGCGCGCCGACCCCTGCTCCACCGCCTTGCCGTCCTTCATCACCAGGACTTCGTGCGCCAGCGCTTTCACTACGCGCAGATCGTGGCTGATGAAGAGATAGGCGATGGCGTAGCGCCGCTGCAGATCGCGCAGCAGATCGACCATCTGCGCCTGCAACGACATGTCGAGCGCCGAAGTCGGCTCGTCGAGCACGATGAGCCGCGGCCGCAACGCCAGGATGCGTGCAAAGGCGAGACGCTGCCGCATGCCGCCGGAGAATTCGTGCGGATAGCGATCGACGGCGTCGTGCGGCAAGGCGACGGCATCGAGCGCCTCTTCGACCAAACGCCGGCGGCCGGCCGCATCGCCGCCGAGATTGTGCACCTTGAGGCCTTCCTCGACGATCTGGCCGATGGTGAGGCGCGGCGACAGGCTCGAATAGGGATCCTGGAAGACGATCTGCAACTCGCGCCGCAGCGGACGCAACGCGCGGCCGGAAATTTGATCGAGGCGCTTGCCGTCATAAAGGATAACGCCCTGGCTTTCGAGCAGCCGCAGCAGCGCCAAGCCGAGCGTCGTTTTGCCCGATCCCGATTCGCCGACGATGCCGAGCGTCTCGCCGGCGCGCACCGCCAGGTTGATGCCATCGACGGCCTTGATGAAACCGGTAACGCGACGAAACAGGCCGGCCTTGATCGGGAACCAGACCTTGATGTCCTCGCCGTCCATCAGCACCGGCGCACCGTCGGCCGGCACCACCGGCGCGCCCTTGGGTTGGGCGTCGAGCAGATGGCGCGTATAGGGATGGCGCGGGCGGGCGAAGACCTCGCGCGCGGCGCCGGCTTCGACGATCTCGCCCTGGGTCATCACACAGACCCGATCCGCCATCTTGCGCACCACGCCCAGATCGTGGGTGATGAGCAGCAGCGCCATGCCGAATCGCGCCTGCAAGTCCTTGAGAAGCTTGAGGATTTGCGCCTGTACGGTGACGTCGAGCGCGGTGGTGGGCTCGTCCGCAATCAGCAGATCGGGCTCGTTGGCGAGTGCCATGGCGATCATCACGCGCTGGCGCTGGCCACCCGAAAGCTGATGCGGATACGATTGCAGGCGGTTCTCGGCATCCGGCAGACCAACCAAGCGCAAGAGCTCGATCGTGCGCTCGCGCGCCGCGGTGCCGTTCATCCGCTTGTGCAGCCACAGCGCCTCGCCGATCTGCTTCGCCACCGTGTGCAGCGGATTGAGCGAGGTCATAGGCTCCTGGAAGACCATGGCAATGCGGCCGCCGCGGATATGGCGCAACTCGGATTCCGGCGCGCCGACGAGCTCGACGCCGTCGAAGCGGATACTGCTGCCGGGCGGATGGCTCGCCGGCGGCGCCGGCAGCAATTGAAGGATGGACAGCGCCGTAACGGTCTTGCCCGATCCCGATTCGCCGACCAGTGCCATCGTCTCGCCCTTGTCGAGCGCGAACGATGCCCCTTTCACCGCCGCGAGCGTGCGGTCCGGCAAGGCAAAATTGACGCCAAGATTTTTGACTTCGAGCAGCGCCATTATCCTCCCTTCCTCGGATCGAAGGCGTCGCGCACCGCCTCGCCGATGAAGATCAGCAGACTCAGCATGAAAGCGAGAACGAAGAACGCCGTCAGGCCGAGCCAGGGCGCCTGGAGATTGGCCTTGCCCTCGGCCAACAGCTCACCCAGCGAAGGCGAACCCGGCGGCAGGCCGAAACCGAGAAAGTCGAGCGACGTCAGCGTGGTGATCGAGCCGTTGAGGATGAATGGCAGGAAGGTCAGCGTCGCCACCATGGCGTTGGGCAGCACGTGGCGCCAGATGATCACCGGATTGGAGACGCCGAGGGCGCGCGCCGCGCGCACATAGTCGAAATTGCGCGCGCGCAGGAATTCGGCGCGTACCAGATCGACCAGCGACATCCACGAGAACAGCAGCATGATGCCGAGCAGCGACCAGAAATTCGGCACGACGATCGCCGACAGGATGATTAGCAGATAGAGCACCGGCAGGCCCGACCAGACTTCGATAAAGCGCTGGAACGAGATGTCGATCAGGCCGCCGTAATAGCCCTGGACGGCGCCAGCGGCGACGCCGATCACAGAACTCGAAACCGTGAGGGCGAGGCCGAACAGCACGGAAATGCGGAAGCCGTAGATCAGCCGCGCCAGCACGTCGCGCCCCTGGTCGTCGGTGCCGAGCCAATCGACCGACGACGGCGGCGACGGCGCCGGCCGGCCGAGGTTGAAATTGATCGTATCGTCACCGAACGGGATCAGCGGCCACAGCATCCAGCCATGCGCGTCGATCCGTGCCGCCACCGTCTTGTCGCGATAGTCGGCCAGGATCGGCAGGTCGCCGCCGAACGTTTCCTCGGTGTAGTCGCTCAGGACCGGGAAGTACCAGTGACCCGCGTACGACACGATCAACGGTCGGTCGCTGGCGATGAACTCGGCGAACAGGCTGAAGACGAACACCGCCAGGAAGATCCACAGCGACCAGAAGCCGCGGCGGTTGGCCGCGAAGCGCAGCAAGCGATGATGGGTGACGACGCTGACCGACAGGCCGAGCACCCGACGGCGGCCGAGCGGCTGCGACACGGCGGCGGGCGCGGTCATTGGCCGCGCGTCCCGAAATCGATGCGCGGATCGACCCACATGTAGGTCAGGTCGCTGATCAGCTTCGTCACCAGGCCGACCAGCGTGTAGATGTAGAGCGTCGCGAACATCACCGGATAATCGCGCCCGAGCGCTGCCTGATAACCGAGATAGCCGAGGCCATCGAGCGAGAAGATCACCTCGACGAGCAGCGCGCCGGTGAACAGGATGCCGATGAATGCCGCCGGAAAGCCGGCGATCACCAGCAGCATGGCGTTGCGGAAGACGTGGCCGTAAAGCACGCGACGCTCAGCCAAGCCTTTGGCGCGCGCGGTCATCACGTACTGCTTGTTGATTTCTTCGAGGAACGAGTTCTTGGTCAGCATCGCGAGGCTGGCAAACCCGCTGATCGCCAACGCACTCACCGGCAGAACGATGTGCCAGAAATAATCGAGAATGCGGTGCGGCCAGGCGAAGCTCGCCCAATTGTCAGACACCAGGCCGCGCAGCGGAAAAATCGACAGATAGCTGCCGCCAGCGAACAGCACGATCAGCAGCACGGCGAAGAGGAACGACGGAATCGCATAGCCGACGATGATGACGCCGCTGGTCCAGACGTCGAAGCGGCTGCCGTCGCGCACCGCCTTGCGGATACCGAGCGGAATCGACACCAAGTAGGTGATCAGCGTTGTCCACAA
Source organism: Alphaproteobacteria bacterium (assembly GCA_018971215.1). Taxonomy (GTDB): domain Bacteria; phylum Pseudomonadota; class Alphaproteobacteria; order ATCC43930; family CGMCC-115725; genus REEB95. The sequence continues at coordinate 21,185 of JAGXBG010000026.1, forward strand.
GCCGAGCGAGATTGATACCGGAAGCTTCTGGGCGATCAGCTTGATCACCGGCTGGTCCTGGTAAAAGCTGTCGCCGAAATTGAAGGTGAGATAGTTCTTCATCATCAACAGAAAGCGCTCGGTCGGCGGCTTGTCGAAGCCGTAAAGCTTGTTGAGTTCGGCGATAAACTGGGGATCGAGGCCGCGCGCGCCGCGGCTTTGGTTTGCCGCCTGCGTCGCCGAGGTCGCGTTGAAGCCGACGTCGCCCGCGCCACCGGTCACGCGCGACAGCGCGCCGCCGCCGGTGCCCTTGATCTGCGCGATGAGCTGGTCGACCGGCCCGCCGGGCGCGGCTTGGACGATGACGAAATTGACCAGGATGATCGCGAACAGCGTCGGGATGATGAGCAGAATACGGCGCAGCGCGTAGGCGAGCATCGGCGCCTATTTCCGCTCCGCCGCGAGCGCGTCGGCGCGCACCTTGTCGTACCACCAGGCGTTGAACGCCAACGCATAAGGCGGATTGTTTTTCGGCCGACCGAACTTGTCCCAATAGGCGACGCGGAAGCTGCCCAAATACCAATTGGGAATGACGTAATCGCCCGCGAGCAGGGCGCGGTCGAGTGCGTGCGTGCGCATAACCAGGCTTTGCCGATCCGGCGCGTTGATGACCAGATCCACCAAATCGTCCACCGCCTTCGACTTGATACCCAGCAGATTGCCGCCGCCCACCTCGTCGGCCGATTGTGACGACCAGAATTGACGCTGCTCGTTACCCGGCGACAGAGACTCGCCAAAGAGCACGATCGTCATGTCATAGTCGTAATTGCGCATCCGGTTTTCGTATTGCGCCGGATCGATGGTGCGGACGTTGCAGACGATGCCGATACGCGCCAGATTCTGCGCGAACGGCAGCACCACGCGCTCGAATTCGGGCTGGTCGAGCAGGAATTCAAACTGGAACGGCTGGCCCTGCGCGTTGACCATCTTGCCGTTCTTGACCGTCCAGCCGGCTTCCGCGAGGAGCTTGAGCGCGGTGCGCAGATTGTCACGAATGTCGCCGCTGCCGTCCGTCGTCGGTGCCTTGAACGCGGTCGTGAATACCTCATCGGGAATCTGGCCCCGATATTTGTCGAGGATCGCGACCGCCGCCGGATTCGGCAGTCCGGACGAAGCCAGCTCGGAGTTGGCGAAGTAGCTCTCGGTGCGCGTATAGGCGCCGTAGAACAGCGTCTTGTTGGTCCATTCGAAATCGAACAGGTAGCCGAGCGCCGCGCGCACCCGACGGTCCTGGAACAATGGACGCCGCAGGTTGAAACCGAAGGCTTGCATGCCTTGCGGCACCTTGTTCGGAATGAGCTCTTTCTTGATCCAGCCCTTGGTCAACGCCGGGCTGTCGTAGCCGATGGCCCAATTCTTCGCGACGCTCTCTCTCCGGATGTCGTAGGCGCCGGCCTTGAACGCTTCGAGCGCCACCGATTGATCGCGATAATAGTCGTAACGGATCTCGTCGAAATTATAGCGACCGACATTGACCGGCAGGTTCTTGCCCCAATAATCGGCGACGCGCCGATAGACGACGTAGCGGCCCGGCTGGAAGTCGACGATCTTGTAGGGACCGCTGCCGAGCGGGACATCGAGCGTCGTCTTGCTGAAATCGTGCTTCGACCAGTAGGCCATGGAAAGCACCGGCATCTCGCCGACGATCGACGGCAACTCCCGGTTGGTGCCGTTGCGGAACGTGAACTTGACCCGATGCGGTTCGAGCGCCTCGACCTTGACCACGTCCGCGTAATACAGCCCCCAAGACGGATTGCCCTTCGATTTGAGAGCGTCGAACGTCCAGACCACGTCGTTGGCGGTGATCGGCGTGCCGTCCCAGAACCGGGCTTGCGGCCGCAGATTGTACGTCACCGATTTCTTGTCGGGCGCGACCTCGACGCTTTCGGCGATGAGTCCGTAGGACGAGGCCGGCTCGTCGTCCGACGACGCCATCAGCGTGTCGAACATCCGGTCGATGCCGTCGGCCGGCACGCCCTTGAGGATGAACGGATTGAAAGAATCGAACGTGCCGATGGCCGCGTATTTGACCGACCCGCCCTTGGGCGCGTCTGGATTGACGTAGTCGAAATGCTTGAAGCCGGCCGGGTATTTGAGGTCGCCGAACAGCGACAGGCCGTGCTGCGGCTGGGCGAACGCGGGCACCGCCAGCCAGACGAGCGCGAAA
>JAGXBG010000179.1 GCA_018971215.1 Alphaproteobacteria bacterium
CGCCTTATGCGGAGGAATGGGCGGCGCCGGCGCTGATCGCGCTGGCGGCCGCCGGCTGGCTGCTGCCCGACGCGATCGCGGTCGTGGAATTGCCGGCCAAACGAGACCTGGAGCCGCCGGCAGGATTCATCCGGCTCGACGAGCGCCGTTATGGCGCGGCGAAGATCGTGTTTCTGCGTTATTCCGCCGCGACTGCGGCAGCAGGCTCGGCCACAGGACGCTCGTAAAGCCGCAAAGCCTCGGCCCGGTGCTGGATCAGCGCCAGCACCACGTCGAGCGTCGGCGTCGGCACCTCGACCAGACGGCCGAGGTCCTGCACCGCCGTCACCAGCGCGTCGATTTCGAGCGGCCGGCCGCGTTCCAGATCCTGCAACATCGATGTCTTGTGCGCGCCGACCTTGCGCGCGCCATCGAGCCGGCGTTCGAGATCGACCCGGAAGCGGACGCCGAGCCGCTCGGCGATCGCCTGCGCCTCGCGCATCATGGCGCGCGCGATGTCGCGTGTTCCCGCCTCGCTGCACAGTACGTCGAGCGTCGTGCCGGTCAGCGCACTCAGCGGATTGAGACAGAGATTGCCCCACAGCTTGAGCCAGATCTCGTCGCGGATGTTATCGAGCACCGGCGCCTTGAGGCCGGCGGCGGCAAACGCCGCCGACAACCGCTGGCAGCGCAGGCTGATTTCGCCCGACGGTTCGCCGATCGGGAAGCGATCGCCGTAAACGTGCTCGACCACGCCCGGCGCCACCAGCTCGGTGGCCGGATAGACGACGCAACCGATGGCGCGTTCGGGTGCAAGCAGCGCCCATTGCCGCCGGCCGGGATCGACGCTGGCGATGCTGCGATTCTCCCATTCGCCCGGATACCGATGGAAATACCAGTAGGGCACGCCGTTGACGGCGGTGACGATCGCTGTGTCGGGCCCCAGCAACGGCGCGAAGCGATCGAGTGCGGCGTCGATCTGGTTGGCCTTGAGCGTGACGATGACGTAGTCCTGCGGGCCGAGTTCGGCCGGGTCGTCCGTCGCCGGCAGCTGCACGACAGTCTCCTGGCCGTCGGCGCGCAGCCGCAAACCGTTCGCACGGATCGCCGCGAGATTGGCGCCGCGCGCGACCAGCGATACGTCGGCACCCGACCGCGCGAGCTTCGCGCCCAGGAATCCGCCGATCGCGCCCGCGCCGAACACACAAATCTTCACACCAGCCTCCATCGCGCTGACCGCGTGCCGATCGCGCCGGCATTCGGCCGCACGTTATGAATTTTACATTGCAGTTGCGAAATTTCTACCCTAGACGATAATAAAATTCGTAAATCGTGTGTATTTACATGCAAATAATTATGTGTTTTGTAAATTTGTAAATCAGTGGAGGGCATTGTGGCGGCCCGTAAGACGTTGCTCGGCCAGAAGATTCGGCGCCTGCGTCAGGAACGCCGCCTGACCCAGCAGCAGATGGCCGGCGAGCTCGGCATTAGCGCCAGCTATCTCAATCTGATCGAGCACGATGAGCGGCCGGTGACGGTGTCGCTGCTGCTGAAGCTTGGCGAGAAATATGGCGTCGACCTCAATGCGCTGACCGACGACGCCGAACGTCAACTGGCGGCGGCGTTGCGCGAAGTTTTCGCCGATGCGGGGCTGCGCGACGGCGGCGTCGACAGCGACGAGATCGCGCGGTTGGTCGGCGCGGCGCCGCGGGCCGCGCGCACCATCGCCGATCTCTATCGCGCGCTGCGCGCCGCGCGCGACGACGCCCAGGCGCTCAACCTCAATCTCGCCGAAGGCCGCACCCGGCGCGTCGTGCTGCCGACCGAAGAGGCGCGCGATTTCTTCGAGGCGCGCCGCAATCATTTCGCCGCGCTCGAGACTGCAGCCGAAGCGTTGCTGCCGATAGCGGGCGGCGATCTCGGCCGCGCTCTGGGCGAGCGGTTGGCGCGACAACACGGCGTCACGGTCGAAATTGCGCCAATTGCGAGCATGGGCGGCGCGTTGCGGCGCTTCGATCCGCGCACGCGCCGTCTGGACCTGTCCGAAGCGCTACCGCTCGCCAGCCGCAATTTCCATCTGGCGTATCAGCTCGGTTTGCTCGAAGCGCGCGAGCCGATCGGTGAGACGATCCGCGCCGCCAAGCTGTCGTCGCCCGAAAGCGAGATGTTGTGCCGCATCGGCCTGGCCAATTATTTCGCCGGCGCGGTGCTGATGCCCTATGCCGCGTTTTTGGCTACGGCCCAAGCCGAGCGCTACGACATCGAACGGCTGATGAACCGCTTTGGCGTTTCGTTCGAGCAGGCGGCGCATCGACTGTCGACGCTCAACCGAACCGGCGCGGCCGGCATTCCGTTTTTCTTCGCCCGCGCCGACATCGCTGGCAACATCAGCAAGCGTTTCTCGGCGTCTGGCTTCCACTTCTCGCGCTATGGCGGCGCCTGTCCGCGCTTCGTCGTGCATGAGGCCTTCGCCACGCCCGGTCTGATCCGTCGGCAGATCGCGCGCCTGCCCGACGGCGCGACGTTTTTCTGCGTCGCGCGCACGGTGGAGAAGCCGGGTGGCGGTTATCACGCACCGTCCGGCCACATGGCGGTGGTGCTAGGCTGCGACATCACGCGCGCCGCCGAGATCGTCTATGCCGACGGATTCGATCTGGCGCGCCAGGAGATCGCGACCGAAATCGGCGTCGGCTGCCGCCTCTGCGAGCGCGCGGATTGCCGCCAGCGCGCCTTTCCGCCTTTGCAGCACCGCCTGGTGGTCGACGAAGCGGTCAAAGGCCCGTCGGCCTATGCGTTCCGGCCGCAGCGCTAGCACGCATCGCCGCATAGGCTGCCCAGCCCTTGGCGCGCAGCGCGCAGGCGTCGCAATCGCCACAGCCATGGCCCCAGTCGTGGAGCGTGCCGCGCACGCCGCGATAGCAGCTGTGGGTTTCGGTGCGGACGAGCTCAACCAGCGGCGATCTGCCGAGGCTTTCGGCCAAACGCCAGGTCGCCGCCTTGTCGATCCACATCAGTGGCGTTTCCAACACAAGCCGCGCATCCATACCGAGATTGATCGCCGCCTGCAGCGCTTTAATGGCGTCGTCGCGGCAATCCGGATAGCCCGAGAAATCGGTCTCGCACATGCCGCCGACGACGTGCTTGAGGCCGCGCTGGTAGGCGACGATGGCGGCGAAGGTGAAGAACACGAGGTTGCGGCCGGGCACGAAGGTCGCCGGCAGCCCGTCCGGCCGCTTGCCCATCGGCAAATCGGATGTCAGCGCGCTTTCGCTCACTTGCCCGAGCACGTCGAGCGCGATCACCCGGTCGGGGCCGAGCCGCGCCGCCCACGCCGGATCGAGCGCCGCCAGCTTGCGCCGGATCGGCTCGCGCAGTTCCATCTCGATGCCGTGGCGCTGGCCGTATTCGAAGCCGATGGTCTCGACACGGCGAAACCGGTCGAGCGCCCAGGCGAGACAGGTGGTGGAATCCTGGCCGGCCGAGAACAGCACCAGCGCGGCATCGGAATCGAGCGCAACCATACGATCACCGGCGACCGAACAGCTTCTCGATCTCGGCGAGACTCAGCGCGACATAAGTCGGCCGGCCGTGATTGCACTGGCCGGAATGCGGCGTCGCTTCCATCTGGCGCAGCAGCGCGTTCATCTCGGCCTGGTTGAGGCGCCGGCCGGCGCGCACGCTGCCGTGGCAGGCGATGGTGCCGCAGACATGTTCGAGTCGCTCCTTGAGTGACAACGCGCCACCGAGCTCGGCCATCTCGTCGGCGAGATCGCGCACCAAGCCCTTCGCGTCCGCCTCGCCCAGGATCGCCGGCACTTCGCGCACCACCACCGCACCGGGACCGAAAGCCTCGATCACCAGGCCGAGCTCGGCGAGCTCGGCGGCACGCGCGACGACGCGGGCAGCGTCGGCGGGATCGAGCTCGACGACTTCGGGGATCAGCAGAATCTGACGCTTGACGCCGGCGGCCGCGATCTCGGCCTTCATCGCTTCGTAGACCAGGCGCTCGTGCGCCGCATGTTGATCGACGATGACCAGGCCGTCGGCGGTCTGCGCCACGATGTAGGTCTCGTGCACCTGGGCGCAGGCGGCGCCCAGCGGATGGGCTGCCGTATCGAGCGCCGGCGCCTCGACCGCACGCGCTGCCGGGACCGCAGCGGTCAGGGACGCCTGATAGGGCGCGGGCGCTTCCGTCAATCCCGGATTCAACGCAAGCGCCGGCCCTGCGCCGCTGCGCGGACTCCAGTGCGCCGGCTGGAACGCGGCCAACGCCTGCGCCGCCACCGTGGTCGAGGCGCGATGGCCGGCGGCGGCCAGCGCATTGCGCAGCGACCCCACGATCAAACCGCGCACCAGCGCGGCGTCGCGGAAACGTACTTCGGCTTTGGCGGGATGGACGTTGACGTCGATGTCGTCTTCCGGGCCGGTGAGGAACAGCACGACCATCGGATGGCGGTCGCGCGCCAGGAAATCCTGATACGCGCCGCGCACCGCGCCGGCCAGCAACTTGTCGCGCACCGGCCGGCCGTTGACGAAGAGATACTGGTCGCGCGCCGTGGCGCGGTTGAGCGTCGGCAGGCCGGCGAAGCCGGTCAGGCGGAAGCCTTCGCGCGTCGCGTCGATGGCGAGCGCATTGTCGGCAAAGTCGCGACCGAGGATCGCGCCAAGCCGCGCCCGGCGGATGTCATCCGCCGATTTGCCGGCGAGATCGGGCTCGGAGGCGGTCATGCGCAGCAGCGGCTTCTCCTCGTCGCCGATCACGGTGAAGGCGATCGACGGATAGGCCATGGCGAGGCGCTCGACCGCATC